>CAJUOY010000001.1 GCA_910588645.1 uncultured Christensenellaceae bacterium
AATTGGGTATTACCCAATCCGAACTCAACAAAAAACTTCGCTCGTGGTCAAACTAAAAATTTCTAAAAAACTACTCGCAAACGCTTGACAAATTTACAAATTTTTTTCTGAAAACACTTGATTAATAGATATTTTTATATTAAAATAGTGTTTGGGCAATTTTAAACGAAAATTACGTTTTTAATTGCATTATCAAGAAAAAATTATTAGCAGTTATGGAGGAATTTCAAATGGCAAAAAAATATTGCTATCTCTTTACCGAAGGAGATGCAACGATGCGCGAGCTTTTGGGCGGTAAAGGTGCTAACCTTGCCGAGATGACCAAAATCGGTCTTCCCGTGCCTCAGGGATTTACGATCTCTACCGAGGCGTGCACGCAGTACTACGAAGACGGACGTAAGATCAACCCCGATATTCAGGCTGAAATTATGTCTTACATCGACAAAATGGAAAAGGTTTGCGGCAAGAAGTTCGGAGATAAGGTCAATCCTTTGCTCGTTTCCGTACGTTCGGGCGCAAGAGCTTCGATGCCCGGAATGATGGACACCATTTTAAACCTCGGACTCAACGAGGACGTCGTAAACACCATTGCGGCAAAATCCAATAATCCCCGTTGGGCTTGGGACTGCTACAGAAGATTTATTCAGATGTTCTCCGACGTTGTTATGGAAGTCGGCAAGAAATACTTTGAAAAACTCATCGACGAAATGAAGGAGAAGAAGGGTATCGAGTACGACGTAGATCTGACTGCAGACGATCTCAAAGAACTTGCTTATCAGTTCAAGGCAGAGTACAAGAAACAGCTCGGTAAAGACTTCCCCAACGATCCCAAAGAGCAGCTCTTCGAAGCGGTTAAAGCCGTATTCCGTTCGTGGGACAACCCCCGTGCGAACATCTACCGTATGGACCACGACATCCCTTACAGCTGGGGTACCGCGGTTAACGTACAGATGATGGCGTTCGGTAACCTTGGCAACACTTCCGGTACCGGCGTTGCGTTCACCCGTAACCCCGCAACCGGCGAAAAGGGACTCATGGGCGAATTTCTTGTAAACGCACAGGGCGAAGACGTCGTTGCAGGCGTTCGTACCCCGATGCCTATCGAGCAGATGAAGGACGTATTCCCCGAGGCTTACGCTCAGTTCCAGAAAGTATGCGAAACTCTTGAAGACCATTACCGCGATATGCAGGATATGGAATTCACGATCGAAGATAAAAAGCTCTATATGCTTCAGACGCGTAACGGTAAGCGTACCGCTGCGGCCGCTATCAAAATTGCTTGCGATCTTATAGACGAGGGTATGATAACCGAACAGCAGGCTATAATGCAGATCGACGCTAAGTCGCTCGATATGCTTTTGCACCCTCAGTTCGACGTTAAGGCTCTCAAAAACGCAGATAAGAACAACGTAGTAGGCAAGGGTATTGCCGCATCTCCCGGCGCTGCCGCGGGCACTATCGTGTTCACCGCCGAAGACGCAGTTATAGAAGGAAAGAAGGGCAAGAAAGTTGTTCTCGTCCGTCTTGAAACTTCTCCCGAAGATATCGAGGGTATGAAGTACGCTCAGGGTATCCTCACCGTGCGCGGCGGACAAACCTCTCACGCGGCGGTTGTTGCACGCGGAATGGGAACGTGCTGCGTTTCCGGTTGCGGCGACATCAAAATGGACGAAGCTAATAAGCAGTTTACGCTCGCAGGTAAAGTATTCAAGGAAGGCGACGAGCTTTCGCTCGACGGTTCCACCGGTACTATATACGATTGCCTTATCCCCACCGTTCCCGCAGATCCCAATTCCGGATACTTCGGAAGAATTATGGAACTTGCCGACAAGTATAAGGCTCTCGGAGTAAGAACCAACGCAGATACTCCCAACGACGCTAAGCAGGCTGCTGCATTCGGCGCACAGGGTATCGGTCTTTGCCGTACGGAGCATATGTTCTTCGGCGAAGGCAGAATCGATAAATTCCGTGAAATGATCTGTTCCGAAACGGTTGAGGAGAGAGAGGCTGCGCTCGCTAAGATCGAGCCCATGCAGCAGGCGGACTTCGAAGGACTTATGGAGGCTCTCGAAGGACAGCCCGTAACTATCCGTTTCCTCGATCCCCCTCTTCACGAGTTCGTTCCTACGGACGAAGACGACATTGCGGCGCTTGCTAAGGCGCAGGGTAAACCTGTTTCGAAGATCAAACAGCTTATTTCCGATCTTCACGAGTTTAACCCCATGATGGGACACCGTGGTTGCCGTCTTACCGTAACTTATCCCGAAATTGCGGTTATGCAGACCAAGGCCGTAATTAAGGCGGCTATCGCCGTACAGAAGCGTCATAAGAACTGGAACGTAGTTCCCGAAATTATGATCCCCCTTACCGGCGAGGTTAAAGAGCTTGCTTTCGTTAAAAAGATCGTCGTTAAGACAGCGGACGAAGTTATCGCGGCTTCCGGCGTTGCGCTTAAATACGAAGTCGGCACCATGATCGAAATTCCCAGAGCGGCGCTCACCGCAGACGAGATCGCAAAAGAAGCCGAGTTCTTCTGCTTCGGAACCAACGATCTTACACAGATGACTTTCGGTTTCAGCCGTGACGACGCAGGCAAATTCCTGCCTTCGTACTATGCTAATAAGATTTATGAAAGCGATCCTTTCGCTCGTCTCGATACGACCGGCGTAGGTAAGCTTATGGAAATGTCCGTATCTTTGGGCAAGGGACAGAGAAAGTCGCTTCACTGCGGTATCTGCGGCGAACACGGCGGCGATCCTTCGTCAATCGAGTTCTGCCACAATATCGGATTGGATTACGTTTCCTGCTCGCCTTACCGCGTGCCTATCGCGCGTTTGTCGGCTGCGCAGGCTAACATCAAAAATCCGAGAAAGTAATCGTATCGGATATTTGGTGTTTCGAAGAAACGCTAATCACAAGATATATTAATTAAAGGCTTATCCTATAAAGGGGTAGGCCTTATTTTTTAGGTTGAAATTAGCCTGAAAATAGTAAAATACAGCTTGCAAAACGGTTGTTTCCACACAAGTTGAACACTTTTTATCGCTCATATGTGGCTGCAAGATCTGCGATAGGCGCGATTGTTTCCACATAAGTTAACACTTGATTATCGCCCTATTTAATACTACATCACACCCCTGTGCAGCTATGGTAGCAATATATATTGTGAACGAGTAAGTCATTGACTTTTATATTTGTTTGTGATAAAATAAAGCATCAAAAAAAATAATAGGTAGGTATGTGATTTAAGTGTCTGAAAAAATTTCTTTCAAAATAATCGACGGTCAAATCGCGGTTGGTGAAGTGCTGAATTACAGAGGAGTTGTAGGAATATTTATAAATGACTGCGAGCTTTTGGATATAGTTGCCGATTTGGAAAAGGAGAAATGGGAAGAGCCGATGGATTACATTCACCAAACGGCTAAAGAATTATATAATAATCTTACGCATGATATTACGGATTGGCAAAAGAAAAACGGTGTTGAAATTTTGTGCTGTACTTGTGGGGTAGTTGAATGCAGTTCGCCGACCGTATTTATTGAAAAAGACGAGCATTATGTTTATTGGAAGGCTTTAGGGCATAACCAAATTGATTACCATATCCCGCTCAAATATGTTTTTGATAGAAAGCAGTACGAGCAAGCATTGGAAGAATTGAAAAAATTTGCAGAAGATAAAAGCATTTATTAGTGAACATTATTTGTGGAGATGTAAAAGCACATTGCCTCTCGTAGTAACACGGTGGTACAGGCTGCTATTAAACAAAGCAAGGAGAACAAAAAATAAGCCTTTTTGGTCTTTCTCCATTAGCTTTGAAGAAGCCAAGCAGTATCGTCGCAAATTTCTTAACGTGCTAACGCGCGAATCCCAATGGGAAGAAATCATTGTGGACGTATATCTCTAACAAAATAAGAGCCGATGCAAATTGTATCGGCTCTTAATAATAAAACATTACAATTTAATATTGGCAATTCACAGGAAGCCGCACGATAATTTTCGTGCGGCTTCTTTTCGTGTAAAATAAAATAATATTCAGAAAGGAGATATCGGTATCTAAATCTTGCCACGATGGTAAAGACGATAATGGTCAGTTCGCCCGCATAACAGATACGCCCAAAACGGAAACTTCGGAAAGAGAGATATCAAGGCGCACCGTTATAAGAACCTTATAGTATTCAGTGAGCAACACATACAAATGACCGTAGAAATCTCCGATTTATTCCGAGTATGAAGTAAGTCGTATGGGTTTCAGCCACGTCATAAATTTTATTTGGTGCTGACCTGATATAAAAGGCATCAGAGTCAAAACTCTGATGCCTTAACTTTTTCGTCTATTATCATAATAGGTGTACAAATCTTAAAGTTTGTATCACCTAAAAAATAAAATAAGACATTTTTAATGCTGAATAACCAACAAGCACTTGCTTTATGGAAGAAAAAGTGTTATAATTTTCTTTGTATATATACACCTATTATGATATTAGGTGTACGCGTACAATTTAATTTGTTCATTGTTGAAAAATAAAAGGAGAACATATGGCAGACCGTAAGAAAGTAAATTACTTTTTATTAGCGTTTGTTGGCTTGATATTACCGTTATGTATATTATTGGCTGCTTGTGGTGCGAATAGCATTACTGTTACGTTATATGATGGTAACACAATAATTCGTGAATCAAGTGCAAAGATAGATTCGACTTATAATTTTGGTAGTGCAACAAAAACGGGCTATACCTTTTTGGGTTGGTATAGTGAGCAAGAAGGTGGCTCGGCATATACTGATGCACAGGGCGATAGTGCAGGGTTGACTTGGAAAGGCGATAACCCAACAAAATTATTTGCACATTGGGAAGCTAATAATTATAAGATAACTTTTGATTATTGTGGCGCAACGGCGCAAAATACCGTATCCGATTTAGCTGTTACATACGATGCAAAAATCTCTTCACGATTTCCTGTACCGCAAAAGAGTGGTTCATCCTTTTTAGGTTGGTTTACGGATAAAACAAGCGGAGTTCAAATCACGGATGTATCAGGTAATTTGACAACGGAAGCCGAGATTTACAATAATAGTGTTTATCCATTGAATGGGGCAGGAACAACATTATATGCACATTGGGGTGAGAAAACTGTCACATTTGCTTTTAATACAGATGGCAGTGAAGTTAATCAAGTAACCTATTCTGTTGGGACGGTATTAAAGGAGTTGCCTACAAGCATAAAGGATAACTATTGTTTTGTTTCTTGGTGCTTTGATTCGACAAATTTATCTGCAATTAAGTTTCCTTATACAATAACAGATAACTTGGACGATTACGTTAATTTGTACGCGAAATTTGAAATTGGTTCAAACGATATTCTTCAATTTACTACGATAGCTTCTACAAAAGATAGAGAATATGAAGTAACGTATAATGGTAATGCTGAAAAAATAGTTATACCCGATTCATACTACGGAAAAAAGGTAACGCGAATAAATAAAATTAACTCTTCTACGGTTAAAGAAATTATATTGCCGCAATCTATAAGTGAATTTACAGGATCGGCATTTGAAGGCTGTACTGCATTAGAGAAGATTAATATTCCCACAGCCATAACAAGTCTGCCTGATAATCTATTTTTTGGTTGTTCGGCATTAACCAACATTGATATACCGTATAAAGTGAATAGTATAGGAAAGTTTACTTTCTCTGATTGTGGTTTAATTACGGATATTTACTTATCCGAAAATGTAAAAACGATAGGTACGGGTGCTTTTCGTAATATGGCAAAACTTGAGAATATAGTTGTTGAACCGTCTAACGAAAAGTATATGACTCTTGATGGAGTGCTGTATTACAAAATAGGCAACTCTACATATCTTGTACAATATCCGGCAGCAAAGGACGCGGAAACTTGTTTGATTGATCCTTCAGCTACTAAAATATCAGAATACGCATTCAGCGGTTCAAAAATCAAGTTTATAGAAATTGGAAACAAAATTTCTTCAATAGAAAAGGGTGCATTTGAAAATAGCCGAAATCTTATTAACGTGACAATTTCAGGTAATGCGGCATTGTTTACTATTGGTGCAGATGCTTTCTTGGATTGCCTGAATTTGAAGGCAATGAAAATAGATCTGAGTAAAGTTCCGACATTGAATGCAACAGCATTGTCCGGTGTATCAGATACTTTCTCTGTTTATGTTACAAGTACAATGATAAAACGGTATCAATCGGAAAATAATTGGCGGAACATATCATCTCAGATTTATTCGCTCGGCACAATATATGGGGATTTTGCTATAGAAGAAGTTGATGGGGGCTATGCGATAAGGCAATATTTTGGTACTGATACAGATGTTGTAATACCAGAGATTCTAAATGCGCAAAAAGTTGTTAAGATTTCTGATAATGCATTTTCATTTTCAAATATTGAAAAGATTACTATATCGCAAAATATTGTAGCGATAGGTGATAGAGCTTTTAGAAGTTGCTCAAATCTTAAAACAATTATAGTTGAGTGTGCGCCGCCAACTTTGGGTGCGGATGCTTTTTATGATATAGATGCGGATTTTGGTATCTATGTAAAAAATTCTATGGACATTCTTGACCAATATAGAACAGCGGACAAATGGAGCGAGATGTCAAATCATATTTGGAGTTATAATAATCAATAAATTGGAGGTAACAATATGAAAAAATTATTAACTCTGTTAGCTTGTGTGCTTATGGCAATAGGGGTGGGCGTCATTTTTGCCGCTTGTTCTAATGGTGATAGTGGTGCAAAAAGCATTACTAACCTTACTTACAACGGCGAACAAATTACTTGGAGTTCCGTTAAAAATGCAAAGAATTATAAAATAAACATAAATAACGGCACCGAATCTATTGTCAGCCAAGCTGAAGGTACTGTTTCATACAGATACAATTCCAATGGAGAAGATTTTGATTTTTCTATTGAAGCTGTAATCAAAGAGGGTAGTGATAAAAATCCTACTTATTCTATTCGTTTCGAAAATATCGGTCAAGTAACGGGACTTGCTATAGAGCAAGGTAATTTGACTTGGAATACGTTAGATACCGCAGAGAAATACGAGATTATGTATAATGGGAATATAGTATCAAGTGCGGTTGGGACAAACAGTTATCCTGCCACATCAGGTTCATTTTCCTATAAGGTACGCGCTTTGAAAGGACAGGCGGAAAGTTCTGACGGAAATATTCCTTACTACTCGCTGTGGAGTGATACATTAACAGGAACAGTTTTATCTGCACCTACAAATATTACATATGATTCCGAAGTATTTACTTGGGAGAAAGTGCAAGATGCGACTTCGTATGTCGTAAAAATCGGCAATGAGGAGTTCACTTCTTCGACAAATAGTTATGGTTATGTCGCGGGTAACGAGGATTTTACTGTTTCGATTTATGCTGTCGGAAACAAAAATAACAATACTTACGATTCGGTGTATTCTGACGCGAAAACCTATACATATATTGCGCCTATTGAGGGATTAACCGTGACGGATGGTAAGTTGAAATGGACAGCTTCCGAGAACGCCGTTCGCTATAAAATAAAGGTTAATGGCGTTGTAAATAATGAAGAGTTAACCACCAACGAGTATGCCGCACTTGCAAGCGGCAGTAGTTATCGTATTCAAATTTATCCCATTGGCAAGGGCGATTTTTGGTTCTCGCATTGGTCAAATGAGATAACTGTCAATATTCTCCGTAGCCCTGTGGTTAGTTATAGCGACGGTGTTATACGTTGGAATCAGGTGACAGGTTGTGCTGGGTATGAGTTAAAGATTGAAAAAGATAACGAAGTTATTCATACTACGGCAGTAGGAGAAGAGACCTTTGTTTACGATTATGCTTTTGAAGATGCAGGAGATTATCTTGTATATGTAAAGGCAACATCGTTAGGAACGGGTGGCATATATGAATCCAAATTTAGTACAGCTTATCCTGTTAAACGATTGGCAACGCCAACAAATAAACAAATTATAAATAGACCGTTAGAACAAAATCAGGTATCGGTAACATTTACTCCTTCTTTGGGTGCATCAGGTTACGCCTTACTTGCCGATGATGTGGAAATTGCGACTATTACCAATGGTTCAACTTTCTCTGTGGATTTATCCAAAATGACAAATAAAGTTGAAGAGTCTGTTGTGAATTTCCAAATTATTGCGCGTGGTTCAGTTACGACCGACGGTGCAATACTTGATTGCAAAGTACCACTTGAATTTAATGTAACAAAATTGGCAACGCCGCAGAATTTGATGATAAACGGAAATGTTATCAATTGGGATTCGGTAAATCATACGAGCAAGTATGTATTGACGGTTGATGGAAAACGTACAGAAGTTACTACAACGGAATTTACATTGACGGATATGGCGGCTGGAACACATTCTATATATGTTCAGGCTATGGGCAACGGAGAAGAAGTAATAACAGGTGGTTTCTCCAATGCATTAGCTGTTAAAAAACTTGTAACACCGTCGAATTTAATAATAACCAACGGATTGTTGACGTGGGGAACTGTTCCTGATGCCACAGCATACAAAGTCATTCTCGGAACAGAATCTTATAATGCAGATTCTACTTCGTTCGATTTAATGGGATATGCAAGCACTATTGCCGAAGGACACGGAACTCAGATAAGTGTCTATGCTATCGGCAATGGAACGGACGTTATTAACTCCGATGTATCTGCTACAAAGACGATAAGCAAGTATAATCGCCCTTCGATTGTTAAGGTTAATGGGGATATGCTTGTTTGGAATCCTTCGTCCGTTGATAGCATCAATTGCAATTCATATAAATTGCTGATTACTAAATCCGGTGAAGCGACAAATGAAGTTTGTGTTACTGGAAGCTCGTATTCTATGACAAATTTTGGTGTTGGAAGCTATACGGTATCTGTTGTTGCGCTTGGAGATAATGTGCAAACGGTAGATTCTCCTGAATCCAACTCGTTCACATTTACCAAATTAGCGCAGGTTTCTAATTTTGTTAAGAATGGTGATAGTTATTCTTGGGATGCAGTTGCAGGTGCAACTGGATACGAAATAAAGTTGAGCAAAGACGCCACGTGGTCTGTTGTAAAAACTAATTCTTATACCCCCACATTTACTACGGAGGGCGAATTTGAAGTTAGTATTAGAGCAGTTGGTAACGGATCGGATATTATCAATTCTGAAATATACTCGTTCACGCAAAGAGTATCAAGAATTACCCAACCCGTTCGTCAGGATACTTTAACAAATTCTAATTCTTTCAAAGTTGAAACAAGCGGTAATTCCATTACGGTTACCGTTAAGAAACAAGCAGGAGCAACGGGCTACAAGTTGTTTGTAGGAGGAATAGAAAGAAATAACATTGTTTCTAAAACAGATGAGTACATAACCTATTCGTTTACAATGACAACTGTCGGTGCAACATACAAAATTCAAGTTCAGGTGCTTGGTAATGAGTTTGATGATAATGGCATATATAAACTCGATTCCAATAAGTCAACTGAAATATCTGTTATTTATAATAACGATTAATAGTTATGGAGATTTTTACTAACTTTATATATCAGTTGGTGTTTACGGTAGGGGTAATAGTGGTTTTCGGACTTATTATTGCCCTATGCCGTAAAGCATTTTATAAGATTGTTGGTGATAATGCAACGAAGATTTTACTTGCTACCGGTGTAGTTGGTACGCCTATACATGAATTAAGTCACGCTTTGATGTGTGTTATTTTCGGACATAAGATAACAGAGATAAAACTTTATCAGCCCAATTCAACCGATGGAACATTGGGATATGTAAATCATACATACAATCCTAAAAACTTATATCATCAGATAGGAAATTTCTTTATAGGTATCGCCCCTATTTTATGTGGAAGCGGTTTGTTGATCCTGCTAATGTTTTTAATGGTTAATGATTTATTTACCGATGTGATGGCTGAAATACAGTTTGTCGAGCTATTATCTACAAATTTTTGGGAAGCATCGACTTATGCGGGATATTTCCAATTATTTTGGGATATAGTGACCCATATTTTTGAATTCACAAATATGGGAAATATCTTGTGGTGGCTGTTTATGATATTGGCTTTGATGATTTCAAGCCATATGGAATTAAGTACTGCCGATATTAAGGGCGGTTTCAAAGGCTTTTTGTTTATCGCAGGATTGCTTTTAATAGCTGATATAATAATGTATTTTGTGTCGCTACCTGCGTTGGAAGCAGTAACAACTGCTATGACATCGTTTTCATTAACGATTGCGGGTTTCCTTGCCCTATCCGCAATTTTTTCAGGAGTCTTGGTGTTGGTTGGACTGGCAATAAAAGGCATTTCAAAAGTTATAAAGAAAGAGGTGTTGATATGAAAAAGAAACATTTAGCATTAATAATTTTGACCTTGATTCTCTCCGCATTTTGCTTGATAGGCTTAGTTGCGTGTGGAGATAACGGATCGAGTGGTACAAAGACAATAACTATTTCTATCGACGAATCTGCTGAAGTGGGAGCGCCTGTTAAACTTGAAAAATCTGCGAGCTTTTCACCATTTCTGCAAGACAAAATCAAGTATGAGTTTGTTGGTGAAAATACTTGCTATGCTCAATTTTCTCATACTTTAGATAATAAGAATAAGTGGTGGGATACATATATTATTGCTTCCAAGTCGGGTTCTGTTTCTATCAAACTAACCTATATTGAAGATGGAGAAGTGGTGGCGGAAAGCAACACTGTATCTATCACTTTTTATGCTAATACGATTAGTACAGTTGAAGAGCTTAAAGCAATTGCTGGCACAACTAAATCTTATGAGTTAACTTGCGACATTGATTTGGATGGTGCTATTTGGAATTCCTTTGACTTTGCAGGGAATTTGAGTGGAGCAGGACATTCAATTAAGAATTTTGTTATAAATTCCAATACTAATAATATCGGTCTATTCAGCAATCTTACAGGAAATATTTTTGACTTAAATGTGGTTGATGTTACTGTAACTGCAAGAGGTGGTCAGTCTAATTTAGGAATAATTGCGGGAACAAATAAAGGACAAATTAGTAATTGTTCAGTTTTTGGAACAGTAGAAGCAAAGACATCCTCGAATGTTGGTGGTTTGGTCGGTAATAATGCAAGTGGTGCGGCAATTAAAAATTGTACGAACTATGCTTCTGTTTCTGCAAATGATTATACTGGTGGAATTGTAGGTGTATCAGCAGGAACACTTGATTTTTGTATTAACGAAGGTACAATCGTAGGCGGTTCTTATGTTGGTGGAATTGCTGGAGATATATCGGGAACAGCAGATACCCTTGAAAACAGAGGTGATATATCTGCTTCGGGAAATCGCGTTGGTGGTATTTTTGGGAATGCAACGGGTGAAACAAAGGAACGCAAAAATTTAGCAACTGTTACAAGTTCAGGTGATTACGTAGGTGGAATCGTAGGATATAGCCAAGGTAGTAGCTCAGGGAGTTCAAATAGCGGTAATGTAAATGGTAGATACTATGTTGGAGGTCTGTTCGGATATACCAACGGTAATATCAGTGGACAGATTAACACAGTTACTGTAACAGGCAGGGCATACCTTGGTGGTATTGTTGGTTATTGCACAGGAATTCTAACCGATTGCGAAAATCACGGCGATATTGTATCTACAGGTACCATTACAGAAGAAGGTACAACGCGTTCTTATTTGGGCGGTTTGGCAGGTTATTGTGGTGGAGTTGTTGATGGAAAGAATACTGTCAACATTACAGGTACAGGCGCAAGGGTTGGGGGATTGGTTGGACATTCAACTGGTGCAATATCTAATTCTCAAAACGATGGAATTATAACGGGATATAATAGTGTCGGTGGATTAGGAGGCAATGTTAATGGAGCGATTTCCGATAGTACAAATAATGGTGACATAATCGGTGAATCGTATGTCGGTGGCTTGGCTGGTTATATGTATGGATCCAAGGTTGAGTATTGTACAAACAATGGTTTAATAAAAGGTAGTGACTATACTGGTGGATTACTTGGTTACGTATATAACACTATTGATATAATAGCTTCAGAGAATAAAGTGGATGTATTTGGTGCAAATTGGACTGGTGGATACGTCGGGTATTTGCGTACTACTGCAACAATCAGAGGCTCAATAAACAATAATGCCATTACAGGAAAAGCTATTGTCGGCGGTATTATTGGCGGCGGTGATAGTACTACACTTATTGACTGTGAGAACTATGGGACAATCACAGCATCTGGAATGTACATTGAGAGCAGTACTGCTTACTCATATATAGGAGGATTAGCGGGGAAGTGCAATACAATTACCAATGGTAAGAATGATGTAGATATTTTCGGAACATCAGAGCGAGTAGGCGGTTTAGCTGGGTATGTGATTGGTTCTATAACTAATTCACAAAACAATGGCAATATTACAGGTAAAAATCAAACAGGCGGCTTGGCTGGTTATATTGGTGGTGCTATTACAGGGAGTAATAGTTATGGGGAAATAATCGGTGAAAAATATACAGGTGGCCTTGTTGGATATTTTAACGGCAGTAAGATTGATGAGTCAACTAACGCAGGCGTGGTGAGTGGTGACGACTATACGGGCGGATTGACTGGTTACTCTTATAATAGCCTTGAAATTACAGCTTCTGCAAACAATGTTAATGTTACAGGAGATAATTACACAGGTGGCTATATTGGATATGCAAGGACAACTGCAACTATAAGAAATGCAGTTAATAATAACACTATTACAGGGAAAGCGTATGTGGGCGGAATTGTTGGTTATGGAGTTAGCACAACGCTTCATTACTGTGAGAATTATGGCGAAATAAATTCTACGGCTACTATAACTGAAAGCGATGTTGCATATTCTTATGTTGGCGGTTTGGCAGGTTATTGTGCTTCTATAAATAACGGAAAGAATACAGTCAATATTACAGGTACAGGTTATCGTGTAGGCGGTTTAGCTGGTTATGTTAACGGTGCTATAACGAATTCACAAAATGAGGGTGATGTTTCAGGGAACAACTATACAGGTGGCTTAGGTGGTTATGTAACAGGTAACATTGTTAACTGTAATAACGCTGGTGCGGTAACGGGTAAAGCTTATACAGGAGGTCTTGCGGGCTATTTTTGGGGCAGTAAACTTGAAACCACAAAAAATGAAGGAACAATTAATGGAGATAACTATTGCGGTGGCTTGCTCGGTTATTCCTACAACGTTCTTGAAGCCAGCGCATCAGAAAATAAAGCGGATGTAAAAGGTGGCAATTATACGGGTGGCTACATTGGCTATACTCGCACGACATCAAATCTAAGAGAGGCTGTCAACAGAAATAAAGTTGAGGGAAAGGCTTATATTGGGGGGATTGTTGGTTGTGGCTATAGTTCTAATCTTTATTATTGTGAGAATTATGGAACTATTGTTTCAACAGCAACAATAACGGAAAGTGATGTTGCCTATTCTTATGTCGGTGGGCTGGCGGGTTATTGCGCTTTAATAAGCAACTGCAAAAATACAGTTAATATAACAGGCAGCGGCGCACGTGTTGGAGGATTGGCTGGTTATGTTACGGGAACAATAAGCAGTTCACAAAATGATGGTAACGTTGCAGGGAAAAATTATACTGGCGGGTTAGCTGGTTATATAACAGGTAATATAACTGAATGTAGCAATAATGGGGATGTTATCGGTGAAAATTATACTGGTGGTATTACTGGATATTTTTCTGCAAGCAAAGTTGATTCGTTTATTAACGTTGGTGATGTAACCGGATCAAATTATGTAGGTTCATTTATTGGATATTCATATAATACCCTTGAAATATCTGCGTCTGAGAACACGGCGAACATTACGAGCAGTGGTGATTATGTGGGTAGCTTGATTGGACAAGTTATAACCGATACCACTATTAGAACTACGAAAAATACAGGCAAAACAAATAACGGATATAGGTCCTTTATTGGTTATTATGCGGGTACGATTAAGGGATTGCCTTGCATCACAGATGCAAATGTGTCAGAAATAAAAGAAGATGACATATTTACTGCTGAATCGTTGGAAATTGCCGCATATGATTTTATATCAAAAAATGCATTAAGCGTTTCGCTGGAAATAAAAGAAGGAACACAAACCGCAGGCAGTATATTGGTTTTATCCGCAAAGGTTGTTGATGAATATGGCAATACGGATGTGCGATACATTGTGTTAAAAATTTATGGAACACCCATAATCACACAATCATCGACCACCGTTTCGATTAAAAAAAATCCTACATATGTTGGCTGTACTGTAGCTTTTGATTTAAATGGTGCAAATGGTAACGCACCTGCAAGTCAGATTATTACGGATACAGAATCGTTACAATATCCATCCACTCCTACACGTGAAGGATATATTTTTGCTGGTTGGTATTTATCTCCTAATGGGACAGGACAACCATATGATTTTACTCAGCTTATAGAAGGCGATATTACTTTGTATGCAAAATGGATTAAGATTGAACTCACAGCTCTTACAGTAAATGTAAGCTATAGTGAATCTTATGCGGCAGGCGCAGAGAAAACGTATGCATTTGTGCCGTTGGTATCGGGAAATATTACAATTACGACGAAGAGAAATTCGGGCGATATAGATGGATATTTGTTGGATAGCAATCAGACTCAAATAGCAGCTGATACCAATAGTAATGCAGATATTAGCATTACTTACTCTGTGTCAGCGGGGGAATTATATTATATAAAGATTAAATCATATAAGGGAAGCGGTAATACACCTATTTTGATAACAGGTGAGACGGTTTCTGATGGTGGTGTTACTTTGTATTTTGAACACGCTAAAGATGTTTTAAATATAACGGCAAAAGATAGTTTTAATAATGACTTAAATGTAATAGTAATACTTAAAACAGGAACATTTTCTGTAGGTAATTATGTTACATATACAATAACTGCAACTGATAAAGTTGGAAACACTTGCGCAATTGATACAGATCCAATATTGGTGACTGAATAATATTTTTGGAGGAATCATTATGAAAAGAGCAAAAAGGAATCTTCTCATCGTCCTGTTAGCCGTAGCGGTTATGATTTTCGGTTTAATGGGATTAACTGGCTGTTTCGGTGACGGTGGTGGAAACTCAAAGGAAAAGAGTTTTACCATTAGTTGTCCTACTGAAATGATGGCGGGTGAACGTGTTGAAATCACGATAACAAAATCCTATGATTTTGAGATGATACATTCAGACTATGAATGGAAAATTGTTGGTGAAAATACCGTAGATGGTTCGTTTGAGTTTGAGGACTTAAATAAAAACGATAATTATACCAACAAATTTTTCAGAGCCAATCTGCCGGGAACGGTTAAAATTCAAGCAACAAACTCAACAAGCGGCTTGCTAACTTCAAATATTGTTGAAATTACCGTAAAAGGTAATATGGTTAATACAGTTGAAGATTTGAAAGCAATCGCAAATACAAGTAAGAGTTATGTGCTCGGTGCAGATATTGACCTTTCTTCTGAAAATAACTGGACTCCGATAGACGGATTCACGGGTATATTAACAGGTGGTGGATATAGCATAAAGAACTTATCGCTCAAGGTAAAATCCGCTGATAATGTGGGACTTTTTTCCGAATTGAAAGGAACGGTTAATAATCTTAAATTAGAAGATGTTAATATTACCGGTTCCGGTAGCGGCAATAATGTTGGTGCGATTGCGGGTAAAAATTCAGGTACAATTAAAGGGTGCGAAGTTGACGGAATAATAAACTGCGAATACGCTTCTTGCGTAGGAGGTATTGTTGGCTATTCCAATACAAAACTTTACAATAATGTTAATAATGCAAGTGTAACTTCCAATGAAAAAGTTGGTGGCGTTGTGGGCTATATTACTATAAACGGATCATTGGAAATCGATGCCAACACTAACAATGGTGCGGTTACAGGTGCATCTTACGTAGGCGGAATCGCTGGAATGATTGAAAGCACGAGACCGTCCAGCTATGGTACATATACAACAACGATATCGGATTGCGAGAATAATGGAACGGTAACTGCGACGGGTGACTACGCAGGCGGCGTTGCGGGACAAGCAACTGGTATGTACCAAAGATATAGCTATAATGATTACTATGTTTATCTCGAAATTTCTGACTGCGAAAACAAGGGAGAAGTTTCGGGTAAAGATTACGTTGCAGGTATTTATGGTTATGGTGGTGATTATGTGCGTTCAGTAACAGCTTGCGTAAACAGCGTTGATATAGTCGGTAATAATTATGTTGGCGGATATATTGGTTATTCTGCAAATACTTCCACCTTGAATATGAACAACAATAATTCCATCACAGGAAAAGGTTATGTCGGTGGAATTGCAGGATATACAGGCAATGTTCAGAACTGCAAAAATAATGGAGCAATTAACTCGCTCGGCACGATATTAGAAGATGGAATAAATAAATATTGTGTAGGAGGAATTGCAGGTTATTGTACAGGTGCAACAAATTGTACAAATAATGTAGATATAATCGTTGATTTGGCAGGAAGAGGAGTAGGAGGAATTGCAGGTTCTATCTATTGCAATAATGCCATTGAAAACAATACAAACAGCGGAAAAATTACAGCGTTGCAATCGACTAATGTTGGTGGCATTGCAGGCAGAGTTGTGTTTACAGGAAGCCGAAGTGTGAAGACCAACAAGAATGAAGCAAGTATTACAGGTGCATCTTACGTAGGCGGAATCGCTGGAATAATGGAAAGCACGAGACCGTCCAGCTATGGTACATATACAACAACGATATCGGATTGCGAGAATAATGGAACGGTAACTGCGACGGGTGACTACGCAGGCGGCGTTGCGGGACAAGCAACTGGTATGTACCAAAGATATAGCTATAATGATTACTATGTTTATCTCGAAATTTCTAATAATGTCAACTACGAAAAAGTTACGGCAGGTAGTTCGAGTACACGTGCGGCAATAATCGGTAAAGCAGGTGATTACGTGAACTCCAAAAACAGCTCTTTGTGGTCGTCAAATAACGATTATGGAGAAGTTGGAAAGATTTATAACTAATCATAGCAATATTAAAAAAGGGTTGCTCAAAAAGGGCAACCCTTTTATCTTGGTTGAAGTTATCGTTGAAATATGATATACTTATATTAACGAGAGGTAATTATTTATGGCGCATTCAATTGAACAAAAAATTAAACTACTTGTTTTGTATGACTTGCTTTGTCGGCTAACTGACGAGAATCACGCTCTTAACACGGACGAAATTATTGCTTTACTTGCTGAAAAGAATATAGCGGTATCACGTAGGATTCTTTTACAAGATATTGTGCTTCTAAATGAGTTTGGTTATGAAGTATTATCATACAAGAAAAAGTTTTGTTACTTTTATGTTGTCAACCGCCATTTTGATAGTGCCGAGATTGCGTTTCTTGCTGATGCGGTACAGGCTTCAAAATTGAGTGCTACGCAAAAGCAAACTTTGACAAATAAATTGATGACGACCATGGGTGATTATCAGGCAACGGATCTGACATTAGCTGCGCGATTCGGTACAATGCCAAAACGAAATAATAGGTATATAATTTATACAATAGACACATTAAAGCAAGCCATAGCTAACAATAAAAAGGTGTCATTTCAGTACTATTCGTTAGATTATAAAAAGAATAAAGTGTACCGCAAAGATGGTAAAAGATATGTTGTTAATCCGCTTGTGGTCGTATGGAATAAGGATAACTATTATCTTGTATGCTATTATGATAATCACGATGATACGGTATGCTCCGCTGTTTTCTTTTTCCTCAACATAAAACAAAACTAAATCGCTTTGGTCAACCATAGAGCAGTTTCGGGAACTGCGCTATTTTATCAGACACTATACCGTAAACGAGGTCTTCCGACATAAAGAAGCGTCGCACCCAAAAGGAACGGCGCATTGTCAACCGCTTGTTTTTTTATTGACAATATGATACAATTACCTTACAAAGGATTATATATATGAAAGTAAGATTAACAGCGATAATTTTATCGGTTTTTATCATTGCCGCGGGTTTTGCCGCGTGCGGTACAACCGACGCAGACGAAAAGCACGTTCAGGATTTGAATTACGAGGAAAGCACGGAGGAAATATCTAATCCCGATCAGGGGTTTTACCGTCCTATATATGTCAAAATCAACGAAAACGGAGCGACGTACAATAAGGGCGTAATAAATTCACAAACGCAGCTATATCATTTGCGTTGCGATATAAGCGCGTTTTCTGCGGCGGCAAATAACGTGGCAGACAAGCCGCTCACCGATAATGCGCTGAAAGGATTGGACGCGTTGCTTTCTTGCCTTAAAGAAAACGATAAAAATGCGATCGTTAGATTTGCTTACGATCCCGGTTACAACGGCAGTGCCGATAAGGAGCCGGCTCTCGATGTTATGTTGGGGCATGTGGAGAGTGTTTGTTCTGTGCTCAACCGTTATGTGAATACGGTCACCGCTATTGAAACGGGACTTATAGGCCCCTGGGGCGAAATGCATACGAGTGCGGCGGCAAATTCTGCGCATATAACACCGCTTATAAACGCTTTTTTAACCGCCGCTTCCGAAATACCCGTGTTAGTGCGGACGCCTGAAATGATATACAATTATATTAACGTATCTGACGACAAGGTTGAAGAAATTTCAATATCGCCCGACGAAAAGGCTTACAGATTAGGCTTATATAACGACGGATATCTGGGCTCCGAAAGTGATTTGGGTACTTACCTTAACAGAGAACGCGATATAAATTTTTTAAGCGCCCAAAACGCTCATTTGCCGTTCGGCGGCGAAGTTACCGTCCCCGACAGCCCGCTCCACAATATTGAAAAGTGTCTGCCCGAAATGAATAAAATTCATTTAAGTTATCTGAATGTGGAGTGGGATAACAGAGTAATCAACAAGTGGAAAAACAGCTATTATACCGAAGCGTGCGGATTAGAAAAACAATATTACGGCAAAACCGCCTTTACTTACATACAGAACCGTTTGGGATACAGATTAGTATTGAAAAACTCAGTATTTACTTATTCGGCCTCGTCTGAAAAGCTGAACGTCCGCCTTACGTTGCAAAACGCGGGATTTGGAAATTTGAACAGAAACAAGCGGGCAAAGCTGATATTTACCGACAGTACCGGCGCGGCGGTGTATATTGCGGATTATGGAGAAATTGCCGTAAAGGATGAGCTCGAATTCAATGCGCAGCCTGGTCTTGAAAGCGGAAAATACGACGTCTATCTGCGTATTTACGGAGAAGAGTTGCAAAGCGCACCTCTGTACTGTGTGAAATTCGCAAACGACGGGTTGTGGAACGACGATCTCAAAGCCAATAAAATAGGCAGCTTTGAACGCACTTCCGCTTAACGGTGGAAATAAACACATATTTAAAGGCTCCCGGACAATTGTCCGGGAGCTTTTTGCCATCGATTGAAATTGCAACTTTTAAAAATTAAGTTTTTTAATTCCCTATTGGAAATGCGCTTTACGCAACGTTTTTTTTTAATTGCAACCGATAAATTTATCGGACAATAAGCACAAATGCGCATGTATTGAAATATCTTAAATTATTGGGTAAAAAACATTAACATTTAATTAAGGAATGGTTATGACCGATATTTTAAAGCTTGCTGACGAATACGTAGAGTATGCAAAGGAAAATCTCGAACTCAAAAAAGAGGATATGGGGTTTAAGCGCAACAGAGTATTGGAAATACTTGAAAGCGGGCTTGACGGTGACGATATCGCCGACGCCGTATACGGCGAATTGAGTTTACTGCCTTCGGAAATAAACGCGCGCTTCGGGCAGATTTTAAAGGAGAACGGCAGCAAAGCCGCCACGGATTGGTTTTACGATTATTGCGTTAAAAATCACTATGTAAAAAAGTCGGTGCTGGATAAAAATTTGCGGTTTCAGGCTTCCAACGGATTGATCGTTACAATTAATAAGGCTAAGCCCGAGTTTAGAGATCCCGAGACGGCAATCAAAGGCAACAGCGTAGAGGAAGGCTTCTGCAAGTGCGTCATTTGCCGTGAAAACGAGGGCTACGGCGCGCGCGGTAAGCGCAATCTTCGCACGGTGTCGCTTACGCTCTGTTCGCAGTCCTGGTTCTGGCAGTACTCGCCTTACGGGTATTTAAAAGAACACGGAATTATCGTCAATTCAAGTCATACGCCTATGCGCATAGACAGGGATACTTTTTTACTGTTAATGGATTTTGTGGACAAATACCCACATTATTTCGCGGGTTGCAACGCCCCGTTGCCCGGTATAGGTGGAAGCGTACTGTCGCACGACCATTATCAGGGCGGCGGGGAAATATTGCCGTTGCATAGGGCTAAAATAAAAAGGCAGATAAGGGACGAAAAATATCCCTACGTTTTGGCGGGGATTTTAGACTGGCCGGGTACTGTAATCAGGATAAAGAGCGATAAGCGCAACGAAGTTGCGGAAGTCGCCGAGCGTATCCGTAAAGCCTGGATAAATTACGATAACCCTGCGCTGGGTATAATTGCCCGGGATAAAGACGGCGGGCATAACGCGGTCAGTCCAACCGTTATAAAGACTGTCAACGGTTACGAAATGAACGTGATTTTACGCAGTAATATAACAAGCGAAAGGTATCCGGACGGAGTGTTTCACGCTCATCCCGAATACCACTCCGTAAAAAAGGAGAGCATCGGGTTGATAGAGGCGCAGGGGCTGTTTATACTTCCAGGCAGACTGGAAGCTCAACTTGCAAAAGTTGAGGAATGCGTCGTAAAAGGAAGCCTTACGGAGGAGCTGGAGGAGTTTAAACGCGTCTTTGACGAAGTTAAAAAACTTTCCGATAAAACGGACGTGCATATCGCAATGCGGGAAGCGTTGGGGAATATATGTTATAAAATTCTTGAAAATACCGCCGTTTTCAAGAGGGAAAAAGATTTTCTTGAATTTTTGAAAAGTGCAGGGTTCGACATATGAATAAGTATATCGATTATTTAATTACATATTGACTTTAACGCCAATTAAAGGTAAAATTAATTTGCTATGAGTAACTGTGAAAAACAATGTTTTAACCCCTATCTGCCAAACTACGAATACGTGCCCGACGGAGAGCCGCACGTTTTCGACGGCAGAATTTACGTTTACGGCAGTCACGATCTCTTTAACGGCAAGGGCTTCTGCCTCGGCGATTATGTCTGTTGGTCCTGTCCTGATGACGACGTAAAGGACTGGCGGTACGAGGGGGTAATATGGCGGCGTTCCGACGATCCCGAAAATAAAAACGGTAAAATGCCGATGTATGCTCCCGACGTTTGCCGCGGTTACGACGGCAGGTACTATCTCTATTATTTTGTGAGTAAAAAGGGCATCATAGGCGTTGCCGTTTGCGATACACCTGCGGGCAAGTACGAGTTTTACGGTTACGTGCGTCATCCCGACGGTACTGTTTACGGAAGAAGAAAGGGGGATTTGTTTCAGTTCGATCCGGGCGTGTTTGCCGAAAACGGGAAAGTATACCTGTATACGGGATTTGCGCCCGTTTTTCCCTTTTTCGGCGCAAAAAAGTATGCGGATAAGGGGCCCGTATGCGCTGTATTGAAGGACGATATGATCACCGTGGAGAGCGTGCGGCTTATCGGCGTAGAGAGCAGGAAGAGCGGCAAAGGCACTCCTTACGAGGGACACGAGTTTTTCGAAGCGTCGTCTGTGCGCAAGATAGGCGGCAGGTATTATTTTATTTACTCATCCTTTCTCGGGCACGAATTGTGTTACGCCGTATCCGATAATCCGCTGGGCAAATTCAGGTTCGGCGGTACTATCGTTTCTATCGGCGACGTTGGTCTGAGAGGCATTAAAGGCATAAGGGATGCGAGCAACTTTACGGGTAATACTCACGGTTCTATCGTCTGCGACAAGGACGGCAGATACTATATTTTCTATCACAGACACACTAATCGTCACTGCTTTTCCCGTCAGGCCTGCGCCGAACCCATTATTATTGAGTCGGACGGAAGTATCAAACAGGTGGAAACCACAAGCCAGGGGCTTAACGGGCGGCCGCTTACAGGCAATGGCGAGTACTCCGCTTCGATAGCGTGCAACCTTACCTGTAAAAAGGGCGGGGCGTTTTACCTTATGTTCAAGCGTAAGGGAAGACCGTATTTCACGCAGACGGGCAAGGACAGGAACGACAGTCCCGACCAGTATATCGCCGACGTGTCGGACGGCACGACTGTCGGGTTTAAGTATTTTTCATTTGACGGCGCGACTGCCGTTTCGGTAAAGATAACGGGCAGGGCTGAGGGTGAGTTCACTGTAACCGACGGTGAAAAAACAGTTGCCCGAATTCCGGTAAACGGATGCGGAACGTTCACCGCGCCGCTTAATGTAACCGACGGCGTTCATCCGCTATTTTTCAGCTACAACGGGCGAGGAAAGTGTGATCTTAAATCGATTATCCTTGGACAATTTTGTTGACACGCACGGCTTGTAATTGATATTATATTTATTGCAGTTCGTAACCCTCCTGCCTTGCGCAAAGCGCAGAAACAAAACTAAGGGAGTAGTTTAAGGGGGAGTATACCCTTAGGGCGTCCTTAGGCGTCCTTTTTTATTTATGGAAAGATACGGAATTATAGAAGAAAAACGCAAGCGCGAGATAGTGCTGTTGCGCGGCAGGGGCTGCGCTTACAAAAAGTGTTCGTTTTGTGATTATCATTACGATATGTGCGCGGACGAAAACGAGAACTACGCTCTCAACAAGTCTGTTCTCGAAAGAGTGACGGGGGCGTACGGCGAGCTTGAAGTTATCAACAGCGGTTCGGTGTTCGAGCTTGACGGAAATACTTTGGCGCTAATTAAGAGCGTCTGCGCCCAAAAGGGAATAGGCGTCCTTCATTTCGAGGCCCACTATATGTACCGCAAAAAAATATCGTCTTTGAGGAAATATTTCGAAGGCATTGAATTAAAGATGAAACTCGGGTTGGAAACGTTCGACTATGAGTTCCGCGAAAACGTGCTTAAAAAGGGAATACGCGAAACTTCCCCCGAAGCCATAGCGGAAAGTTTTGACGAGGCAAATTTTTTGTTCGGCGTAAGCGGGCAGACGGTCGAAAGTATGTTAAAAGACGTTGAACTCGGGTTGAAATATTTCGAGCGGATTTGCATAAATATTATGTGTCCCAACTCAACCGCCGTATCGCCAGATAAAGAAGTTATAGCGTTATTCGTTGATCGCGTTTATCCGCTTATACACGATAACGACAGGGTGGACGTTCTCTTGGAAAATACTGATTTCGGAGTGGGGGACTGAATATGAACGAGCTTATTTTGATTTTATCGGTAATATTCATCTTCGGCGCGGTTCTCGCAGGATACGCTCTCTTCGGAAAATCGGGACTGTACTGTATTTCTGCCGTTGCCGCGGTATTTGCGAATATAGAAGTTCTCATTCTCATTAACGCGTTCGGAATGGAGCAGACGCTCGGGAACGTACTGTTTGCATCTACTTTTCTTGCTACGGATATTTTGTCCGAATGCGAGGGCAGGAAGTTTGCGAACAAGGCCGTAATGATAGGTATATTTTCGCAGGTGTTTTTCCTCGTACTGTCGCAGAGCTGGTTGCTGTATACGCCGAGCGAAAACGACGGGGCTATGGGCGCAATATCCCAGATAGTTTCAAACACGCCGAGAATGATATTGGCTTCGCTTTCCGTATATGCGATAAGTCAGTTTTTCGACGTGTGGCTGTACCACAAGTGGTGGGATTTTACTAAGAATAAATTCAAAAATACGGATAAGTTTCTTTGGTTGAGGAACAACGGTTCCACGCTTTTAAGTCAGCTTTTAAATACGCTGTTGTTTACAGTAATAGCCTTTGCAGGGACGTATGATTTTATTACGCTTGCATCGATTTTCGGTTCGAGTTACGTCATATACGTTTTTACTTCGCTTATAGACACGCCCGCGCTGTATCTTGCGCGGGAGATATGCAGGCGAAAGAGGCGCGGATTAGGACAATTATTGTAAAAGATATTTACAAAGCTAACGTTTTCCGTTATAATGTCTTTATAAAAAATGGACAAGCACTTTTTAAATCTGCGCCGCTATTATCGGCGGCACAGGTACGAAGCAAAGCGAATACATAAGGAATGGGTTGGTTTCGGTACGGGTTTAAGGGCCGTATCGGCTGATCTTTTCGTTGTGTTTCAACTATTATTGATAGGTACGGTTTACGCATTTTTTGCGCGCAACTATCCGATATTTTTTTACGTGTGCGTAGGGGTTACCGCGTTGACTGGACTGGGTATTCTCCTGTTCGAAGATGACGTTCAGTCAAAAATAAGTTGGTGTCTGTTGTTCTGTATTTCTTTCGGCAGCGGTTTTATAGTTTACTTTTTATCGCGGCGGGAGATATGCTATTTTTGGCACAGGAGATATTTTTCCTCTATAAAAAAACGTGTAAAAAGTCCTGTTAACGATTATACGGTAAGCTCTGAAAAGACGCCGTCGGGAAATTACCTTTCGGAAAAAGGTTATCTTGCGTACTGCGGCACGGACGGCAAATATTACGGCAACGCGCGACAGCTTATGGACAACATAATTGCGCGGATAGACGGTGCGGAAAAGTTTGTCTTTATAGAGTTTTTCATAGTAGCTGACGGAGTGTTTCTTGACAGACTTATCTCGATTTTTCGCAGAAAGGCGGCCCAGGGCGTAGAAATATATATGCTTTACGACGACGTGGGCTCGGCGGGAGTATTCTCTTCTTTCGTCAAAAAACAGATAAAGGCGGCAGGCGTAAAGATAAAGCCCTTTCACAAGCTGTTTTCTCCATTCTACTTCGGTTTGAATTACCGCGATCACAGAAAAATAGTAGTGGTGGACGGAAAAACGGGCTATACCGGCGGAATAAATCTCATAGACGACTGTGCCAATCAGCGTAAAATGGAAGGCGTATGGAAGGATTCCGGCATAAGAATAGACGGCGCGGCGGTGGACGGACTTTCCGCGCAGTTTATACGCCAATGGCAGTTTGCGACGCGCGAAAAACTCGATCCACAAAAATATCTCAATAAATTCGACGCGGCGGAGAATTGCTCGCTGTTTATTCCGTATGCGGGCGGACCTGAAATGCAGGGGAACGTCTGCCGCAGCGTTTACCGAGACGTGGTTTTATCGGCGACCGAAAAACTTTATATAATGACGCCATACCTCGTGCCCGACTGCAGGTTTATGAAACTACTTTATAAAAAAGCCGCGGAGGGAGTAGACGTAAGGGTGGTACTTCCCGGCGTCCCCGATTACAGATATATTTACAGGATCACCATATCCAACGCCCGCAAGCTTATAAAGCGCGGCGTAAAGGTCTATTATTCGGGCGGCGAGTTCGTACACAGCAAGGTAATGCTTACCGAACAAGTCGCGGTTGTGGGATCCGTGAATTTGGATATGCGGGCGTTTTATCAGGAGTTAGACAACGGTATGGTTACGGACGATGAAATTGTCAAAGGACAAATTCAGAAAGATTTCAATAGATTTTTCGAATTCAATGAGGAAGCGGAACTGAAAAAATTCAATCCCGTAAGCAAATTGATAGAGTTGATTTTAAAACTTGTTTCCCCCTTAATGTGACGTAATAATTGTTTACCGCCGACTTGCAGGTCGGCGGTATTTTTTTGTTAAGAAATTACTGAATTTTAATTCGAATTTTTTTCGTGAAACACTTGTAGAATAATCTGAAACGTGTTATAATAAAAAATATAATGGAAAAAAGCAACTTTTAAAGTATTAAATGCGCCTATTGTCGCGTTAAAAATTACAAATTACGGATTTTTTTGATCCATAATAGAAAAGAAAAATTTTGTGGAGTTAGAGAAAAACTATGCAGATTATAGCCACGAGAATCAAAGAACGCAAAAAGGAAATTTTGGAATATGCCGTAAAACCTTCATTTTCCGTGCCTTGGGGAATCAACGTAGAAGGTTTGATGATTTGGGGAGAAGCAGAAGTTTCCGTCATTTTACCTAAAATGTGCGTGGAAAAATTCGAAAATAAAACGGAGTGTTGGACTGAGATAGAGGACGGCAAGCAATACCTTGCGGATTTTTTTGTGAAAAGCGACGCGCCGTGCGGGGTGAGCCTCGTTTTCAGGGATATAATTCTTAAATACATAAAAACAGTCGTTGAAAGATACGTGAAGGAATCAAGCGATTTTAAGGCGGAAGATCTGACGGATTATATTTTGAACTCGGATGAATATAGGAAATTACGCCATGATTTTATAGATTCAAAATACGGCGCCGAAATAGACGTAATAACCGTCCGTCAAATTAAAAAGCAAGCGTATTGATAACAGTAGGAAATACTTGAGGTAAAAGGGGACTGACAAATGGCGATAACGGATTTATTAAATTCGGTAAAAGGTATAATAAGTTTAATAAGTAATTGTGGCGTTGTGGGATTTCTCGGTGACGTAGCCGCCAATACTTTAGGAGAACTCTTCGGCGACGCGACGGAAAAAGGCTTAGGTTTTGTTGTTCATAAGTTCGAGCAGTCGAATAATTTCAAAAATATATTGAAGTATTTGGAAACCCAAGCTTCCTCCGAAGAACAGATAGATAAGTTAAACAAGCTTTTCGAGGATATGCAGGCGGAAAACAAGCAGGTATTCAAACGCAGGTTATCGGAAGACACTAAGAAAGCTATAAGCAGAAAGGATACCTCTTGCGTCAAAAAAATATTTAACGACTGTATAGATGAAATAAATACAAGCGGCGTTATAGAAGATAAACTTTGCAAAGAGTTTATTTCCTTTAACAATGCCGATAAAGATACGCGTAAACTGGTAGTCGATTGCCTGTGGGCGGTTAAGGAAGAATTTATTTCCAAAAAACTCAAAGGTAAGGATAGCGGTTACCTCGCAAGTTATCTTGCCGATTACATAAATACAAAATTTGATAATTTAACCGGGCTTATCGAAGTCAATCAAGCCATGATGGAACAGCTTTTGTTGCAGGGGGGAAGCGGAGATTTTTCCATTGAGGAAATAAAACGCGCCCCCGACGACGGAGTAAGGTGGCTTCACCGCACCTGTCCTAATTGCGGATATTCCCGTGAAAGATTGATTTTCGACAAACGCAAAAATGTAGTTTGTTCGGCTTGCGGAGAAAGTTATAGCGCGAAAGCCGACAAGGATAGTACTTTTGAGTTTGAAGTAGTGGAGCAAAAGCTTGACGAAATCAATAGCGGCGTACAAGAAGTCGGCGGTAAAGTCGACGACTCGGATTTTGATACTTTTAAAATGTTGGTTATTCAAAACCGCAAAGATATCATTACTTTAAAAGCTTTTTTGACACAACTAGAAAAAGATCTTAAAGATAAAAACAGTAATACTGTGCTTATAAATAAAAAGATAAAATATTTAGAAGCTAAAATTTCCGAGTACAGTCAATCAGATAAAAAGACAGAAGAAAACAAGGAAAAACTGCAAAAAGAAAAACCCGGCGAGTTAAGCGATAAAAAAAGCGGCGCATTCAATATAGTAAATGATATCGATAACGATATAACGTCGTTAGAAATTAAGTCCGCTAATGAGTGGTATAAAAAGATAGAGACCTGGATTACCGAAAAAGTCGGAATTCAATCTATTATAGTTGATAGTAAAGATCTTGAATTTATACAAAACCTGTACGCTAAATTAAACGATATAGGGGACAAGATTTCTGAGGTAAGAAAGCAAATGAATAGAGCAAAGGGTAAACAGGTTAAAGAATTACAAAATAAACTTGACGGGTACGTAGATGAATTGAGCCTTTTATACAAGGAATTAAAATGGAACGTTCAAAAACCTTGCGAGTTTTTCTTTGAATACAGCATTATTCCCTCGCCCGAGAATTCGGGTAAGCTCGGCGACAAGGAATATCCCGAGCCCAAACTTTTTGTGGAGTGCGATAACAGAGGAGAATATAAGCTGTTTGCGATTATTCCCGAATGGAGTTGCGGAACGGAAAATTTTAAAGAACAACAGCTTTCAGATACCGATACAAACTGGGAAAACGAATGGAAAAGACAGGCGCAGAAGTATGTTGAAAGCAAGACTTTTAACGTGGCACAAGTTCAATTTAATCCAGGCGGACACATCGGTAAAAATGTAAATTTTGCAAATGTTTTTGAGGAAAACAATAAGTTATTCGTCGGTAGAGTTGAAGTTATGAATTATATGGAATATTGGCAAGCTGAACGCCGTTTCGATATAATGGGAAGCTTTAATCCTAAATTTAATTTGAACGGATACGGAAAAATCCGTCTGTTACATAAGGCCGAAAATAACGACGAAGTCAAATATATAGATTACTTCTTTTTCACAAATTTCACTTTCCGTAAGAGAGTTGTTTATCAGATTTCCTTAAAGAACGAGAAGTCGGTAGAAAGCCCTTCCAACGATGGGGAAGAAGAAAAAAAGCAAAAGCCGCACGCAGAAAATACCGAAATCAGGATAAATTTGTTATCCAGTGAAACCGATAAAAAACCGGAAGTAATTTTAAATCACAGGGAACGCGGTAAAGATCTTGGACAATTCGAATTATCGGGTAAAGAGATCTCTTTTAAGTATAACGGCAAGGCTGACATTAACGGTTTTTATCTCACTTTTAAAGATAAGTCGGACGAAAAATACTTATTGCTTGAACAAATGGCTTCAAATCACAAGTGTAAGGTAAGCGGTGACTCTCGGCGCAATAAAGCAACTGCAGAGGAGTTGGTATGTCCGTTTTGTCACAGACAAATCAAATGGAACGATTATAACGGCAACGATAGATATAAGTCCGGCGGCGTTTCATGCCAGGGATCTTACCTAAAAGTCAACGGTTCCTATGCGTCTATAAAAACAGCTGACAAGGCTGTTGAAGGATGTCTGTATTGCGATAAAGATTTAAATAAATCAAAGAGCGGTTTTGCAAAGACGAGGGCCGGCGACAGCGAATACTGCCGTATTCTTCCTCAGGATTTCCTCGGGGCGGATTCCTTCCGTCTTGCCGTCATAGGTGAAACCCGTTCTGGTAAATCCTTTATGCTTACAAGGATGTTCCCTTTCGAGCAGAAGAGGGAATACGTCGCAATAGATCAATCCCCTTTGAATTTATATTTCAGAAACGGCGGGATATTCGGAGAAAGACTGCAAAACGTCGAAGTGCAGAACGAAAATGATTTTGTCCTGTCCAAAAACAAAACGTGGCGCGCGGAAGTGCATAAAGACTTTGTTTGGAACGCACGTACGGGACATTGTCCCGATGCGACTAAAAAAACGGCGGAGCAGAATGAATACGATATTCTCGAGCGTAACCCTATAGTTTTATCTTTCGAGAAAAAGGCTTCTCTTTTCAAAAAAACGAGAAAGAACTATGTTTTCGTCTACGATATGCCCGGCGAAAGTTTTTCACCCAATAACGAGACATCTCAAAACAGTGATTTGCCTTTGATAGATAACCCTCATAGACTGGGCTGTATATTTATTTTTAACGGTGAGAAGGAAGGCGACGATATACAGGAAAATCAATATAAGACCTTGAGTAGGTTTATAGACAGACTTGTCAACGCCGAAAAAACATTCGGTAAGGTAATAAAATTACCTCTTGCCGTTGTTCTTACAAAATTTGATAAATACGAAAAATATTTCGATTCGAATTCACACTGTTTGAGGGGCGATGTCAAGGATATGGCTTTATTCGTCCGCAAGGAACTGCGTTATGCAGGATCCGCTCTTCAAAATAATATCGATATGGCGAGCGCCGAAATTGAAAGCTTTTTGAAAGGGCATTTCAAGGACAATAATAAAAATATTTTTGATTTGATAAATTCCAACGCAAAGTATTTTTCGGAAGTCAAGTATTTCGGCGTTTCCACCGTGGGATTCGACGAGGCTCTCAAACATATCGAGGGCAGTTCGAGAGACGTATTGCAGTTCCTTACCGCGCCCAAGCGTTTGGAATTGCCTTTTATATGGATGTTAAGCCAATACGGCATAATTGATTAAGGAGCGGTACCTCATGGATAGAATTTGGTACAATCACAGAACGGATAACAGATATACGTGGGATAAAAGCGGATACGGAGAACTGATGAACGTAATCGCCGTATCCGAAAAAGTTCGCGCAATGATATATTCTCCCGTCATCGGGGGGCGGGCCGTGTTGGGGTGGAACTTTGCCCCGCCGTTCATCAAGCACGAGACGGAAGGCGTTGTTAAGGATATGCAGGAGATCGAGGGGTACGCCGCGGACGAACTCTTTGCTATGTCCGATAAAGAGCTGAGTTCCGAAAGAGAGGTAGTAAATTACGAATATTCTTACGAGGACGTAAAGAAAGCTCTAAGGATCGCCGACGCCCTTATTTCAAACGTAGAACCGGTTGCGGTTATTCTAGATTCCGCGGGCGATATATCGGGCGAAGCGCGCGCGGAAGCCCTCTTAAAGCTCACCGTGCATATGCTTTCCGAGAGATTTGCCAACTCTTTTGGATTTATTTCCCTTATAAACAATTCTTCCATAGGGCAGTGGTTGGAGGAGGCCGAGGGCAAATTCGGCTTTAAAGTAAGGCTTATGTTCAAGTGCGGCAACGTATTAAAAGACCGCAATATCGTTCAGCTCGAAGTCGATAAGCAAGGGTTTACGGACAGAAAGATAGACAGCGGGTATCTTGCCGTATTCGAGAACTATTTTTCAGAATCGGGCGCGGCCGCAAAGGACGTTTTATCCGTTTTGGAGGCATTTACAAGCAAGACCGAAGCCCACGCCGTTCCGAAACCGAACGAAGTCAACTTCGGGTTTTACGGCGCGGCTTACGCCTATCTCTCCGATTTCCCCAAATCACCCAAGGCTATGGAGTACTTTATATCCGCATATTCGGAATACGGCTGTCCCGCGCCAAAAAACGACAGGGAATGGAACGATGTAATTTTCAAGGCTTTACAGAGCATTGCGGACAAAGAGCCCAAAACGTTTGCGACTTTCAAACTTCTCGTGGACATATTCACCGAAACGGATGAAAAGTACAAATCGGGCGTAAAAAACATATTGTGCGGTTATTGCCGCGCAGGCTCGCTGCCTTCCGAAACGGAGAAAGAAATAATAAACTTTACCTCTCATCTCCACGCCGTGGAGAGGGCCGATTTTATTCTTATGCTCGCCTGTTCCTGTTGGAACGGCTCCTTTACTGACTTTTCTGCGGGAGGCGAGGACAGGTTGAACGAGCTTGTCGGGCTTTTACCGTCAAGGGACGTCTATTGCAAAGTTTTGTCCTGGACCGGGCTTGTATATTCGGTATTGAAGAATACGCTTTACCGTACGGCGGTATGTAACAAGGCGATTATGGGTTTAGTCGATAAACTTACGCCTTCGCAAAATCTTGATTTTGTAAAACTGCTTTTAAACAATGTCAATGGCAAACCCGCCGAAGCTTTGCGCGAGGTGCAGGGGGAATTAGGCGAGTTGCCTGTGGCAAAAGTTTTTGAGTGCAGCCCCGATATTTATAGGGTTATTTTAAGTAAGTTTTTGGATTTTTCCGCCGACGGAATAGAAAACTGGTGGAAAAAATACCACGTCGTTTACGAAGAGGTTAAAAATGACGGAGACATAAGTAAGGCGGCGACAGCATTCAAGCTTCCCTTAACCGATCCCGAAAGAAAATTCAAAAAGTTCGAGCAGGAGCGCCTTGCGGAGGAAAAACGCATAAGGGAAGAGCAGGAACGCATATTGCGGGAGCAGGAAGCTGTCAGGGAACAGATTAGCTTAGAAAAGGAATTGTCCAGAAAACTAATCGAGGACTGTACAGTTGTGGTTACCGACTTTGCAAAACGCGCAGGCAAGGGTTGTGCGGAAAAGAATTCTTCGTTTGAAATCTATACCCAAAAGGGCGGCAAGGAGAAAAAGAGATATCCCAAGCTGGAATTGATTTGCTGGTTGATTTTAATAGTTCCTTTGTTCGCGCTTTCTATGGTCTTGGTATCATTCCTGTTCTCCGGTTTGGTAATGGCCTCCTGGAGCGTGGCGGCGTTTAAAAACTTCTTTATTGATAAATCTATGGGTATTATATGCCTTTTGGGATTTGCGTTTTTTACTGGATTTCTGCTGTTCTTTTTCAGGGAACGGAAAGGTAAAGTCGAAGGCAAAACGGAAGATAAAGCCGACGACGAGGCAAAACCCATTTGGGAATATATCCTGAAAGCCGCGCTGATCGGACTGGGTTTTGTGATTGTAATTTACGGTATAACAAGCTGTATGCTTTTAATATGACGGTGATAAAATGAAGAGAAAAAACAATGGCGAAAGACCGGAAAATACTCCGCATTATATCTACGAAAAGAGTTGGGAGACCTATGATGGCGAGCAGTCGTCGGGGCAACGCAAGGCATTAATAATTGTTTTTGTCGTAACGTTCGTGATTTTGCTGATTCTCGCTACACTGTGGGCGGTATTTTACAATGCGTTGAACATAAGAAATTCGCGCGACGACCTGAGAAAAACTATAAAGATAGAAAAATACGAGGACTTGAAAGCCCTCGAAGGGAATTTGGTTCTCAACAACAGGTACGAGCTTGAGACGGATATACTTGTAAAAAAGGGGGACTCGATTACCATCGGCAGTGAAGCTTATCCCTTTACGGGCATATTCGACGGAAAGAATTTCACAATAAGATATGAAATGTCGGAAGGGGAAGATCTTTCCGCGCTGTTCAGATATGTGGACGAAAAGGCCGAAATTATCAACCTCAGGGTGAGCGGAAACGCGAAACTGAACGAAGGCGGCGTGGGCGCGGCGATAGCTGCGTATAATCGCGGAACGATCAGAGGATGTAAGGTGGACAGTTTCAGGATGGAAGTCGACAAGTATGCGACGGCAGGTGGGATAGCCGCTTATAATTACGGGAATATCGAGGGTTGCGCGGCGCGTATGAGCGTCGAAAGAAAGGGCAACGGTGGAGTTATGCAGACTTTCTTCGGCGGAATGTGCGCTAAAAATTTAGATGGACGCGTTAAAAACGCCGTAACGTATATAACGTTTACCGCTTTCAAGGAGACGGAAATATTCGACAACTACGACGAGTACGAGGGCGGTAATTATTCCATAGGTGCCGCCGTCGGGCTCAATCAGGGAGAAACGGAAGGGCTTGTGTCCGCATATGGGGACGCGTATCTTTCCGACAGATTTATACTGGAATTCAAGAGCGCGGAAGAATTGAATGATTCTTTCAAATTTCCAAATAAAATGAGAGAAGCAAAAGAGTTATGAAGGTAAAGTACATACTGGCCGCCTTAATATTCGTTTTGGCGCTGGCGGTAAGTTTATGGGTGGTATTCGGGCTGAATCCGGTCGACAACGATTATTCGATCGAGGTCAGACGGGAGATCACGGTCTATACGGGGCAGACGGCTCGTCTGTCGCCCGTCCTTTACCGCGGGGAGAAAAAGGAGTCGGCTCAGTTCATTTACGAGGAACACGAGGACGACGGCGGCGGGTTGACCTTTAAAAAGGATAATACGGGCGAATTTACGGGCGAGTTTACCGTTGCGGCGGATACGACGCGCGGTCGGAAAAGAGTTCTCGTCACCGCCAAAAATACTGACGCGTCCGTGGAAGTTTGCGTAAACGTCGTAGACGAATTGAGGGAGATTATAAGGCTCGATCCGATAGTTTCAAGCGTTACTTACGGTAACAGCGTGAAATTAAAGGTAAGCCCTTATCCAAAGACCGCGGTGCTCGGCGACTATATGGCGGCCAAAGACGACTGCGTTGCCGAGGTTCAAATTTACGATACGAACGGAAAACCACTTGATAAGGTTTCGGGCGAAGTAACGGTTGACGGCAACGAAATTTCAGTTCCCCTTTATTGCATAGGAAAAGGGAAAATTCTTATCACCGTCAAGGACGGCGGACGAATATTGTACGGCGGCGAAAACGGGGAAAAGTTTACCTTTGAAGTTTCGTTGAATAACCCCTTGGTGGAAGAGGCTTTGTTCGATTCGGCGGATTCCGACTTTAACGGTATAGCGGTACCCGACGAACTGGAACAGGTTGAAAAACTCACTCTTGCGCCCGAATCGGGACAACTCGACCTTGGCGATCTTACAAACTTCCCTTCCGTTAAGGAAATCGAGATTGCGGGAGGCACGGTGGTAAGCGTTACCGACGCACCTAAAAATATAACTTATTACGTTGAAACAAATTTAATAAACGACTATATATCGACTCCCGAATGGGCGGGAATGGCGGGAAATCTGTATCCTTCGGAAAATCCCGGGAAGAATAAAATCTGGGCGATAATGCACTCGGAGTTTTCGGACGAAGTATTTGTTGAAAGCATACCTTTAAACGGACTTCCCGACGACCTTGAGGACACCGACGAATTTGCCTTTAAGGGCTGGGTGAAGTCGGACGATACGGGCAAAATGCTTACGGCGTTGAAGGAGAGCAGTCACGTCTACGCGTTGTGGACGCCTACGGTAGAGCATCCTTCGTCGCCAGTAAGGTGGTTTACTTTCGAAGAATTGCCTGACGGCGGTGCGGCGGTAACCGGTTTTACTCCTGTATGGGAAAATTACATAGGCAGTTTTGATAAGAGCAATATCAATTTCCCTGCGGTTACGGCGGACGGACTCCAAGTTTGCGGTATCGCTTCCGAAGCGTTCGCAAACAACGGCATTATCGAAAAAATTTATTTCAGAAAAAATATAGTTTCCCTGGGTGCTGGCGCGTTTGAAAATTGCGCAATTCTCGTTTCGGTTGAGTTCGAGGGGAGCCGTACCGACAGCGGGCTTATCATAGAGGACAACGCGTTTAACGCCTGCGTCAGTTTGAACGCCATAATAGGAGGAGACAATATCATAAGCGTGGGCGAGGACGCCTTTACGGGTACCGTATGGTACGGTACCGCGCCCGATTCGAGTTATGGCGGGTTTAAGATTTTGGGCAATGTAGTAGTGAGATTTTTGCCCGAATCGGTCAGGGACGTCACTTCCGATTTGTTCCGCGACGCAACCGTCATAGCCCCCAAGGCTTTTGAAAATTACGGAGCAGGTGAAAAAGATTTAATACTGTCCCTGCCTAACTACATAACGAAAATAGACCGCCGCGCTTTCCTTAACGCGGGCTTTACGAGCCTTATTGTGGCAGAAGATTCTGTTACCGATTACGATCCGGCCGCCTTCGAATGTTGCATTAATATATCTGACGCGACGGTAACTACCGCGGTAATTCCCGTGCTTCCCAAAGACGGACTTAAAAATGTAAAGATCATCGGTGACGGCGAACTTAGATACGGCGACTTCCGCGGGGCGGAATTACTTGAAAAAGCGGACATATCTTTCCGCATTTCCAAAATCGAGGGCGGAGTATTCGTAGACTGCGGCAATCTTTCAAGCCTCAGTATTACGTCCGCTCCCGCAGATTCAGTTTATTACAGCGCGGCTAACTGCATTATAGAGCGGGCGACTCGCACCCTTGTTCTTGGCTGTAAGGATAGTCTTATACCTCAAAGCGGCATAGTGGTCGAAATTGCTGAAAAAGCTTTTGCTGGCTGTATAGGAATGACCGAATTGTTTATTCCCGAATCGGTAGAGACCGTTGCCGAAGATTCGTTCGAGGGTTGCGTAAATATCGGTAAGGTCTTTTTACCCTCGTATGCGGCTGGTTTGATTCCTTTCGATTCGCTCAAAGAGGTAGAGATAATTGCGGGTGAGACAATCGAAGGCGAAGTTTTTGCAAACGCTCCCGCATTGGAGACCGTCGGACTTTCCGACAAAGTCAAATCGATTGGCGACAAGGCATTTTATAATGTAAAGAGTCTTAAAGAAATTTCGCTTGGATCGGCTTTGACGCTGATCGGCGAATACACGTTTGCGGAGTGTTCCGCGCTTGCATCAGTTAACGGCGGCGATGCCGTGAGCGAAATCGGCGAGTGGGCGTTCAGAAATACCGCTTGGTTTGCGGACGTGAGAAACGGCGAGTTCCTCACCCTCGGCAACGTGCTTGTAAGATATGCGGCGGATGCGAGCGGAAAGCTAACGGGGCCTTTCCCCGAGGGAATTACAACGATAGGTTCGCACGCGTTCGAAGAGAGAACTTCGCAAATGTACAGATTAAAGGAACTTATAATTCCCGAGGGTATAACACGTGTAGACGCGTACGCTTTTGAAAACTGCGCTCAGCTCGGCAAATTGACAATTCCTTTGAGTCTGACGACGTTCGGGGAATCCGCTTTCGGCAATTTCAAGGCGATGGAGGAACTCACACTGCCCGCGCACGCCGTAAATGAAATCCCTAAGGATATAGATTCTTTAAGGCAGGTTACAATAAACGGCGGAACTGCAATTCCGTCGGGGGCGTTTGCCTCTGCGGGCAGTCTTGAAATTATTCATATTTCGGACGGAATAATCGAGATAGGATCGGGAGCGTTCGTAAGCTGTACAAGTCTTTTAAAAGTTTATATTCCGTCGAGCGTTTCGATTTTTTCGGAGAATGCGTTTAACGGTTGCGATAACATAAGCGAAGCGACAATGCCGATTGCGGCAATAGGCGTTATATCCTTAAACGGACTTACCAAACTTGAGCTGAACGGCGGGACGACTGTTCCCGAAGAGGCGTTTGCAGGGGCGAGAAAGCTTGAAAGCGCGTACGTATCGGACAGTGTTACGGAAATGGGTTCAAGCGCGTTTGCCGGCTGTTCGTCGCTTAAAGAGCTGTCGTTGCCGTTTATAGGTAAAAATGCCGACGCCCCTTCCGGTTTCGGTAAAGAAACTGTTTTGGGGCATGTTTTCGGCATTGAGAACTTTGACGGCGGAATTAAGACAGAGCAGTTTTACGACTATCGTAGTTCTGTTTTTCCGATTGTCGATCCGTTGCGAAAATTTATTTGTTACGTTCCTCAAAGTCTTAAAAAAGTAACCGTAAGGGGCGGAAATATAAACTTCGGCGCGTTTTCGGGATTTACCGAACTTTGCGAAGTTGTAATTCCCGAAGGAATACAGGAAATTCCCGATTACGCATTCTATAATTGCAAGAATCTTGAAACGTCGGATTTAACGGGAGTGACCAATATAGGCAAATACGCTTTTTACGGCTGTGAAGCTTTGAATGAAGTGAATTTGGAAAGCGTTCAGACCATAGATAATTGGGCGTTTGCGCATACGGGCTTGGGTGAAACCGAAATTTCAAACGTTACCGAGAGGATCGGAGATTCCGCGTTTTTAAATTCTTCCGCGACGCTGTTTATAGAATTTGCGCAACGGCCGACAGCTTGGAATAGTGCGTGGAACGCTTCCGACTGTATAACCGTATGGAACTATGCAGACAATCGCGGCGTCACTGCCGACGGTATACGCTGGGCGGAAACGGCGGGTGACTGCGCGGTAATTTACGGTTACGAGGGTAGTGGCGGAAAGGTAACTCTCCCCGAAAGCGTAAGTTATGAAGATAGAACGCTCAAAGTTACAGAGATTGCAAATTACGGATTTACAGCTCCCGCTGTAACCGAGCTTACCGTGCCGCAAGGAATTGTCCGTATCGGACGCGGAGCTTTTTCGAGTTGTTCTCAGCTTAAAATTTTAAATATTCCTTATTTAGGCGAAAGTCTCGGGTTGAGCGAAGCTTCGGAGAAATCGCTGTTAGGATATATTTTCGGAACAAGGGAATACGACGGAGGCGTTGAAACAATACAAGATTACGCCGACGGCGAAAATGTAACTTACTATATACCTTCGGCTTTGACAACTGTCAAAGTTGAAGGCGGGGAAGTTTACTTCGGAGCTTTTTCCGACTGCAAAAACTTAATCGAAATAGTTCTACCCGAAGCTTTGACGGCAATTCCCGAAAGACTTTTTGACGGTTGCTCCGCGCTTAAAACGGTTGAGATTCCGCGCGGCGTTACGACCGTAGGAAATTTCGCTTTCAGGGCTTGCGGCATAGATGGCATAACCGTGCCCGCCGCCGTCATTAGTATTGGAACGGAAGCGTTCTTGGGATGTGAGGAACTTATAAGAGTCGATATAACCGATCTCGAAAGTTGGATTAATATTCGGTTTTTCGGCGGGACGGCCAATCCGCTGTATTACGCAGGCAATCTCTATGTAAACGGCGAAATTTTAACTGATCTTATAGTGCCTGAAAATATTTTTAGTCTGGGCGGCTGGACGTTTGTAAACGCCGTCTGCTTGAAGTCGGTGACGTTGCACGAAAATATCGCGGGTGTAGACCGCGAAGCGTTCGACGGGTGCGTCAATATCGAAAGTATTTCAACCGTCGCTGAATTTGTGGGAACTTTCCCCAAAAATTCGCTTAAATACGCTACCGTGACAAATGGCGAGCTTAAGGACGAAAACACTTTTGCGGGCGCGGACAAATTGATAAGGGCCGATCTCAAAGGCGTAACTTTCATAGCAGAAGGTACGTTCGAAAGGTGCGCAAGTCTTACTCAAATATCGCTTGATTGCAATGCCTTGAATTTCAGTTTAGGTAAACTTTTCGGCAAGGCAGAGTATGATAATTCTTACGCGGCCGAGCAGGGCGGAGAGATTTATTACTTACCCGTAAACCTAAATAAAATAACGGTTACAGGGGGAGTAATTTCCGACAATTCTTTCGAAAATATGAAGGAACTCGGTTCCGTCACGTTGTCCGACGTTAAGAGCATAGGCAACAGGGCGTTTGCGGGTTGTGCAGCCCTTACGGCGATAGTTATTCCTTCGACGGTGAGAAGCATAGGCGACGGAGCATTTGAAAATTGTTCCTTTACTGAAACGGTCATTCCTTTCGAAGTAAGAGAAATGGGCGTGGGCGCGTTTACGAACAACGCGGGCAGCGCGCTGTTTGTGGAAGGTTCCTTCAATCAAGTCTGGGTAAACTGGTACGACGGCAACGGCAGAGTAATATGGAATTACGGCGGCGAACGCGGCGAGACTGCGGAAGGCTTCGAATGGGCGGCGTTAAGGGACGGCGCGGCGGCTGTGTACGGCTACAACGGAAGCCGCAACGAAATTAATGTACCGGAATTTATAAACGGCAGAAAAGTTAACGTTATTGCCGAAAACGGTTTCTACGGGCTGAATGCGATATCGAAAATCGAGATCGGTCTGCACGTGACGGAAATTCAGGCAGGCGCTTTTAAAAGTTGCGAATGCGTAGTATACGCCTTTGCGGCGAGCAAGCCTTCCGGCTGGAAAGCTAACTGGAATCCTGATAATCTCACGGTTATATGGAATTATTCGGGACGGCGCGGCGTAAACGACGGATACGACTGGGCGGCGTTGAACGATAACACTTCTGCAATTTTAAAGTATTACGGTAAACCCGATAACGGAATATTGGAGATAGACAAGGCCGGAGGGTTGCCTGTTTCTAAAATAATGCGAAGCGCGTTTGAGGGGCTTGAAAACGTAAACGCTATTTTCCTTGCGGAAAGTATTTACTATGCGGGAGCAAACGCTTTTAAAAATTGCGGCGGCGCGACTATTTTTGCGGTTACCTCTGGTATGCCGCAGGCAGATTTCTATTGGAATCCCGATCCTTGTCCCGTGGTATGGAACTACGGCGGAAAGAGGGGATGTACCGACGACGGTTTCGAATGGGTGCTTCTTTCCACAAACAGCTGCGGAATATTGAGGTATATCGGACAGTCCCGTTTTGTTGAAATTCCCGAACAGATAGAGGGCAATCCCGTCACGGTAATATTCGGCGGCGAGTTCGGTGCGTTCCGCGGAAGCGCCGAACTTTTGGGCGTAACTCTTCCCTCTTCGCTTACGGAAATAAAGACGGGTGCGTTCGACAACTGCGCCAGAATTGCGGAAGTTATAAATAAGTCCGATTTAAATATAGTTGCGGGTTCGCCCGATCACGGCGGCGTTGCGCTCGCCGCGGAAGGCGTTCACAGCGGGGAAACGCGTTTAAAGACTGTCGGCGATTACGTATTTTACGACGGCGGAGATGAGGTTTATCTCGTCGCGTATATCGGAAAGGATACCGTTATAACTCTGCCCGAAAGTTACGAAGGCAGGAGCTATATCGTGCGTGAAAACGCTTTTTGTACAACGGATGATATTACCGATATAACCATACCCGGCTCGGTTGAAAAAATCGAGAGGGGTGCGCTTTACTTCTGTAATTCGTTAATAAACCTTACTCTGCCCTTTGTAGGCGAAACAAAATTGTCTTCCGCGGCCGAAGCGGATGATACAATGACTTTAAAACACGTATTCGCTTATACGGGTGAGAACGGGCAGACGGAATACAACATACCCGATACGCTCAGAAAGATAACTGTGTCGGATGGTTATCTGCAAAAAGGCGCGTTTAAAAATCTGAGCAAAGTCGAAGAGATCGTCTTACCGGATAATCTTGAAATTATATCGGAAGATCTGTTTAGCGGTTGCCTTAATCTTACCTCTTTAGTCGTTCCCGATAAAGTTGCCGAAATAGGTAAAAACGCTTTCTTCTGTTGCTTCAAACTGGAAACAATCAATATTCCTTCATCCGTTAAAAAGCTGGATACGGATGCCTTTAAAATAAGCGCGTTAGGCAACTACGGTTTGAGACAAGTGGATATAACGGATGTTTCGGCTTGGCTTTCCATAAGTTTTGCAAACGCGGCGGCAAATCCTTTGCACCACGCGGGCAGACTTTACGTCAACGGCGAGCTTTTCGAGGAGCTTGAAATTACCGAACTTCAAAATACAATTCCCGATTATGCGTTCTATAACGCGACCTGTCTTAAATCGGTGACTATCCGCTTCGGAAACGTGCAGATAGGTGAAAATTCTTTTATCGGCTGTACTTCTATTTCGGATATAGATATTGATACTAAATACCTTCCGACGGTAATCGGAGACAGAGTCGCAAATCTTGAAACTGTCGTTTTGTCAGGATCGACTCCGTTGGCGGCAAACGCTTTCAAGGCCGCCCGAAAACTCATGACGGTAGAATTGAACGCGGGAATTACAGCGATAGGTGCCGACGCTTTCGACGGCTGCGTTGCTTTAAGGGAAGTGCGTACGGGAAATCTTTCGGATTGGATAAAAATATCTTTCGAAACGGAGAAGTCCAATCCGCTGTATTATGCGCATAATCTTGTAAGATACGACGGCTCTCTCATTACTACCGTAGGAATAATGAGCAGCGATCCGGTGGAAATAAAACAACACGCGTTTATCAATGCAACTTGTTTAAAGACAATAAATATTTTTGATTATATGACGGTTGCGAAAGGTGCGTTCAAGGGATGCGATCAAATTAATTACGCTTCAATGTGCAGTAAACATATTTCCAACGTCCTAGGTGATATTTTAAATAATCTTACTTATTTTAAATTAGAAAGCGGGAACGAATTTCCCGATAACGCTTTCAAGGGAGCAGCTAAATTGACAACTGTCAAAAACGCTCCCAAAATTATAGGTGCGGGCGCGTTTGCAGGATGTGCGTCTCTAAAAGTTTTTGACAGTTGCGGCGATGTTCAGCAGATAGGCGCGGGCGCGTTGGAGAATACCGCCTGGTATAGATCTTTTACGAGCGGTGTTCTTTCGCTCGGTCACGTGATTGTCAGATATAAAACGAATGCAGTTATCGATCTCGATAATAAGGATTCATATAAGGCTTTGAACGGCGGAATAAACGTTACCGCGGTATATGAAAATGCCTTTAACGAAGCAGTGATAAACCGTCTCAACGTTTTGCCTACAACCGAGATGACTTATAACAAGGGCGCGTTTAACGGTTCTATAGTAGACGTTCTTACAATGCGTTCTTTTAATAGGGCGGAAGGCTCCAACAGCGTGCTCAGCACTCTGTTCAATCATAACGGCAATATCAACGTTATTCAGTATTCATCTGCCGCGACGGAAACAGAGTTAATAATGGGCGGCAAGGGACTCACCGCAGGCACGATAAACGCGTCGGGACGAAATCTTGTTACGGTAAAGATTGCCGGTTTTGAAAACGTCAATAAAATCGATCTTTCCAAAAACGCTTTGACGAAAGTCACTTTATCCAACGTCGGGCATGTCGGAGAACTCTGTTTAAATGACAATAAGCTTGCTTCGTTGGATATAAACGGCGTGCTGATAACCAAGCTTATACTCTCTGCTAACAATTTTAAGACCTTGGATTTGACCTTGATCAGGGCTAAGTGGATATCGCTCAATAAAAATGACATAACGTCATTAACTTGTTCTGAGATCAATGAAGACATCAATTATCTTCATATGCCTTTGGAATCAGGAAGAGGCGGTAGGTTGACATCTGTTGAATTTGCGGCAAATTTGCCTAACCTCAGGTCTTTGGATATTGCCAACAACAATGTGAGCAATATATCTCCCCTAATTGCGCTTCAAAATATTACCGAGTTATATTTGGGCGGTAATCCCGCGCTTAGGAACGCGCAACAGATGAACTTACTCAACGGGGCGTCATTCTTGTCCAAGCTTACAAGACTGAATATCGGCGATTCCAATCAGACGGCGACCGCTCTGCAAATAGTTAAAAAGAGCGTAAATTTGAAGTGGCTGCAAATATATAATATCGGCGCAAGCGCACAACAGATTACTGGTGTAATTTCACAGGCAACTCATAAAAATTTAAGCTATCTTAAATTATCGCATAACGGCTTTACGACTGTTCCCGCAAGTCTCGGATACATCGGCACGGTTGTTATCGGTTACGACGACAATAGACAAGATTAAGGAGAAATATTATTATGAAAATCAAAAAAGTTACGGCTATTATAGCGTTGGCGGCCGCCGCGGTTGTTTCCGTATGTTCGCTGATTGCCTGCAATGACGGCAATAATTCGGGCGGCGGAAACGGAGGCAATAATAACGGGGGCGGCAATAACGGCGGACAAAATATGTCTGTTTTGGTGTATGTGCGCGACGTGGATTTTGCTCCGCTTACCGAAAATGTGTATTACGACGGAAAAGAGATAGGAACTTCGGCGGCCGAGCCCGTTACGGTAACAGTCGCGCAGACCGACGAGCTTGTATTGACTTCAAAAGTCGCAATAGACGGCCCCCATATAACTTACGTGGACGGCTTTAAGCAGGACGTGGGGACAAGTCTTGTAATTATCAAGACGGATAAACCCGTTGAGGAATTTTATTCGCTTATGGGCAAAACGGTCTATGCGGCGGACGGCATAGTCGACGGCAAAGAGGTTTGGAGCGGTGAAACCGCCGCGCCCGGCGTGGAGATAAGAATAGGCTCAAACGTTCTTCCGCGGGAAAGCGGAGACGAACGGAACTTCGGGTTCAAAATGGTTCACAAGGACAGCGTTATAACGGCTTATAAGGAGGGTTGCGCATTTGTAGATATGAGCTTCCAACCGTATAACGACATATGCTTTGCGGATATGTTGAAGGATTGTACCGATACCGAAGAGGTTGTCGCCGACGGCAAAAAGGTAAATATAAAGGCTTTGGGCGGCGTAACTTTCAGGTTGGACAACAGATAAATTTGTAAATAAAAAAATGACACGGGCCGCAAAAGCATATGGTAGAATAAATTCAGTTAACAGGCAATGCGTTTTTTGGACCGTACTTGACAGAACACGGCTTTTTATGATACACTAACATAGTAAAATGATAATAAGGAGAACTTAACAAATGGCACAGGATCTCAATAATATGCTCAATGAAAGCGCCCGTAAAATGAGGGTAAAGGAATCTGTCGAGGGGGCCGGATTAGATCTGCCCAGGATTGGCAGAGAAGCCTATAAGGAGAGTTACGTCGTAGCATATCTCCGCCAGAAGTATGACGATAAACTTAAAGAGCTTGAAATGCTTTTCAGTGAATCGGCAACGGAGTTGGCTCTTTTGGGTGAAAAATACAGGGCTTCGCAAAACGAGTATGAAAAGAACGAACTCGTGCGTCAGGGCGACAGTATAAAGACGACTATGAAGCGCCGCGCGGCAAACCTCAAAAAGTTCAACTGGCTTTTCAAGCTTTTCGACGAATTCAATATTTTAATTCAGGCTATGCTCGAAGCGGAGGAGTATCGCGCCGTAGTTAAAGTTATTCCCGAACATAAACTCGTCCGTTATGCCAAGATGCCGCAGGGCGATATAAAGTTGAAGCCGCTTGTAGAACAACTTATGAAAAAGCTTGAAAGCGAGGCGCGCAAGGCGGAGATAGATCTTATCGAGTTCGAAGAATTCAAAAAGCATCAGGAAAACGTCAGCGCGGAATTCGAAGCTATGATCGACGGCAGACTTAGAAGCGTAGACAAAAACAGTGTGCGCAATATGTGGGAAGCTCCCGCGGAGGAAGTCAAAGTAGAGGTGAATCCCTTCGAGGTTCCCGCCGTCAGTGAGGTAAAGGCGGAAAATCCTTTCAACAACACCAACCGCGCTTAACAGCGGCTTTAAAACAAAAATTATTAAGGAGTAAAAATTATTATGGCTAAACTCAGCGATATGGAAAAGGTTGCCGAAGGACTGGCGTACATCAAGGAAGCGCGCGAGGGACTCGAAGACCTCGAAGCTCAGTACAACGAATGGATCGACGAGGCTGCGGAACTCGGTCAGGACGAATATTCCGATCAACTTATCGAGGATAAGCTCGAAGTATCCGACTTTGTAAGCGATCTGAAATTTATGGAAGCGCAGATCAGTTCCAGCGCGGCGAGAGCGATTGCTATCGGCAATCTCGGCAAACTCCCCGCGGCTATTCGCGCCTGCAACGGACTTTTGAGAAAGGGCCCCAACTTTGTAAAACTTGGCAAAGATATGGCGGCTTTCCAGAAATCTCTTGCCAAGGCCAAGGGTTCTTTGAGCGATGTGCGCAAGCAGTTTGTTAAAAAGGACAGGACCATTATTGCCAAGAAGAGGGACAGCGAGGCTGTCGCGGCCGAAAAACAGGCGCGCGCCGCCCGTCTTGCCGCAAGAGTCGCCAAAGGCGACGCCGTTGCCGCAAAGCCCAACGACGCTATAGACGTTCTCGATATCGGTTCGATTATCGAGGAAGAGAACAAGAAATAATAATTTTGAATTAATCTTAAACAGACCGGTTTATAATGACGCTCAAAACTGCGTCGGTTTCAGCTTGCTCTGTTTTGAATGTTTAGGAGAACGATTTATGCCTGCAACTATGATGGATTCCTTTAAGGAATATATTAAGCTGTTCAATTCCGCGCTTGCTTCGGGGAATACCGCCGACGCGCTGAGAATAGGAAAAAAACTTGTGCAGATAGCGGACGGCGAGTGCGCTCGCCCCAATGTGGACGAAAGTTTTAAAAATTATTACCGTTCTCAGGCGTCAAAGGTGCGGGAATTTATTGCAGACACTTCGAGCGGTTCGGTACGGAGCAAAAATACCGATACCGTGCATAGAAAGGAAGAAAAGCCCAAGAATAAGTGGTTTTCGGACAAGGTTCCCAAACTTACGCTCAAAGACGTGGCGGGGCTTGACGACATAAAGAGAAAATTTTTGGTCAATATAGTAGCTCCGTTTACCGACTGCGCGCATATTTACAGAAAGTACCGCGGAACGCAGTACAACGCGCAGATACTTCTATACGGCCCTCCGGGAACGGGTAAAACATTCCTTGTAAAGTGCCTGGCGGGAACTCTCGGTTTTCATATAGCCGTTGTGCAGACAAAGGACATACTCGCCAATCTCGTGGGCGATGCGGAAAAGAATATCGCGGAGGTATTCGAAGAGGCCAAACAGTACGACAACTGTATTATTTTCTTCGACGAGATAGACTCTATCGCCGCCAGCCGCGACAACGACGAAAGCCGCAACACCAAGGGAGTTTTAACAACCCTTCTCACTATGATGGATGGCTTCACGGGGGTTGCCAAGGAGGGACAACACCGCATAATCATAGCGGCGACAAACCGCCCCTGGGTACTTGATTCCGCGGTTAAGCGCGGAGGCAGGTTCGAAACGCAGATATACGTTCCCCTGCCCGATTTCGACGCGCGCTGCCGTCTTGTGCAACTTGCTCTCGGCAAGGACGCGAGTGTAAAGGACCGTATCGATATTCCCTGCGCGCCAGACGTTACGGTTGCTTGGCTGGCTTCCAAACTGGGCGGAATGGCGGGCGCGGACATCAACGCCGTATGCCGCCAGATAGTAAACGCTCCGTTACTTCGTGAAATAAACAACTACCGCGCGGAAAAACCTTGCGACGAATACGTAACGCGTGACGACTGTACGTCGGTTATTTCCGGCTATATAAACAGTATCACGGACGAAATGCTTTGGGAATTTGACGCGTATTCCGCAAATCTTTCTTTCAACGAGTGGTATAAAGTCATAGTACCCCGTCTCAAAAGGGACAGGGCGGAAGGCAAAGAAATTCAGCCTTATCTTATGAATTTACTTACAATGGCTCTCGAAGAGGAGGATAAACTGGCGAAACTTCGTTATCTCGAATCTCGCGGCAGAAACGATAAAGACGATGAATGATTACAGAAACCGTATAGCTACCTATTACAGCAACGCCAGATTTCTTATAAAGCAGGGCAACGCTAAGGACGCAAGACTTTACGTGCTTGCTTTCGTCAATATAGCTTACGAAATTTACAAAAAGCAAACGGGACTTATGGACCGCGCGCGTACGCAGTATTTTTTGAAAAAGTGGGTAGGCGTTGCGCAGACGTTAAGGGAAAAGGGCATTGACGATACCGTGCGAGCTTGCTTCGGGCTGAACGCAGGTAACAGCGTCAAGCCAGTGAAGAAACCTGACGTAAAGCGCGAAGCCCCCAAAAAAAGTGCGACGCCCAAAATCAATATAGACGATTTTATGCCCCCTTCCAAGAGTAATAATCAGTCTCCTACGGCAGTTGACGAAAAACCTTATCTTTCAAAGGAATCTCCCTCGATCGGCGCGGACGGCTTTTTGCCCGACGACCGTTCACAGGGTTGGGCAGCGGATATTTTCGAACTGAGAAGTCCCTCGATTATCTCTCTTACCTGCCGCGGCGCTACGCAGTGTTCCAACGGAACGGGGTTTATAATCTCGAAAAACGGTTATTTCGTTACAAACGATCACGTTGTTTACGATGATTCTATAGGCGGATATTTCTCGAAAATAGAGATACTTTTTGCGGACGGCAAAAAGAAGTGTAAGGCCTACGTCGTAACTTCAAATAAAAAGTCGGACGTTGCGCTGTGTCGTTTCGAGCCCGACGATATTCCCGAAACGGAGCCTATACCCTTTATAGGCGACTATTCTAATCTCAAACAGGGGGCCGATATTCTCGTAATAGGCAACGGGCTTTCAATGGGGCTTGCGCCCTTTACGGGGACGGTCAAATTTACTCACGGCGAAAGCGGCAATCTCGTATATACCGCTCCGTCCAATCCGGGGGATTCGGGCGGCCCCGTATTCAACCGCAACGGCGAATGCGTGGGTATAAACAAGTCAGTGACAGTTTCGGTTGTTCGCGGAGGACAGGAAATTTCCGTAAACGGTCTGACGAATGCGACTCCTGCGGACAAAATAGTAGAACTTCTTAAAAATTGGTCCCAATCATTAAATATTACATTATAATTTCCTGCAAGGAGAAATAATATGAACGCATCCGAGCAATTCAGAGAACTTTATCGCAAGACGCGCAACGCCGCTCTTGCAAACGAAGCGCAGAAAACTATCGACGGCATTGCAGAAATCGTCCGTTTTCTTTCGGACAGATATACTAAAGACGTGGATACCCTCATGGGAAGAGCCAAGATTTTATACTGGCAACAAACTTTCGGCGCATATTCTCAGATCATAGCCAAGTACGGCCTTTCCGACAGGAGGGTGAAAAAGCTGTTCGGATTTATAGTGGACGATAGTTTGCCTTCGTTCAACGACATAGTCAAGGGCGCGGAAAACGTTGCGCCTGTTGCACCCGTTGCCCCCGCAACGCCTGCGGCCGGCGGACAGGGCGGGAAAATAAGCATAGACTTTTTGTCCCCTTCGGAAAAGAAGTGGGAAAAGCCGGAAGAGCCCGCGGAGCCCGTTCCCGTAAAGCCTGTCGAACCCCGTTATCCCGGCGCTACAAAGCCTGCGGAAAGCGTGGCTAAGGCGGGTAAGTCGTTCGATCCCGATAGCTTGGAGGAGTTTATCGGTCAATCGCACGTAGTGCGCCGCATACTTGCGGAAATCAAGGCGGCGAACAAACGCGGAGAAAGACATCTCGATCACATTCTGCTGTTCGGCGGCAGGGGACTTGGAAAGAGTACGCTTATGAAACTTATAGCAAAGCATCTCGGCGTGCGTTTCGAGTTTATGGATTGCAGTCAGTTCAACAACGACGTGGCTTCAAAACGGGCTATTCAGAAATTTTTCCAGAATATAAGCCGTCTTGAAGAACCCGTGGTAATAGGTATGGACGAAATACACGCCCTACCCAAACATATTCAGACTTCTCTTTTGACGTTGCTCAACGACAGAAATTTCGTTTATCTCGACGAGAACGGCGTCAATCACGTAATTCATATTGAAGACTTTACTTTTATAGGCGCGACTACCGATCCTCAGGACGTGCTGATGACGGTGCGCGACAGGTGCAAGAATCTTACGTTCATTCTCGAACCCTATTCTCCGGAAGATTTAAGAAAAATCCTTGTTAACAAGTTTACCGCAAGGGGATTGAGGGTTACCGAGGGCGCGCTCGACCTCTGCGTCGGACGTTGCCGCAGTTCCATTCGTGAAATAAATTCATTTGTAAAGGGAATGGATACGTTGGCTATTAACGCCGATACAGATCTCGTGGACGAGGCGGTGGCAAACGAGTACTTCTCGCATACCGGCATAGATCCCATAGGACTTACGAAAAAGGATCTCGAAATACTCTACGCTCTGCTTGAAAATCCCAGCGGCGTTATGTCGGAAGATACGATAGCTTCACGCGTGGGGCTCGATCTTAAAATTTACAAATCGGAATACGAACCCTATCTCATATATATTGGCTTTATTCAGATTACCGGGCGCGGACGCGGACTTACCGAACGGGCTATGGCATATCTCAAAGGCAGCAATCCCCCTGCGACACCCGAGCGCCCCATAGAGCCTCCGGTATCTCCGGAGTCTTCCGCAGATTTGCCCGAGGTTGAAATTCCCGATACGGCCAATGAGACGGAGAGCGTTCCCGGGGAAAACAAGGCAGGGAACCTGAACGGGGACAATAAGTAATGGGACTGTTCGGAAAAAAGACAGACGACGTTTTGTCCGAAAAAGAGGAGCGGTCACGGCGTGAAAAAATTATACGTCAGCTTTCTTGCTACGTTGTAAACTGGTCTCCGCGTTTTCAAGCTTACGGATGTACGGACGAGGATAACAAAATTTCTTTGGAAGCAAAGAAAAATATAGAAAACTCAAAGACGTATTTAGAGTACTTAACCTACGCTCAAAACTCGCAGGTCAAGCTCTACGCAGAAAGAATTTCCTGTCTTCTGAAAAATTTCGAAAAGTATTATAACAGCCCGGTCGGACGGGACGGGTTAGCCGAAACGGCCAAAGAAATCATTTCGTCCGTTATGGCGTGGGCCAGGCTTTGATCTTCAAATACAAGGACGAACGATCAGAACAAGATCGTTCGTCTTTTCTTACCCGTTTCTCCAATCGACTATCCGAAATTGGGAGATATTTGAAAAAATGGGCAAACGTAGTCGATAATTGAAGGAATTTACGAATTTTTTACCCGTTGATGTTAAAAAATTTATAGGTTATTATTGATTGTTTCACTAAAAAAAGCTATAATAAAATAGTATCATAATGATTTTAAGCGATTCGTACAGCGGAAAACTTCGCCTGCGGATCAGGGGGTATATATGCAAACCAACAGAAAAATTTCGTTTACGCGCAAACTGGCCTACGGTATGTGCGCATTTTTGGCCTGTTTTGCGGTTTCAGCAGGGGCAACGGCGTTAAACTTTGCTCACGTCGCCAATGCTGAAAGAACGAGAATTTCGGCCCGTGCTGACGCGACCGCAGCAAGGCCGCTAAGAAATTATAACTCGCTCGAAGTTACTTTGCGCAACGAGAATGCAAAGCTCTATTCGGGGGCGACTACGGGCGCGGGTATAAAGAGCAACCTTTCGGTCATAGGCTCGTACTATTCGGGCTCGGGGAACGAAGAGGTTGAGTTATACCCCGTAGAATACATAATATCGATAGACGGAGAAGTCATAGGTGACGACGATACCGTCGATTTAAGCGTAACTTCGGAAACGGGAGAGGTTACGCTTTTAGATCGTGTAAGCATTACCGTGGATTGCGGCAAGTGTTCCCCCAAAGCCGTCAATATGGACGTTGCCCCCGCAGATGAAATTCCGCTTTACGACAGTATAAGGGTTGAGGTTCCCTCTACGCCGGTCACTAACGACCATACGTCCGAAACGCTTAAAAACATCATTAAAGTCTTCGGTCAGGCGGGAGAGGAAGAGACAGAGATAATAAACAAAGATCTTATTTCCGTAACCATACTTACCGCTAACGGAGAGATAGGCACGGCTACGAGCGTGCGTATAAGGGTAACCTATCTTGCGGGTACAATGCCTGAGATTACGGCTATGCTGAACACTGGAGATACGGCTAAGCTTCAAAGCGTCTCGGTAGCGGTAAACCCGTCTTACTCGCTCGACAAGGACGGATATTATAAGGACGGCGACGGTAACGCGGTATTCCACACAGATCTGCAAAGACAGGCGGTATCCGAAAAACTGGAAGTCACCGTTTTCTATCCCAATTCATATTACGTACTTCAAAGACTGGAATACGGCAACGGCACGTGGAGTACTGCGACTGGTGAAAGCTACACCTTGAACAACAACTCCTTTTCCGAGGGTATAAACGAACTGACCGTTCAGGTAAACGGCAGGGCGGGAACACAGGTTCTTTCCAATATAAGCGTCAGTTTCGAGACGGTCAAGGTAGACAGAGTTTCTGTAGTGTACGACGGACTTGCGGAGGTTACGCCCTCCACGACGGTCCGTCAGCTTATAAACAGCGGAAATATTAAAATTACCGCGCGTACCAATACGGGCGCATATGTGGATAACTACACTTCATACAGGATAGAGGGCGTGCTTGCTCCCACCGCGGAGGACATTGAAAAGTGTATTGCGGGCGCTACCACTTACGACAAAAAGATAAGAATAATAAACCAGGCCGACGGCGCGGATACCAACGTCGAGGGAGAAGTAATAATTACGGGAATTAAATACGAAAGGCCCACGAGCTTCGGCGGTTTCGGCGGTGAAATCGGCGTGCAGACGGTGTACGGAGATTTCAACTTCGATAATTTGACCGTACAGTTCAGATACGGCGCAACTCCCGCGGGGCGTATTAACGTGCCTTTAGATGAGCTTAAGAAGTACGTCACTGTCGATTATTACACCGACGAAGCCTTTACCGAACTTTCGGGGAAGGACTTTGTGACTAAGGACGTAAAGGGAGTATTGATCAAATTCAAATATCCCGGGATGTCTGAAATCGAAGAGTATTACATAGTTGAGAATATCAACCGCGCGATTATGGAGCTGCCCGTTTCGTCCACCAGCGAGCGCGACTTTATCGAGGGACTGTTCATAAACGTGGATACGTCCGAGTACGAGGCGCTTTTAAACCTCGGCCGCGTTTCGGCGGAATATTCGGACGTAGTAAAAATAGACATACTGACCGATAACGTAGCCGTTTTCGACGGCAATCAAATAAATGTAATTTCCGGCGGAGAACTGCGGTTCAGGGTAACGTTGCTCGATACCGAAAACTGGGCCTGGCCGCAAAACCTTAACGGCGCGGTTTTGGACGGAAATTCGTTGCTTTACACAATTCAGATCAACAGGGGTGAATTCGACGTAAGGTTAAAGGACGTTTCTATGCAGTACGGCGGCGTTCCCACCGTGGACGATTTCGACGTAGTAGGACTTATAGGAAACGACAGATACACTTTCGGAACACAGGAAGGTGACCTGGATATCGGCGTCACGCTCTATTTCTACGGTTGGGAAAACTGGACTTACAATAATCCTTCGTCAAAAGCACCCACCGAAGTAGGCAATTATTACGTAATAGCTGTCACTGACGATACGCCCGCGTACATAACGTCCAAGACGACTTCGGGCAATGCCGCAAGATTGATTATAACGCCCAAAAAGGTTTACGCGCAGAACCTTTTAAAGGACATTTACTATGACAGGAACGAGCACGAGGTAACCGAGTTTTTCGACTACACGGGCGATTTCCTGAATAAAGACTTTGTAGACGGCAAAGCCCCCGTAAAACTTACCGGCGACGTGGGGCCCTACGTTCACGTTAGTGAAGAGGGTTATAGCATAACTCTTACTATAACCAGCAACAACTACGTCTGGGACGGCGAAAATGTAACTCAGAACGGCAAGGCCGTAAACGTAACTTTCAACTTAAAACAATACAACAACTCTCTTTCTCCCGTGATGAACGGCTTTGTCTACGGATCTACGGGAGTTAAAGGAGCGACTTACGTTACGGGAACTCCTTTCTTCGGAATAGTGGGTGAGCCCGTCTATTACACCTCGGCGGGTAAAGCGGTTACCGAAACCGATCTTTCCAAGTGGCCCGCGGGGGACTATTACGTTGAATTTACGACCTCCCTTGAAGGCGAGGACACTGAACTCGACGTAACTCTTCCCAAGGTTAAACTCAACTTCACGGTTGAAAAGCGCTCTATCGCAGATATAACCGTATCGGTAGACGGCGGCGCGGACGAAGTTGTTTACAGGGGATTATCGGGTTACGGCATTACCCTCAACGGCTGGAATCAGGGCAATTATACAAACGGCATAATAAGCGTGTCCGTCGAGGGCGTCAAATATGACGAGGACGGAACGGCATTTACCGAAACGGTCAACTCCTCCACCGGTAAAATTTTGCTTTACCGGGCGGGAACTTATACAATTACTGTTGCCATAGATAATCCCAACTATAAGTGGAGCGGCGGCGGAACAGATCCCGTGGTATACGATACTTTCAAGATACTTCGCCGCAAACTCACCGTTGTCGGAGCGGATTCGGCCGACACCGTTTACGACGGCAACGAAAAGACTTATGCTATAGAAAATCTTCCTGTTGAATCCGACCTCAACGGCGACCAATTGTCATCGGTGCTTTCATATGCGGTGAGCGGTCTCAGACACGACGGTTCGACCGTAATTGCGCAGGGGGTAGGCGGAGACATAAGGACGATTACCGCAACGCAGGCGGGCGTATATAAAATTTCCGTAACGCTTGAAGAGACCGACAATTACGAGTGGGACGGCGAGGCTCCCGAGGTGTTCGAATGGATTATCTCAAAGGCCTCTCTCGAAAAAATAGGCAATCCCGCCGACGGGGAATACGCAGGCAGTTCGCAGACCGTTACTCTTGCAAACTGGAATAAAAACGCCCTCAACGTATCGGCAATAAAGGGTACGACTTTCGGCGGGGCCGACATATCCGTTTCGGCGGCAAACGAAAATAATATAACTCTCGTCCACGCGGGAACTTACACGTTCACCGTTGAGATAACGGATAAACACAATTACGAGTGGGCCGATAATACCACTGCGGATATATCGGTTGAATACGTTATGCGCAGGGCGACGCTTTCCGTTAACTGGGGCGAGACGTCCTTCAAGTACGACGGCAGCGCAAAAGCTCCTTCACCCGAAGTAAACGGCGGCACGATAGAGGATACTGATGGAATATCCTATAGCGGTCATACCGAGATTTATACGGACGAGAGCTTGACGGATAAAATTTCGTCCGCGACGGCCGCAGGAAAATATTACTTTAAAATAACGGGCTTCGACGGCAGAGCGATAGAAGGTCAGAAGTTTACAACTGCCCACGACTACGTTCTTCCCGACGAAGTAAGCGTGATATTTGTCATAGATTCCGCGGAACTTTCCGCGCCCTCGCTGTACGTGAGCGGAGGGGACGGAGTCAAGCTCAGCGGCAGCAACCTGCTGTATGCCGATTACAGAGGCTCGGCTTATAAGTTCAGCAACTACCTCCGCGGCTGGGGAACGGACTATGACGATAAAAATCTTGTGCTCGAAGTTTCCGGCGGAACGGCGGTTGGGCACAATGCCGAAATAACCGACGTAATAGATACGGACGGTAAAGCGACCGCCTATGCGGTTTACGTATATCCCAATACAAACTATAAGTGGGCCTCAGGCGTATCGGGGCTTGTAGATCACGACGGCAAGGACGCGCTCGTGTTCTATTTCAGGGTAGATAAGCTCGAAGTAAGTTTGAACTGGACGGACGGCGAATATGTATACGACGGCGGGTTGCAGTCTCCCGTGCTTACGATTACCAACATGAAGAACAACGACGATGTGAGCGCGGTTATCGGCGATAAAAAGACCTCGTCTAAGCTTTCCGCAATAAATGCAGGCGAGTATACTGCATACGCTTTAGGGCTGGAAGGCGAGAGGGCTTTCAACTATAAAGTTTCGGACGTTAATCCCGAATACGAGCACGGATTCACAATCAAGAAACAGATTGTTGTAAAACCCGTTTCGGATACTCTTACCGGCGTGTACGGTACGGATACTTCCATAGCGTTCAACGGCGGAGATAACCTGGATTATTGGAATCTGTTCACCGTAACGGTAAGCGGCGCAAATAGATGGCTTTCCGTTCCTATCGAAGTTACGGGCGGAGCTTGGAGCGGCGAAGGGGTGTTCTCGTTCGTCAACGCGGGTACTTATTCGTTCGTCTTTAAAATGGCCGACAGCGCAAACTACTGCTGGGCGGACGAGGCGGCTACGGAACAGACAAACTTTGAGTCCGTCGCCTATGAATTTGATTACGAAGACTATATCACTATCGAAAGACGGCAGATAGCGCCGCCCAGCCTTACTCCCGAGGGCAAAAACCTGCGCGCGCAGCCTTGGACGGGCGGGGTGCTTTCACCTGCGGAAGTGATTACGGGAAATAACGTTCTCGATTATCACACGCTTGAAATAATCGGCGGTCTCGGCTATACGGTTGAATACAGCGTATATGCGGGTACGCCTTCCGTGCCCGATTCGATAGCACGCGGAGAATACTCGGTAAAACTCACTCTCGGCGGAGCGGACGCATTAAACTACGTCTGGAATGAAAATACTTCGGATACCAACCGCGGTTACGTAACCAATTATGCAAATTACGGCTACGATACGACGGGAGTAACGGTAACACTGTATTATGCGATCACGCTTTCGCAGTTGAGCCTCGACGTATCGATAAACGGCTATACTTACGGCGATACTGAAAACGTTGCCGATCCCATTGCCGAATACATAGTTGTCGGAGGAGACGACGCGGGTATTGTTGAGGGTAACGAACACGTTATAACGGCTACGTTCTACAAGAACAGAAACATAAGCGAAGCCAACAAACTTACGGGCGACGAGCTATACAACGGTTTCCCCAGAAATGCGGGAACATACTACGTGCAGGTAGGCATAAAGTTTACGGGCGACATAGATTACGAGGCTCCGCTCTATAACCTTACGGGAGATTCGGCCCTTACCGTTGCCAAGAAAGTAATAGTTATAAACTGGAACGATGAGGTCGAGGCGGATTACGACGGCTTGCCTCATATAAAGGGCGCGGCGCTTGACAATCCGTCGTTCGGCGATACCATAGATTTGGTAACAGGTCTTGCGGCAACCGAAAACGCGGTTATCGCGGGCGCGCAAAACGGCGTTCCCGTAAACGTAAAGAGAGGTTCGGGACATACAGTATCGGCGTATTCGGTTCTTGTCACGGGTATTGCGGGCGAATTTAAAGACAATTACACCGTAGAGGGAGCGGCCGACAACAGCGCGAGCTTTACGATCAATCCCGTAAACCTGACGATCAAAGCAGACGGCAGCGCAATAACATACGGCGACGAGTTCGATACCGCTTCCGGCTTCGGTTACACCGTAACGGGCGGATTTAAGGGCGGCGACACGGCTGAAAATCTCAAAGAGTTAATAACCGTTTCCGGCAATCCGTTTATTATGGAGAGCGTTTCCGGCACAGCTTACGCGCCGGGAGCTACTGCGGGCGCGGTTGACGGTGAGTACGTTGTAAGACTTGCATTGAACGCGGATAATTCGGTAAACGGCATAACCGCGCAAAACTACGTTGTTATTCAGGATAACGGAGATTATAATTCCGTTACCGTACAAAGAAAGAATATAACCTTGACGGTAAATCACGGTATAGCTTATTCCGACTTCGGCGATCCCATAGTCGCGTTGGAAGCCGACAGTCTTCTGTCGGCCGACAAAGGCGTTATGGTGTCGGGAGACACTCCGTCGGGTATAGGTGTAATTCTTGCAACTACGGCAGTGTCCGGCAAGGACGGCGTTTACAGCATTGCGGGCGGCTATCTTATCGGGTTTAACGGTACGGAAATTTCCGCTTCGGCACAGTTCGATAACTACGTTATCACTTTGGACGGCGGCGGCGGCGCGTACGAAATAAAAGTTAAGGAAGTTTCGGTAGTCTGGGTTGAAAAGACTTACGAGTATAACGGCAAGGTTCAGACGATAGGCAATGTCGCTTACTATACGGACACAACTCACGACGAAGCTACGCGCAACGTTTGGCTTAACGTTTCTGCGGATAAGACGTTTAAGAACGCAGGGGATTATACGTTTACCGCAAGTTTCTCCGGAACGGCGCACGTAGGCAGATATTCTTTAAAAACCGATACAATTACAAACGGCGGATATAAGATCGATAAATACGCGCTTTCCGTAAAGGGCGTCGACGTAACCGACCACGTGTACGGGGACGACGTCACGGAAAACGAAAAATTGTGGGACTATGCCGAGGGCGGCCGCGAGTTCTTCGAGGGCAAGGATGCCGCGGGGGCTCACTTGACAGTCTCGATAAAAGACGGCGTCAAGGAAGTTAATTCTCTGTCACCCGCGGGTAGCGGATACAAGGTAAACGTTACCGCAATTCAGGACGGCTTTACAGGCAACTACGACATAACGTTTATAGACGGTGGATTTACGATTTTACGCCGTGAAATTAGAATTACAGTAAACAGATTTGCGCAGAGCGTTTACAACGCGCCTCTCGTAGATCTCAACCGTACCGAAAACCCAGTCTACGATATATCTCTTCTGAATGGTTCGGGCGAGGCCGTGGCAAACGGCGCGGCGGTTTCAAGCGTATTTACGTTGAGTTTGGAAACGGGCGTTACCTCCGTATCGCCCGTGGGTAAGTACGCGGTTCTTCTGACGGTCGTAAACGATAATTACGACATATCGTTTACCGAATACACTCCCGAAAACGGAGTTAACTATTACGCAATATTGTCGGCGGCTATCTCTGTTGAAAACGCCGACGGTTACGGCGGCGTGTACGACGCGGCCGCTCACGCGGTGCTCATCAATAACCGCGCCTCGGCCGAGAACGGCCAGAAAATAACCTGGTTTGTCGCGGCGGTGGATTCTGCGGACGCTCAGGCGGATGAGAGTACGGTGTGGGTAGAGAGCGGTTCGGCGACGAGAAAGGACGCGGGAACTTATTACTACCTTGTAAAAGTTTGTGCGGATAATCACGCGGAAGTGATTTTAAATTCCGCTATAACCGTGACTATCGATAAGGCCGAACTTACCGTAAGAATGAATATGACCATAACTTACGGCGAGAACGCGCCCAACAATTACGACGGCAAGGGGAACACCTGGCATAAGGCTATGGAATGGCTTCGCGGCGACGACATTTACGAAGTTACGGGCTTTAAGGGCGCGGACGAGGCGGCTTTCCGCAACGGTACGCTTTCGGGACTTGTCAATCCCGAGGGCAACGCCTTTACGTACACAACCGATTATAGAGCGGGCGACGGCGTAAACAGCCGGGGTTACGAACTCGACTTTATCGCAAACGGGCTTGCAAGCGCAAACTACACCTTTGTGAGCGCGGCTGGCAAGTTGATAGTAGAGCCCCTTAAAATGACCGTTGCGATAAAAAACCAGACTTCAAATTATTACTTCCAGAACGGCGACAAGCCCGAGATCAACCAAAGAGGTACGGGCTTCGACCTGAGCGTAACTTCCGTCGGGGCGTACGGTATGCCCATACTCGACGCGTATGCGCCCGATCTTACAATAAATGGCGGATACGAAAACATATTCGTTCTTAATACGTCTGCCTTTGCTGGCGACACCACGAACTCTGCGGGAAGCTATCCGATTTATCCCGTGACGGGCGACAACAACGTTTACGACAACTACGAAATCACCTTTACGGGTAGTTGGGACGGGACGCCAGAAGGAATAGACGGCGCTGGCAACGGAACTTACACCGTTAAACCCGCACTGCTCGACGTCAACAGCGATATTCGCGGCTTCCGCGCGGGATCTCCCGAACAGGGGGCGGACGGCAGTTCTTCCATAAATACGGATACTACCGGAGTGCCTTACGACGAGAGAGAACACTTTGCGCTTCAGCACGGCATTATCAAAGTTACAGACGGCGTTGCCGATCTTTCCAACGAAAACAAGAACGGCTATGCGGGCGACTTTGCCAAAACGGTGGACGGCAGCGCGATAAAGGTAAGATACTTTGTCGCGGATAAAGCTACGGATTCGGTGGATTGGAACGGAAGCGGAATACTCGACGTAATGCCCAAATTCATAGACGCGGGCACGCACTACGTGTTCTACCGTATAGAAGCTCCCAACCACGAAGCGGTTTACGGCGCAAACTATTACGGCAGAGTGGAAATTGCGCGGGCTCCGAACGCCTTTGTAACTCACTTCGGTTTCGAGGACGCGCCCAATTACGAGTGGAAGAACAACGACGACTATGCGGACGTGACCGATGCGGCCTGGACTTACGGCGCGCTCGATAACGACGCTTCATCCGATTATTACAACCCCGACGGTTATTCCTCTTCGGGAAAACAGAGAGCGACTACACCTGTTACGGCGTTCAGCCGCATTCCCGGATCGACGCTTTCCAACAAGATACAGATCACGGTGTATTTCAGGGCGTTCGACAGTGCGAGCGACAGCGCGATATTCACGACTGACGGCGGTTATACCGGTGCCATAGACATAAACGTTATCCTTGCAAAACTCTTCTCGGAGGGCAAGCTTGGTGCGGGATATTACCGAGTCCACTTTGAAATGCAGGGCAACGACAACTATGAAAACGTTGCGGACTATCACACTTTTAAAGTTGCCAAAAAGGCGTTGACGGTTACGGCAAACAGCTTTACGGAAGAAAATTCGCTTATTTACGGCGCGGCGGCGCCCTATGCGGACGGAACGCGTTACGGCTACGTTGTAAGCGGTCTTGTAAACAACGGAACGGCAAACGAGACCGTTACTGACGCGATAGGCAAACTTCCCGTATTTACGTCCTCTTATGCCGCAGGTTACGAGTACGGCTCTGTGGGAGACCATGCCATTACGCTTTCGGGCGCGTATGATTCCGACAACTACGACGTAACTTTCGTGGACGGAATTATTACGGTAATCAAACGCGAAGTCGCAATAGACATAGACTATAAGACAAACCGCTATAACCTCAACGTTACGGGCTCTCCCGAAGAGAGGAGGGAACTCACTTATTCGGTGGTTTCCGAACAGGGCTTCTTTGCAGGCGATTCCGAAGTTATAAAACTTAAAACCAACGCGTTTGTAAACGACGAGAACGAGGATTCCGTTCTCACCCGCAACGTTGGAAAATATCCCATTTACGCGCTGTTCTTAAAAGACGGCGGCGGGGCGAGCTATTCGAGAAATTATGAAATAACGTTTGAAATTTCCGAAAAACCCTACGAGGGAGAAATTCCCGACGAGGCTATCGCGGGCGGCGCGGGAACTTACGAAATAACCACTGCTCACATTAATATTTCCATAGACGGCACTCCTTACTACGTCAACGAGGGCGGACAGGAAGTGCAGTATCCCGAAGGCAGTAAGGATATAAGCACGTACGACGGCAAGGAAAAGATTTATAAGGCGGCGATATTCGGATACGAGAGCGGAGATCCCGCAGGTATCGATGCATTCGCCCCCGTATATTACGTAAGGAATGGCGGCGTTTACGAGGCTATCGACTTCACTCCCAAGGACGTCGGTTCCTATATGGTAACGTTCACCTCGAGCAATTCCAACTACGATACGGGCTCTATGTCATTCTCGTACACCATATCTCCGAGAACGCTTGAAGTATCGGCGGCAGTTGAAAACGTAAAGGAAAATCCCTCAGGCAATTCGCCTTCGCTTGCGGGAACGCACTATTACAACGGCGCGGCGTACGAGGTTGTTTACACTCTTAAAAACTTCGTAGTCGGCGAGAAAATAAATTATTCCGTTTCTTACGAGGGAGAATATCTCAGCTCGGGAAACAGGAAATCGTTCGGCGACAAGGGTGAAACGCTTCCCACGTTCGCAGGCGAATATCAGGCGATACTCACCCTCGGGGCGCAGGTTGCGGGCAACGGTTACAAACCTGAAAACTATGCGTTTGCGGAGGGTGGAAATACCCACACCGATGGATTTACCATTTCCCGCGCGCTAGTTTACGCGCTGTCGGGTTCCTATGAACAGACGGTAACCTACAACGGCCGTCCTCAGGATTTCAAGATAGACAGCTTCGTCAACTGGACCGACTATCAGGGCGTGTCCGTTCTCAAAACCGTAATAACCGCTTATGAGATCGTTGCGGGCAACGGCGGCACCGCGAGACTTACCTTTACCGAAAAGAGACCGGAAGTCAGCGGATATATGGGCACCGGCGTATACGCGCTTTCGGCTACAAACGCAGGCGTTTATAAAATCAAAGTCAGCATAGCCGATACAGACAACTACGCCGCTGTCAACGGCGCGGCCGAAGGAAGAGAGCTTACATTTACGATATTGCGTGCAAGTCTTACCGTCACGGCTACTAACGCTACCGTTCAGTACGGTACTCCGCTTGCGACGGCTCAGAACGTTCAGGACGCAGTCGACGGCGGACGGTTCGGAGGCTTCGGCGCAACTTACGTCGGCTTGAAAAACGGCGAGACTGCGGGAGTTTTCGCAACGGGCGTATCCTATGCTACGGAAGCATACAACACCGCGCTTGCGGGCGGGGCTACGGCTCAGGGCAACGCCTACGACGTGGTTCCTTCGGGCATAGTAGCTTATAACTACGTTGTCGATCGCTACGTAAACGGCACGCTCACCGTATCCAAGCGCAATATTACCGTTACTGTAAACGGAATATCGTCGGGCAACCTTTCGTCTAAACACACATATACGGGCGTACAGCAGCAGGAAACGCTGAATAAGTTGTTAGCCGATAATATTTCTTCGTTCTTAAGTCCCGACGCGGAAGCGTTCGGCGTAACTTCGGACGGACTCAAAGAACTCGGAATTATTCTTAGACTGCCTTCGAACGCCAAGGACGTTGGCAAATACGGCATAGTATGCAGCGTAGAACTGAGTTCTAACTACAAAGTAGAGTTTGAAGGAAGCCCCGACTATGAAATAACCAAGGCTCCTTTGAATGTCAAGATAGGTCTTTATAATCCTGCCGCCGGGTACGATAACCTTGTTACTGCGTTCGACGTCACTTACGGCGATACGGCTGGAGTTGAAGAGACGGCGAACGCAAGATTTACTCTCCGCTATAAGCGCGACGATTGGCAGAACAGAGAAGGCAACGAAAACGGTTTCGAATATGCCGAAACGGTAAGCGACGCTCTCGTATATACTGCTATATATAACGGAACGAATTACGCTCCTCACGTAAGCCGCGCGGGCGAAGTTTACAAAGTCGGAATAAGCGGGCTCGAATTTAAGAACTACGAAATAATTCTTCACTCGGCGGATATGACGGTCGTATCAAGGTTGATAACGGCAACTTCTTCGGACGAGAAATATACCGAAGAAGAGGGCGATTATCACGGCGGTGCTTACGGCGTGGCAAGGGACGCGAAAATAACGTTTACCGGCGTCAACACGGCAAACAGCTCATACGTGCCCCGTTACGATCTCGTATACAATACCGAGACTGCCGCGGGACAGATTGCGGGCGAGGCTCCCGTAAGAGCGGGCGAGTACCGCGTAAGCGTAAACCTTGCTTCCCACAAAGTCGGCGGAAAGGATTATTACGATTACAAGATCGATACTGCCGCTCAGGCAAAAGTCGATAAACACGTTTCGGCAACGGATACGTCGGCAACTCTCGAATTTAACGTTGCTAAGAAGGGCGTGAATATTTACTGGTCTAAGGCCGGCAACGAGCTTACTTTCGGGGAAATAATGACGGAGGACAACACCAACCGCGTACCCGAGTTCCTTTCCGATATAATGCTCATCGATTCTTTCGTGAGAATGTCGGGCGAGATTTCTTACAACATCGACAGCAAATATTACACGTACGAAAACGGTGTAAAGGGTTTTGAGTTCTGCGTATACGACGTAGGTCAGTACTTTTTAAATCTCAAATTCAACGACGAGGCTTACGTCAACTATTCGTTTGAAGGCAGCGCTCTTAACGAAGTGCAGATATCTTTCAACGTAAAGGAAACAAACGCAACGCTTACAGTCACAATCGAGGGCTGGATATATAACGGCACTGTCAACGCGCCCCAGTCCGACCTTGTGTACGAGGGTACCCACGATACGACGGGCAATTACGTAGTATTCACTTATGCGGCCATACCCGATGGTACGACCGACGATCAGATACCCGGACTCAGTTATTCGTCCGTAGTTCCCTCCAATGCGGGAAGATACGCCGTCCGCGGCGTATTCCCCGGCAACGGCGACATCGGCGGTGCGCGCGCTTATGCGACTTTCGAGATAAGCAAAGCTACGATTGAAGTTCCCAAACTCAATATGATAGGTTCGGGAGAAAATCAGAATTCCGTATATACGGGTACGAGACTTGTTCTCAACTTTGTATCTAACGGCAAGAACACCTTCAACGCCGCGACTATGAACGTCAGCTACGGCGGCAATATGCGCATCAACGGCAGCGAGGTTGAGTTGTACGCAACCGAAGCGAATACCGCGGGATATGCGGTGACATTCGGTCTCAACGACGGCGTCAACTACGAGTGGAAGACGGGTACGAGCGAAGATCAGACTTTGTACTGGATTGTTTCCCCCGCAGACGACAACGAGATCACGGGACTTGAAAACGTGACGGTAAAATACGGCGAAGCTCTCTCGTTCGGAGCGGCGGCGACTTACGGCGGCAGGGTAACTTACACGTACGCTTTACGTGAGGACGGTAAGCCTGCGCCCGCAGATGGTTGGAGTACGACCGTGCCCGGCACAGCGGGACTGTACTGGGTAAAGGCGGAAAGCTCCGCGCTTGTAAACGATTACGGAATCAAGAACTATAACGATGCGGACGCCGTCACGGCGGAAATAACGATAAGCAAACTTACGCTCACCGCAACTGCAAACGGCGGTGTGTTCGGCTACGGCGAAACGTTTGATTTCTCCAAGGGCTACGGCGTGACCTTTACCGGATTTATCAACGGCGACAGTGAGTCAGACGTAAAAATTATCTCTCCCGAATACGCCCTATATCATCCAGATACGGGTTCGGCGGTTACTGAAAAGCACCGCGCGGGAATAAACTACGTTATCGCGCTTGCAACCGAAAACGGCTACGTTAAGGGCATAACTGCCGATAACTACGATATAGTGACGCACGATCCCAACACGGGATCTGAAAACTGCAACACCGTTGCGGTAACTCCCAAAGCAATAAGCATTACCGTGGGCAATCTTGAAAACGTCTACGGGGATATAGCGACAATCGACGGCGTGACCGTTGCGCTTGACGGCGGTTCTGCTTTGGCCGTGTGGGATAAGGCGACAACTTCCGCCGAACTTAAAACACTGCTCGGCATAACTCTTACCTGCGCGGAGATCGCGGACGCTTATACGGATGCAGGCTCTTACAGGATTACCGCCGCAAAGACCAATGCGGACTACGAAGTCAACTTTACCGCGGGCATATATACGGTTAATCCCAGACAACTGACCGTAAGCTCTATAATAGTAGACGGCGCAAATTCATTCCGTAACGTAACAGCCGCCAAGTTCAAGGTGGAAGGATATGATCAGATCTTCGACGCGGAAAACAATGTTGTGGGCGGAGACGAACACGGTGCGGAGTTCGTAATACGCTACCTTGGCAGAACAAACTCCAACCAGTCTTACAACCCCACCGAAAACGTTCCCGTAGAGGCGGGCAATTACACTGTTGTTGTCGCTCTTGCGGATGGCGTCAAAAACTATATCCTTACGGGCGCGGCTAACGCTCCGTTCGTAGTCGAGAGGGCTACAATAGACGGAAGTCTCATAAAGGCTCCTTCGCAGACGTATAACGGGGAGAACAGGACGCCCGTCATCGACCTTAGCGGACTTGGAGAAGGCTTCGCGGTTTACAACGCGGACGGCACTACGGTGGATAACTGGTATACCGCAACGTTTGACAATAATATGTGGCAGGTTGGAATTTACACCGGTTCGCTTACGTTGTCTGCGTCGGTTACCGCAAATTACAAATGGCTCAATTACGACGTAACCCGTCCCATAACGTTTGAGATAACGGCCGTAGGACAGGGTGAAAACAGCATTACGATAATTTCGGTAAGAGGCTGGGTGTACGACGGAACGGATCATATAGACAGATTTAACGCTTCCGCAACGTTCGGTACTGTGAGCTGGATGTTCAGAGAGAATGAAAATTCCGCCTGGACTTCGGTCGCTCCCGTAAACGCGGGAACATATTTTGTCAAAGCTTACGTTGCCGCAACGGCAAACTTTGCCGGAGCGGAAACGGACGGAAGTACGACTTTCGAAATCGAACAACGCAAGATCAACGTTACCATAACAAGCCCCGCCGGCAACGTATACAACGGCAATATTCTTCCCGCAACGGCTACCGTAAGGGACGGAGAGGTCGGCGGTATGCTGGACGTCAGCGGCGCGGACGTTATGCTTGTTTACAGCGGTACGGCAAATAACGGTACCGTATTCGGTGATTCGGTTGCCGTTCCCGCTCTTGCAGGAAGTTATAAGGTCAAAGCCCGTCTCGGCGATTTAAGCAATTACGTAATTGCAAATCCCGACTATTCTGCAGATTTCGAAGTTGCAAAAGCTACGGTATACGGTGCGGATGTAATTCTCACTGCGGACTATAACGGTCGCGAACAGAGAGTAGGCGGATTTGTAGAGGTGACCGAAGGATATATTGCAGGTCTCTACGTTCTCGATACGACTGCGGACGATCTTCACGGCGATTACCTGGGAATGTCCGACACCGTAAGAACAGTAGGTTATTACAACGTCAAACTCAAATTGACGGATACGTACAACTATCAGTGGGCGGCTTCTCTGACTCGCGACGAATACAGGAGAATTAATCTCGTCATAACCCCCGCAAAGCAGGGCGCGGTCACAATGTCGGTAACCGCGGCGGCAGGTGCGGAAATGGATTGGATATTCGGCGAAAACGAGCTTGAACTCAACCGTTATAAGATTTCGGCAAAGATAGACGGCTACGAGCTTCCCAAGGAAGACTATATAGCGACATTACAGTTTGCCGAGCGCGGTTCGGCGGGTTATCCCACCAACTGGAACACATTAATACCCGTACGCGCAGGTAACTACTTCGTACGCGTGGAAATGGGCGGCGACAATATCAGATTGGGAACTTCGGATAACGTTGCTTTTGTAATCGAAAGACGAAAGCTCAACGTAAACGTAAAGGCTTATGACGGCGTTTACGGAGAAAATCCCCGCACGGCGATAATCGACGTAACTTTGCCCGACGGCACTCACGTGGACGTTTCCGGCAAGCTTAAGGAAGTATCGATTCCAGAAGACGCAATAGAAATAATGTACTACGGCGTATCCAATAACGGAATCTGGAACCGTCCTGACGCTTCCAGCGCGCAGGCGGTAATGCCCGTTCTTGCGGGAAAATATTACGTGTATGCGCAGATAGCTCCCGAATACCGCGGTGATATAGAGGTCGTCGGCGGAAATACTTCCGCAAGACCTGTCGGCTTCGTAATAGAGCGCAAGACGTTGAACGTCAGCACTGTAAGCGTTCAGGAAAACGCTATTTACTACAATGGAAGATCTCAGGCCGTAAACGCGGATTACATCGCCGATCAGCCTCTTCACGAGGGAACGGTAGGCGATTACGCGACCGTCAAGGTAACTGCGGGTACGGATGCAGGAAGATATCCCGTCAAGCTCACGTTCACTGCGGAATATGCCGCAAACTACTGTTGGGCGGTACCCGACGGAGAGGAGGGAACTGCCGGTTACGCGGAACGCACTCTATACTACGTGATAAGCGTGGGTACGCTTACAGTCAATACGCCGTCCAAGGCCAACTGGATTTACGGGAATAACCCCGGCAACCTCGTTTCGGGCGGAGCGCAATTCAGCGACGGAACGCCTTTTGCGGGCGAACTGATCGCACAGTACAGACTGATAAACGACGATCCCACTTCGGGTATAGAAGCAGTAAACGCAGTCTGGACGGAGAGTGAGCCTACTGAAGCTGGTATTTACGAAGTTCGTATGACGGCGCTCGGCACGGCGAATTATCCCACGGCTTACTCGGCGGAATCGCGCTTTACCATAAATCGCGCGAGACTCGATCTGCCCGGATTCGGAACGGACCGCACCGAGAGCGTTAAGACAACTTACAACGCCCGCAGTCAGAACGCTCTTTTAAACGGCGTAGATACGGACACTATGTACTACGCGATTGTCGGGGCGGGCAGTTACGATCTCGAAAGACGCGTGCTTACTCTCGTTGCGACGGATTCGGGAGAATACACCGTTACGGTAAGTATCCGCAATACGCGCAACTACGAGTGGAACAGCGATAAGATAAAGGATCAGACTTCGAGGACTTATACCTGGACGATAGAGCCCGCGGGCGAAAACACCATTTTAGGATTTACGGTCGAAAACTGGACTTACGGCGAAAACGGACTCGACGGAATTTCCGTTACCACAAGGTTCGAAGGGGAGGTTAAGTATTTCCATTCGACGGACGGCGTGACTTTCGAAAACGGATTGCCCGTCAACGCGGGAACTTATACGATAAAAGTCGTCTCGTCCTCGCTCGGCGGAAACTACGAAGAGGACAGCGCAACTGCCAGGGCAACCGTATTTAAGGCTTGTCTTACCGCGATACCTAACGCCGGATCGCTTGTTTACGGCAGTACGTTTACAGGCGGCTTCGGATACAGGTTGTCAGGATTTATGAACGGAGATACGGCAAGCGTAGTTTCCGACGGCGGAGTGACTTACAGTCTCACGTCTTCGCCTGCGAGACTTACCGTAGGAACGGTCTATAAGTTCGTGCTGGATAGCAAGACGGTAAACGTGGACGGAACAAACCGCAAGGTTGTAAACGGACTTTCCGCAGAAAATTACTATATCGTAACCGCGGAAGGCAAACTTGAAATAACCAAAAAGAGCATAGTAGTCTCTCTTGGAACGGCATCGTCGAGATTCAGCGATCCCATTAACCTTGACGGAGTCGAAGTTACTACGGCGGAAAATGCGTTCGCCTTTGCGGACGAAAGCGTTGAATCGCTTGGACTTACGCTCGCTACGACGGCCCGTCCTTTGAGTAACGTAGGCGGTTATCCTATATTCGTTGAAGATTATACTAACAATAATTACGACGTAACGTTTACAAGCGGCGTATATACCGTTTACGCGGTGCGCGTAAGGGTGGATATAAATCCCGGCAAGGGCGTTTACGGCGGAGAAATGACGGCTCCCGTAGTTAAGCAGTTCTATCTGCTTTCAGGCGAGCCCGTAGATCTCTCCGGCGCGGATGAATATATAGAACTTGAATTCGTTTACAGCGGTACGGCAAACGACGGCACGGTATATACCAATTCGTCGAAGATACCAGCGCTTGCGGGAACTTACGTCGCAACGGCGGTAAACAGTAAGAGCGAAAATATCATACTCATAGGCAATCCCAGCGTTGCTTACGTTGTGGAAAAGCAGGAAATAGACGCAAACCTTATTTTCGTTGAGAACGCGGAATATACCGGAGACGTAGTTATCCCCGTGATAACGGACGATACTTACAACGTTGACGGCAAGATAGTATACACCGTGGAATACAAGGGAGACAGAGTCGACGTAGGCAGGTACGGCGCAGAGCTTATACTTGAGGACTTCTTCAATACAAAGTGGAAGAGCGTTGACGTTCGCACACGCGAGATGTCCTTCGAAATAATTCAGGGCACTAACGAACTTACTTCGCCCATATCTATAAACGGTTGGGTATACGGCGAATACGACGATAGTAAAAACCTTCCTTCGGCGACGGTTAAGTTCGGCGGCAGTGAAAGCATTATATTCACTTACTCCGACAAACCCGACGGAGTATTCACCTCGGGCGCGCCTACAAAGGCGGACGCGGGAACATATTACGTGCGCGTAACCGTTCTCGAAACCAAGAACTGGAAGAGGTTCGACAGCGAGCCCGTTGCCTTTGAAATAAGCCGCCGTACATTGACTTCACCCGAAATCAATAAAATTACGGTGGGCGCGGAAGCGAATACCGTGTATACGGGAAATGAACTCAAAGCGGCGATAACGGGCTTTGACTCCACGATGATGACGGTTGAATACGACGGAAGCATAACTATAAAGGGCGACGAGATCACCATACTTGCGACCAACGCGGGAACTTATACCGTCACGCTCAGCATAAAGGAAGATTTCAAAAAGAACTTCGTATGGGATGCGGACTCGTCCTTTGATTCGGACGGAAAGCTTGTAATCACCTGGACTATCGCAAAGAAGAAGATTGCTAAGCCCACGGCGAACAACGGCGAATTTATCGGCAACGGTACGATCCTTACGTATATCCCCGTTGGTTTCGACGCGGACACTATGCTCATAGAGGGCAACGTAAAGGATAGGGGCGGCGACTACACCGTAACCGTTACTTTGAAGGATACTGCTAACTACGAGTGGGCGGACGGTACTTCGGACGCAGTAGTGTTCGAGTGGCACGTAGTAGACGGCACAATCGTGTTCATCGTTACGGCAAGCGTACTTTCCGTGCTTGCGATCGGGGCAGCCGTAGGCGTGGTGTTGCTGGTTCGCAGAAAGAAGAAACTCTCCAAGAGAATTGAAGAAGAAGCTGCGGATGAAACGGCGGAGGAAACCGATTCGGGTGAATCGGACGAAGGAGATGAAGAGTAATGAAAATATATTTATTGAATGCTATGCTCATTTCCAAGACTCAAATGATCGTGCTGATAGTTCTCTGTGTTATTCTGTTTTGTCTGATTGTCGCGGGAGCGATAATAGGCATAATGATATGTAAGCGTAAGCGAGCAAGGGAAATATACGTAGAAAAAGCTAAACAGGCGGTCAAAGCGGAAAAAACTATAAATAAACCCGTTTCGAAGCCTAAGCCTAAAACCAATCCCCAACCTAAACCCAAACCTAAACCTGAACCCGTACAGGACGCGGAGCCCGAACTCGTTTGGACTCCGGCGCCCGAAGCGGAGGAGGAAGACGAGCGCGACGAAGAGTATGCGGATACGGACGAAGAGACCGAAGTTCAGACCGTTTCGTCCGTTCTCTACGGGAAACGTTGGCTTTGATATTTTTCAAGGGTAAAAAGGTCTGCGTTGCGTTTGCTCTCGATCCTGTCTTATACGTAAATTCCAAGTATCACGGTTTGGATAAGTCGGCGATTAAAAAGTTCGAAAAGACACCCTATTTGATCAAGTTGGGCTCGGCTCGTAAATTGGGCTACGCCAAGGAATTGCTTGCAGTGCTTGCGGAAAAATTCAATCTCGAAAGAGGTGAAGACTATCGCGGCAAATACGAGCTTTCAGCGCTCGGCCGCGACGAGTTGTTTGATAGCGGGCTTATGACAATGCGCGTATTGCGTGAAGTCGATCCCGATACAGACGTTATTTTGGGTGTAGGGCTTGCTCCCTTGACCGTAACGGATAAAAAGGTTGAGGAGGATACTCCGTTTAACCTTGCGGACGTGGTGACAGAAGAACCGACGGATGAAGAGATTGTGCCCGTTGAAGAGATCGACGAACCCGCTCCCGGATATGATGAAGAGATTGGGGAGGAAACGGCGGTTGCCGAAGCACAGCCTGCCGCAGAGGAAATCGCGGAGGAGAGTGAACCTGCTCAAGAGGTTGCGCAAGCTCAAAACGCTATCGATGAAAAACCCGTAAAACATTCCGCAATTAAACCCGTTAAAGTCGTTGTGACAAACGAAGATAATTACCGTTACCGTAAACGCTCCAAACCCAGGGGCGCAAAACGTGAGATAATTGATACGGGAACGCTCAACGCCAATTTCTGGGACGGTGAAACCGTCGATGTCGAAAAGCTCATAGAAAAGGGATTATTCCCCGCTACTGCGACATATTATAAAGTGTTGCGCGGCGGTGAAGTGACTAAACCGCTTATTATAAGGGCTAACGATTTTTCGGGCGAGGCGGAAGAAGCTATTATTTCGGCAGGCGGAAAAGCCGTAAGAATATAAATAAAAATTTATGCACCTCGTTAAGGGGTGCATTTTTTTAAATTCGGGTATTGCATTTTTAAAAATGCCGTGTTATAATTAAAAAAATAAGGGTGCACCCTTATGCGTTTGCTGTGCAAACGCATATAAATAGGATTAATTGCAAAGAGGGAAAAATGAAATATAAAATTGCCGTAGTCGACGACGAGCCCGAATACATCAACAGAATCAAAGATCTGTTAAACGGGTATTCGGCCGCTTCGAAGGAAGAGCTCAGCTTCGAAATAAACGAATTTACGACAGGGGACGAGCTTTTAAAGAACAGCCCCAATAGCTTTGAGATAATCTTTCTCGATATCAATATGCCGGGAACTAACGGCTTGCGCGTCGCAAAGAGGGTAAGGGATCAGAATAAGACGGCAATAATCATTTTTTGCACTCACTACGCTCAATACGCAATTAACGGCTACGAGGTAAACGCTCTTGGCTATATCTTAAAGCCCATCGAAGAAGTTTCATTCAAGCATAATTTCGACAGGGCTATGAAGTTGTTAAAAAACAGTCAGTCGCGCAGGATACGTTTAAAGACCTTGCACGGCGTGGAGATTATGCCCGTTTCGGATATTGTCTATTTGGAAATACAAATACACAACTTATATTACTATGTTTTAAAGGACGATACGATAATAGATTACCGAACGCGCGGCTCTATGTCTGAGATGACTAACAATCTCGGCGAACTCGGGTTTGCCCGTTGTAGCGCGTGCTATCTTGTAAACCTGCGCCACGTCGTGTCCGTAAACAACGGCGAAGTGCGTTTGCACGGCGGCGTCGTTCTTCCCATCAGCAGAAAGTTTTTAAGGAGCTTTACCGACAGTTTTATGAAATTCTTAGGTAAAAACGGAACGTTGAATGTCTGATTACGTCAAAGTTGTCGCGTTTATTTTCGATCTGTGCGGTAACGAGTTTACAACTCAACTTATATTGATTGCGCTTTTGTATATATCCGTATTTAAAAAGCGCAGTCTTTTTTACGTCCGTTACCCCCTGTGTTTTGCGGTGATAATCGGTTTGCAGTATCTGCAAAGGTTCGGCTTGCTGCCTATGCCCGTACCTTTAAACTACATTCTTATCGTTGCAATGCTCACGGCAACTATGCTTATATGTTATAAGACTAATATCATACAAGCCATGTTTGCAAGCGTGTGCATATACGGCGGACAGCATATTATAAGTAATATTTCCTACGTGTTTATTTTCTCTATAATGAAGCTTGCGGGGAAAATGGACTTATACGTTTACTATTACGTTGTAATGCCGCTCATTATGGCGGCGGGTATGGCGGTAACATATATCTTCCCCGTCCGCGCGATAATGCGCAAGGGCGAACTTAAATTCAACAATCTCATAATTTATTATTTTGCAGTCGCATTTGTTTTGGTCGCTTCCACTCTTACGCATTACGGCCGCAACGCGATTTTCTGGTCGTTGGAAGGGGTGATCTATCTGCTTGTCATATCCACGCTTTTTACTTGCTCCACAATGCTTGTGGGATTTATGAACCTCAGCAAAAAGGAACTGGAAGAGGAGAACGCCATTTTGCAGGAGCTTTTGCACAAGGACGAACAGCGTTACGAGCAGGCAAAGCTTTCGGGCGAAAAGATACAGATAAAGTATCACGATATGAAACAGCGTATGCACCACGGTATTGTAGATTACGAAAGTTTGAAAGAGGTGGAGTCCGATAGCGAGATTATAAAAAGCACTTATTTTACGGGCAACAACGCGCTGGACGTAATACTTTCCGAAAAGGCGCTTATGTGCGAGAGGTTGGGCATAAGATTCATATGCACGGCGGACGGCGCCGCGATAGATTTTATGAAGCCGCACCACATATATTCGTTTGTGGGCAACGCGCTTGAAAACGCCGTAGAAAGTCTCAAAGACGAAACGGACGAATCGTTGAGGGAAATTACCGTGAGCATTACGAGGCGGGAAAACACCTGTATCATAAAGACGGTAAATTACGTCAAACACCGCGTAAAGATCCTTGACGGTATGCCCGTGACAATTAAGTCGGATATGGAAAATCACGGCTTCGGCGCAAAGAGTATGAAGAGCGTGGTTTTAAAGTACGGCGGACATATTAGCTTTTATGAAGAGGACAGCAATTTCATTATGATTGCAATGATTCCCATACCGCAAAAACAGTAAAGAAATTATTAAATTTTAAAGGGGGCAGTATTGAAAAAATACTGCCCCCTTTAATAATGTGACGGTTTTTTTTCCTCTCGTGACAGGGCTATTTACTTTTTAAATAAGGTAAGTTACCCTGTTAGAAACGGACATAAAGTGTTCGAAAAAATCTAATGGAGGATAAAATGAAGGCAAAAAAACTACTTGCAGTTCTTTGCACCGTACTTGCGCTGATCGTATGCTTCGCGTTTGTTGCGTGTGACAATGAAAAGCCCGGGACCACCGAAAAGACGGAGTACACTGTTACTTTCGACGCTAACGGCGGTGAACTCAACGGCAACGCAACCGTAAAGGTGGAGAGCGGTAAAACTATTACCGGCGCTCCCACGGCATCTAAGGCAGACCACGATTTCAAAGGTTGGTACACCTTGGCCGTAGACGGTGACGAAGTAAAACTCGATACATACAAAGTTACTGCAGACGTAAAACTGTATGCGCATTATACGGCTAAGCAGACGCCGCCCGTCGAAAAGATTTGGGTTACGTTTGACGCCAACGGCGGTACCCTTACCGGCGAAAATAAAATGGAGGTAGATGAAAACGGAAACATCCTTGAGTTGCCCGAAGCAACGAGAGAAGGCTACCGTTTCGACGCCTGGTACGACGCTAAGGAAGGCGGCAATGCCGTTGATCCTATGTTCGACACCATTGAAGAAAGCGTTACCCTCTATGCGCACTGGATCAAAACTTACAAAGTTACTTTCGACGCTAACGGCGGAACTCTTGAAGGACAGGATATTATCGTTGTAGACGAAAACGGTAAAATATCGGGCGCTCCCACGGCTACTAAGGCCGGTGAAGAATTCCACGGCTGGTACACTGCTGCCGAAGGCGGCAACGCTGTAGACTTTGCGACTCTTGAGATTACTGCGGACATGACTTTCTACGCTCACTTCGGCGTATTGTCAATGCCCATTAAGAACCTTAAAAATCACGAAGGCAACAAGGTAGGCTACCGTATCGAAGCCGAAGATTCCAAGATCGAAGGCACGCAGTCTTCCGAAAATCAGACCGGCGACGGCTTTATAGAGTTTAACATCGAGACCGCAAGCGGAAACAAATCCATAGGATATCTCGGCGTTGCAGGCAACACCATTACGTTCACGTTCAAGTCCGACGCTGCCGGCAAAGCTAACATTTCCGTTCGCGCAACCAGCAATAATATGCAGATGGATTCGAGCGACGGCGGTTTCGTTATGTGGGTTGAGGATCAGACCGTTACTACCGCTGACTTCACAGCTAAGTTCAACGGCGCGGCAGTCAACTTTGCACCCGCAACTCTTCGCGGCGCAGGTAAAGAGATGCCCAGCGTTTGGAACCTTTACTGGGATCCCATACCCCTCGGTAACCTTGACGTTAAGCAGGGCGTAAACGAACTCGTACTCACCGTTGCGGCGCAGACCGTTCCCAATATGGACTGCCTCGACATCGAAACAACTCTTAACATCACTTCCGCTAACGGTAACGCGGCAAGCGGCGACGCAACTCTTCCCGCACCCACCACGCCTCCCGCAGCAGACAACGCTTACAACAAGGCAGTTGATATCAACCTTGTAGTAGGCGGATACGAGGGCGGTCCCGCAATCGAGAAGGCTATTCTCGGCTTTGCGGAAGATATTCCCGCAACCGCTGTTGCAACCAAAAATCCTTTCACCGTTTCACTCGGTCAGCCTCTCGGAAGCAAGGACGACAAAGTTTACCTCTGCGACGAGAACGGCGCGAAAGTAACTGCTGCAACTTCCAGATACGTTGCAATAGAATATGCGATATCGTATGGACAGTGGTCATTCAACGGAAACCTTTCACCCTTCCAGTACACGGGAAGCAAAAACGTATGGAAAGATCTCACAAAAGCTACTCTTGCAGTTAAAGATCTTGCCATAGGCGATAAAGTTTATACCAAGTTCGAAGGCACCGTAACTTCCGATAAGGAAGTCCCCTGCCTTGAAAACTGGGATCTTACCGGATCTTATTCGAAAGAAATCACCTGGAACAACGAAGAAAGAACAATCGAACTCAAGTACGGCGCTTACGCACCCGCAACTTTGAAAGAAGATAACGGCAAAAACGCCCTTATCGTATGGCTTCACGGCGGCGGTGAAGGCGGCACGGATCCCTCGATAGCTATTCTCGGCAATCAGGTAACCGGACTTTCCAACGAAACCGTTCAGAAGTACTTCAAGCAGGGCGGCCTCAACGGCGCTTACGTCCTTGCTCCCCAGTCGCCCACCCAGTGGATGGATATAGGCGACGGCGCTCAGGCAAGCTCGCCCGAGGACTCGGTTTACACCGAAACTCTCTTCAACCTCATCAAAAAGTATGCGGAAGAGCTCAACGACGACGTCGACCTCAACCGTATCTATATCGGCGGATGCTCCAACGGAGGCTGGATGACGCTTGAACTTCTTGCAGATCACGGCGAATACTTTGCTGCTGCATATCCCGTATCGGCTTGTTACGATACTCAGTACATTTCCGAAGCTATGATAAGCAAGCTCAAGAACATTCCCATTTGGTTCACGCATTCCAAGAATGACGGCACTCTTCCTATTGCAGAGAAAAATCAGAGCGCAAATTGGTGGGAGCCCGCTACATTTGGTGCTTTGCTCAACCAGAACACCAATGAAGTATATCTTAAACTCCTTGCGGCAGGTGCGACCAACGTTCACTACTCGCTGTTCGAAACCGTAACGGTAGGTCAGACTAATTACGACGGTCACTGGTCATGGATTTACACTTTCCGCGACGAGTGCAAGTACGTACAGCCCAGCACAGGCACAACTACTCTTGAAGACCTCAACACCGCAAGCACTGCAACCGTTAAACTCAGCGAAGGCGGCGAGGACGTAACGATGTGGGGCTGGATTGCGGCTCAGGCCAAGACTCCCGCACAGGCTTAATCCTTAAAGGGAATTAAAAGAATTTAACCGTATGGACGGGGCGCGGTAACGCGCCCCTCATATGCGGAAAAGAAAGAAAATCAGGAGGAAATATGACTAACAGATCAAAAAAGAGAGCAGTCGGTAAGTTAGCGGTATGCGCAAGTTTATTGGTTGCCTGCACAATGGGCGCTTCAACGCTCGTTGCTTCGGCCGCTGCACCCAGAAATTACGTTTCTCAGTATCGTTCGGAAGCGAGCGGAGCGGCAGACGCGCTTAAACGCGCAAACGATCTCAATCAGAAAATAGTGGAAGAGGGCATCGTTCTTTTAAAGAACGAAAATAAGTCTCTTCCTATGAAAACGGGCACAAAAGTTTCCGTATTCGGTAAAAACTCGGTTGATCCCTTCTACGGCGGTGGCGGTTCGGCATCGGGCGCGGACGGCAGCGGCCTCGGCGGCGTAAAATATTACAACCTTTACGACAGCCTTGCAAACGCGGGCTTTACGACCAACCCCGAGCTCAAAGCATTCTATGAAGACGACAACAGATCGGGTAAGGGACGCGACGGCGGTTCGGGTACCGGCCAGGTTGCAACGCTTACGGGCGAAACTCCCGTTGCGAGCTATGACGGCGATTTGAAGGAATCCTTTAAGGACTATAACGACGCGGCGATCGTAGTTATCTCCCGCGCAGGCGGCGAGGGTGGCGACCTTAAAACCAATTACACTAAAACCGCGGCGGGCAGAACGGACATCAACAATAACGGCGACGCAAAGACGGGCGATCATTATCTCGAACTCGACGACAACGAAGAGGCGATGATCGAGCTTGCGAAAGCCAACTTCAAAAACGTAGTGGTCGTTCTCAATATCGCAACGTCTTTCGAACTTGACGGACTTAAAAACGATAAAGGAATAAACTCAATACTTTGGCTGGGTTTCCCCGGCGGCAGCGGTATCAACGCTTTGGGTAAGGTATTGAACGGCGAAGTTAACCCTTCGGGCAGACTTGTAGACATCTACGCAAAAGACTTTAAAAAGGATCCCACGTTCGCAAACTTTGCAACTAACTACACCAGCGCTTATAAGACGGAAGCAGGACAGAACGCAAACGTTACGTTCGTAGAGTATGACGAGGGCATTTATATAGGTTATCGCTATTACGAGACACGCGGTTTCGTTGAGGGCGGCAACTGGTATGACGACAACGTTGTTTATCCTTTCGGTTACGGACTTTCGTATACGACTTTCGAAAAGGAAGTTAAATTCATTACCGATAAGATGGATAAGGATGGAACTATCGAAGCGGACGTAACTGTAACAAATACGGGTAATGTTGCGGGTAAAGAAGTAGTTCAGCTGTACTATTCGGCACCCTATACAGAGGGCGAAATCGAAAAATCGCACGTAAACCTCGGCGCGTTCGAAAAGACCGATATTATTCAACCCGGAATGAGCCAGACCGTACGCATCTCTATGAAAGTGCGAGATATGGCTTCCTATGACTACAACGACGCGAACGTAAACGGTATCAGCGGATACGAACTTGACGACGGCGAATACACCGTTTACATTGGCGGCAACTCCCACGTTTGGGCGGAAGAAGGCGCGGCTAAAAAGACTTACGAACTCGAAGACGAAGTTTATTACGATAAAGACGCCAAGACGGGCACGGTTGTAGAGAACAGATTCGATTATATGAGCGAATACTTCAACGCAGATTCCGAAGAAGTGTTCGGCGGACACTCCAAGTTAATGTCGAGAGCGGACTTCGAAGGTACGTTCCCTCAGCCTCCGACAGCGGACGAAGCTGTTATTTCCAGCGCGGAACAGGCTAAGGCGACCTATTCGGAAGCTAATCCCGAATACGACAAGGGCCAGCCCTGGTATACGGACAAAATGCCCACGTATCAGACTACCCGCAAGATAAATATCAGCGCTACCAAACTCGTAGGCGTTGATTTCGACGATCCCCGTTGGGATAAGTTTATGGATCAGCTCACGCTCGAAGATATGCGTGACCTCATTGTAAAGGGCTATTTCGTAACCAACCCCATAGAAGATCTTGACGTACCTATGTCGATTACTCCCGACGGTCCTACGGGCTTCGTTCAGGGCTCGGGATACAACTGGGTAGGCAACACCTGCTCATACGCGTCGCCCATACTTGTGGCTTCCACCTGGAATAAAGACCTTGCGCTTCAAATGGGCGAATGCGTCGGTGACGAAGGTATCTGGGGCGGCGAAGGCGCAAGCGGCCGTTCGACCGGCGTAAAGGGCGGATATAACGGATGGTACGCTCCCGGCAACAACATTCACCGTTCGCCTTTCTCCGGAAGAAACTTCGAGTATTACTCCGAAGATCCCATACTTGCGGGCGAGATCTGCGCAAACGTAGTTAAGGGCGCGCAGTCAAAGGGCGTATTCGTTATGCTCAAACACTTCGCATTAAACGATCAGGAAACCAACCGCGGCAACATCGCCACTTGGGCTGACGAGCAGACGGTCAGAGAAATTTATCTCAAAGCGTTCGAAATTTCCGTCAAGGACGGCGGCGCAACCGGTATGATGAGCGCGTTCAACCGCTTCGGCCACGCCTGGGCAGGTATGTCGTACTCGCTTCTTACCGAAGTACTCAGAAACGAATGGGGCTTTGACGGACTTGTAATTACCGACTGGGTTAACGGCTTTATGCGTGCAGACCTTATGATAAGAGCTGGAAACGACTTGTGGCTTGCCAACGGTAATGCACAGACTCTTAAAATCAGCGGAGCGGCCCTCACGCCCACGCACGTTGCGGCTATGCGCAGAGCGGCTAAATCCGTACTTTACACGGTTATCAACTCCAACGCAATGAACAGACTCGGCGCGCGTTACAGCTCCGAGCACTACGCGGCAGACGTATTCAGCAAGAATTTGGGCGACTTCAACAGGGGCGCGGAAGTCAAGTACGATGCAAAGAGCGCGGTTTACACCGGTTACGAGTACGTGCTTACGGACGCTCCCAAGGGAATTACAATCAATAAGGATACGGGCGCGATAAGCGGTAAGATAGCGACCGACGCAACGGCAGGAAGCTATTCGATGACCGTATCGCTCAAAGATGAAAACGGTTATATCGGCCAGAGCATTGTTCTCGACCTCAAAGTAAACGGCGGACTCAGCTACAACGGCGCGACGACCGCAAACGTAACCGTAAACAAATTCGCGAGAATAGACGTTTCGTCCGAATTGAAGGGCGCTAACGTAACCTATGAAGTAAGCGGCAAGCTTCCCGACGGTATGGCTCTTACACCCGACGGCGCGATCGTAGGAACTCCTACGGCGACGGGCAGCAGCAAAGTGACCGTAACGGCTAAGGCTACAGGTTCGGATAACCTTGCAAAAGAAGTGACTATTACCGTTAACGAGGCTTCCGTGCTCGAGTACACCGGCAAGGCACTTGATAAAGTTACCGTCGGTACCGAGTTGAACGTAGACCTTGCTACGGCAACGGGAGCGGATAATATCGTTTACTCCGCAACAGGACTTCCCGCAGGAGTTACCCTTACCGAGGACGGAAAACTTTCCGGTACGCCTACGGTTGCGGGCAACTACACCATAAAGGTTTCGGCTTGGGCGGAAGGCTGTGCCGAAGCTGCGGTTACCGAGTTCACTCTCACCGTAGAGGCTGAAGGTCAACCCGAGCCTCCCGAAAAACCCGTAGAACCCGGCGGATGCGGTTCTTGCGGATCTTCGATCGATATCGGATTCGGAATTGCTATGGGCGCGTTTGTTCTTGCAGGAGCTGTAGTTCTTGCGGTAAGAAGAAAATCCCGCGACAAATAATTGAAAAGATAATTTGCGGGAGCTGCGCGAAAGCGCGGTTCCCGCATACTTTAAAATCAAAAATTAACGGAGGTTATTTTGAAAATCAAGAAGATTTTTACTGCGTGCGGAATTGCCGCGATGATGTCCTTGACTTTCTGTTTCGGATGCGCGCCTGAAAACACGGACGTCGTAAAAGAATTGAAGTCCGGAGAAATAACGTATGAGAACGCCGTATGCGAGATCATCAAGGGCGTAGAGAACTCCGGCACGGTAGCTACGGCAGTTGCGTCCAACGGAGCGTCGGTAAGCTATTCTATGACGGAGAAGGACGCGGAGAAGCTCAACACCGCTTTCGGCGGAGCGCTCACTCTTGCCGCGGACGGCACGGTAAACGGAAAGTATGAAACGGTTAAAAAAGTAAAGGCGGACGTAACGGCAAGCGCCGAAAAGTGCGAGCCCGTCACCGCCGAAATTACGTTCAGCGTAATTAACCCTTATTTAGAATACTACGACAAAATTCTTGCAGACGCGCGCGTTGACGTGCCCTATGCGACTTCGGTTGCGTTCGTGCAGGAGGAAGGCGTTAAATACAGATTACTCGGAACTCTTCCCGAAGGCCTTGAATGGTCGGAAGACGGCACGATAACCGGCACTCCCACTAAGGTAGGACGCGGAACGCCGTTCAACGTAAGAGCTTCCGCAAGCGGATATACCGATACGGTAAGAGAGTTTGTAATAGACGTAGTCATCGACCACAAGAGCGAAACTCCTTCCCAAATAATCAACTTCGGTTCGGCCGACGGCGTAAAAGTTTTGGACGATTGCTATGCGGGAACTCAGTACGTAAATCAGGCGGGAGTTGCTGGCAATGCATCGGCTCTCAACGGCAACAATATTACATACGCCATTAAAGAGGGCAGCAGACTTCCCGAAGGACTTACGCTCTATTCCAACGGCGCGATCATAGGTTTGAGCAACGCAATAGAGGAGTGCAGTTTCGAAGTCACGGCGAGCGCTGCAATGTGCGAGACCTTGACGCGTACCTTCAAATTGGCTTCCAAAGCTCAGCGTATCCGTTATGAAGCGATCAGCGGAGTTATCACAAAGGGCGAGCCCACAAACTTCGATATAGCTAAAGCGGTAGCGGGCGAAGGCGTAACAATCAATTATACCGTTGACGAAGCAACCAAGAATGAAATAGCGAAGTACGGTCTCGAAGTTACTTCGGAAGGTAAAGTTATAGGTACCCCCACAGTTGTTACAAAGTCTATGAGCTTCGAAGTATATGCAAACGCAGAGGGATACACCTCGCAGAAAGCTACAATATTCTTGAAGATCAACGAGCCCTTGCAGGCTCCTGCAGGCGGAAAGTTCGAGGCTGAATATACCGACCTTTCCGGTAAACACGGTACGGGCTGGTCGGCTTCACCTACCGGCGAAGACCTCATCGATACGACCTTCACTTCCGCAAGCAACGGCGCGTTCATAAACTATATGCATAACGATACCATAACTCTTGAATTCGTAATTTATGCGGATAAGGCTGTGTCCGACGCTCCTTTATACATTTCGGCAGGTTCTGAGATGGGCAGCGTTAAATTTACGCCTTCCAGCCTCGGTATATACACCTATACAGGCGACAAGGTAAACGCGGAAACAAAGAAGACGGTAAATTACGGCTCCGTTACGGTAGAAGGCGGACAAACTTATACGTCGTTCAAGGAATACAAGTTCGGTACGGTATCGCTTGCCGAAGGTTGGAACGTAATTCAGATCGCAGTTCATAACAATACTCTGCGCGACGGATTGATAGGCGGTCCCGGACTGGACTATATCAGAGTGGATACGTCTACTACTTTGAAGTGGGTGCCTTATACCTACAATATGACTAGAGGTTAAGGAGGGGTTTATATGTCAATTAAAAATATCTGGAAATTAATTTGGAAGTATGCCCGCGCTTGGTTCCTTACTTCGGTCATAGTGATTGCGTTTGTATTTACGGCGACTATGGTTGCAACCCAAAACGATTTTTTGTCGGGTACGATAGACACCGTTATGGGCGGCGAGGGACGCCGCAATATATCGGGCGATCCCAATAAGTATTACCGCTATAAAAAGACGACGGACGACTTTAAGCAGTTTGAAACCGACTTGAAGCTTGGCGAAGGCGTTTTGGCAAGCGGAGACGAAAAACAAAAGGTTCTTGCCGAGGCCAACCGCCTCAACGAGGAAATAGTAGGCGAAGGTATCGTTCTCCTTAAAAACAAGGGAGAAAACGATAACAAGGCTCTTCCCCTTGCAAAGGGCGCTAAGATCAGCGTATTCGGCAAAAACTCCGCCAATATAGTTCTCGGCGGTACGGGTTCGGGCGGCGGCGACGTTGACAAGTCAGTCTCCTTATACGACGGATTGCGCAATGCGGACTTCGAACTCAATCCCGAACTTGTAAAGTTCTACGAGGGCAGCGCGTCCGGCAGCGGCCGCGATAAAAACCCCGCGATAGGCGCTAAGGTTACCGGCCTTGCAATAGGCGAAACCCCTCAGGCGAGCTATAACTCGACTGTAAAAAACAGTTATGATAAATACTCCGACGCGGCTGTGATCGTTTTATCGAGAGTCGGCGGCGAGGGTTGGGATCTTCCCAGATTGCAGGTTACCGACTACGGCGGCGCGCCCGTTGAAGGCGCAAAGGACGGCGGTCATTATCTTGAACTCGACAAGAATGAGGAAGCTCTCATTAAGGAAGTTATCGACTGTAACAAGTTTAAGAAAGTAATTGTTCTATTAAACTGTGCAACGTCGATGGAACTCGGATTTATCGAGGAAATGGACGGAATAGATGCGGCTCTCTGGATAGGACTTCCCGGAGGCAGCGGCGCAAACGCAGTCGGCGACGTTCTCAACGGAACGATAGCTCCCTCGGGACGCCTTGTGGACACCTACGTGCGCGACTTTACGGCCGATCCTACCTGGCAGAACTTCGGCGATAACCTCAAAAAAGAGGGGAACACTTATCTCGAAGGCGGTTCGCAGTCGGGTAACTATTATGTAGAATACGAGGAAGGTATCTATTTGGGATACCGTTACTATGAAACGCGTTCCTATCAGGACATCTACCGCTTCGGCGACGACGACAACTGGTACGTGAACAACGTAGTATATCCCTTCGGTTACGGACAGGGTTACGCGGACTTCAAATGGACGCTTGTAGACGAAAAGACCACCGCAAACGGTCAGGTTCTCGACAAGGACAAAAACAACAAGATAGAAATTACGATCAACGTTGAAAATACGAGCGCGAAGTATTCGGGCAAGGACGTAATTCAGCTGTACTATTCGGCTCCTTATATCGCTAACGGTATCGAGAAGGCTCACGTTGTTCTCGGCGGAGTTGTTAAAACCGATCTTCTCGCTCCCGGTGAGAATAAGGACTATACGTTGACTCTCGATATAGAGGATATGGCGTCCTACGACTATTCCGACGCTAACGGCAACGGTTTTAAGGGTTACGAACTCGATATGGGTATGTATACCATATATGCGGGACGCAACGCTCACGACTGCTGGTTCGGTGACAGCTTACTCAAACGCGAATATCCTCTCTATGAAAATATCCAGTACGGTATGGATATCTATGAAACGGGAGAAAAGGACGATAACCGCTTTGAAAGTATGAGCGAGTATATGGACGACAAGACGATGTCCAGAGGCAGCTTCAGCGGAACGTTCCCTCAGATGCCTACAACCAAAGATCGTGAGATTAAAAAGGAAGTAAAAGATAAACTTAACTTCACTTACAATGATAAAGATGCCGACTATATGGCTTCTCTGGGCGGCGAAAACAGGGCTCAGGGCAAGACCGGCGACGCTCCTCAGCTCTATGAAATGATCGACGTAGATTACGACAGTGAAAAGTGGGATGAGTTGATCGACTATCTTACCGTAGAAGATATGGTTCTGTTGGTAGGACAGGGTAACTTCCATACAAACAGTATCGATAAGATCGGCAAGCCCCGTACTATCGATCCAGACGGCCCCGCGGGTTACAGAAACTTTATGGGAGATCCTTCGGTTCACGATACCTGCGTCTATGCGGCAGAGAGTCTTATAGGTTCTACCTGGAATAAAGACCTTGCTCACGATATGGGCATTATGATAGGTCTTGAAAGTCTTGTCGGATATACCAACGGGGACGGAAGAACTTACTCCGGTTGGTACGCGCCCGCAGTGAATATTCACCGTTCACCCTTCTCGGGAAGAAACTGGGAGTATTACAGTGAAGATCCCTTCCTGTCCGGCTTTATGGGAACAAATGTGGTTATCGGCGCGCAGTCCAAGGGTGTTTATACTTTCGTTAAACACTTTGCGTTGAACGATCAGGAGACCAACCGCGACTCTAACGGACTTATTACCTGGGCGGATGAGCAGACCTTGCGCGAGATCTATCTCAAACCGTTTGAGATGATTGTCGAAGACGGCAATGCTCACGCAATTATGTCCTCGTTTAACCGTATCGGTACCGATTGGGCGGGCGGCAGCTATGCTCTGCTCACCGAAGTTCTGAGAAAGGAATGGGGATTTACGGGTATGGTTATCTCCGACTACAACCTCAGCAACGCGTATATGCATCCCGATCAGATGTTGAGGGCGGGCGGCGATCTCAACCTTTCGCAGGACTACAAGCCCTCCGCTTCCGCAACAAGGGACGGTATGCAGACGGAAGTTCAGATCAAAGCGCTTAGACTTGCGACAAAGAACATTCTTTATACGGTTGCCAACTCCAACGCGATGAACGGTATGGGTGAAGGCGTAGTATGGGGAACCACTATGGCTAAATGGAAGGTTGCGCTTATCTGCGTAAACGTCGGACTGGTAGTGCTTTCCGCGGTATGGGGAGTATTTGCTATCCGTAACGCCTTGAAAAAATCCAAGGCGGCAAGCGGAGAGGGTGAAGTTCAATCCGAACCCGAAGAGCAAAAATCCGAATAAACCGAATTTAAAAGAACGGCTGCGTTAATCGCAGCCGTTTGTTTTATTTTGTAATTTTTTGTCTTTACCCTCTTGACAAATCATTTTTTATGTGTTAGACTGTTAATGCTTAAAGAAATTTGAGAAATAATCACAAATTGCTCTTGCCCTGAAATAACTGCTTTTTGAAAGTAGGATAAGGGAAGAGCAAATTTGATTTTTTAACAGATTAAACGGTTAACTAAATAAAAAAACTGCTAAAAATGAAAATTTATTCGGTTTTATTTTTAATTTTGTTAATGTTAAACGGTTAACTTGATTTAAAAATGGATGTTTATGAAAAAATTACTTAAAATTTTTTCTTTACATAAAAAAACAATTAAAAGCGAGGAAAAATGTATGAAGAACAAAAAACTTCTGGCGGCGCTTGCAACGTTGACTCTCGGCGGAGCTATGGTAGTGGGAGCGTTTACCGGTTGCGCGCACGAACACACGTATTCGGACAAATGGGAAAGCGACGAAACGGGACATTGGCATTGCGCTACCTGCGACGATTTAAAAGAGAGCGACAAGGATTATAAGAAAGGTTATGCCGAACATGAATGGGGGGGGGGGGACGATAAATGCGACGTCTGCAATTATGAAAGAACGCCCGCCGTAACCGAATATACCGTCACGTTAAATTTGGGCGGCGGATCTCTCGGTAGCGGCGTTTCCAATACGTTGACGACGGTCGGAGGAAAGCTTACATCGCTTCCCACGCCTACCGCACCCGAAGGTAAGGAATTCAAGGGCTGGTACACCGCGGCGACAGGCGGCGTAAAAGTAGATACTACATATACGTTTACGGGCGATACCAAGACCGTTACGATCTATGCTCAGTATGAGGATGAAAAAGTCGCAATCGAATATACCGTCACGTTGGACGCTCACGGCGGCACTCTTGCCGGCGCGACCACGATCAAGACGGTAGACGGCAAAATTACACTTCCCGACGCACCTACGGCGGCGCCCGAACTGACTTTCACCGGCTGGTACACCGCTGCTGAAGGCGGAGAAAAAATTACGGCAGATACTGTTTTCGATAAGGATACTACAATCCACGCGCAGTGGAAGGCTACCGACGGTATCTATACCGAAGCGGGTAAAGTTATCGAGGCGCTTGAATGGATTGCGCCCGGAGATTCGGCTAAGAAACAGTACGGCGGCACCGGTATAGAGCTTGACGCCGGCACCGAGTTCGTAATTAAAGTGGAAGGTACTGTGTTGAGCCATAACGCAGGTACTCTTGAACTTTGGTTGGCGAATGATTGCCACGGTATTAATTTCGATCAGGCTACCGGCAAATTCACCGTAAAACCCGGTAATGCAAGAGCATTCGATATTTATGCGAAATATTACGATGACGGCACTCCTTGCTGGTCTATCTATATAAGCGACGGACTTAAGGATGAACTGAACGTAGGCGGCGCGTATCTTGTAGGCGGCGGCTGGGACGGTGCAAACTGGAGTATAGCCGCAGACAATTATATCGATCCCGAGAACGGAATTACCGTTAATCTTTCGGCAGACGCCGATTTTAAGATCGTTGAATGTCTTGACGTTGCCGAGGGCGATAACAGAGGTTGGAAATACAACGATCCCAAATATTATGCCGTTAAGGACGATGCTGCGGGTTATCTTAACTTTGCAAGCGTAAGCGGTTCTGGCAATGCAAAAGTACTTGCGGCAGGCGAGTATACGGTAAACATAGTGGGAACAGGTGAGGATATCAAGTTTGTATTCACTCCCGCAGAGGGACTTGAACCCGCTCCCGTAGAAGATAAGTTTGTAAAGGGCGGTTACTATCTTGCCGGCAGCTTCGCGGGCGGCGCTTGGGACGTCAAGGAAGACATGTATATCGATCCTGCTAAGGGGCTTACCGTAACACTTGCACAGGGATCGGAGTTCCAGGTTGTAGGCTGCAAAGACAGTGCAACGGGCGGCGCAATTTGGGAATACGGCGCGGCTTCATATTATAGGATGGCGGAAGGCAAAGCCGAAGGCTATACTGAAATCCCCGGCAACAACGTAAAAGTTATTGCGGCAGGACAATATACGATCACTATCGACGACAGCGGCGAAAAACCCGTATTCGTAATTACGCCTGCGGACGACGTAGAACCCAATTTGAACGTTGAAGAAACGGTTCTTCACTATTATATTAAGGGTAAAAATGTTACCAATAACTGGCAGGAACTCAAAGACGACGCTCACGAATTAAAGGAAACGGCAGCCGGTTCCGGTATATACGAAATGACTATCGCTATGGAAGCGAACGACGAGTTTATGTTCTATTCTACCAAAGTCGGCGTTGAAACCGGCAACGTATCGGCAGGCGATAAATTCATTCAGAGCGGACATCTTGCCGAAGGTATCGATTGCGTAGATATCAAAGGCTTTAACTTTACGACAGTAGCGGCGGGAACTTATACTTTCTCTTACAATGCGGAAACCGCTAAATTGACGGTAACTTTTGTCGCCGCAGAGGCATAAAAGTTAATTCGTAAATAAAAAACTTGCTTTCAAGGCTCTGCCGTAAGGCAGGGCCTTGGAGTAAAATTCTTTCGGGCTTTCAAGGTCCGGAAGCGTTTAAAATGTTAAACGGTTAATTAACATTGTGAGGACATTATGAAAAAGAAAAGCTTTTTTAGCGTTATAATTGCGGTTGTTTTGCTTTTATGCACGGTTTTATCCGTAACCGCTTGTAGCGATCCCGAAATTAATCCGGAATACACCGTCTCGTTCGACGTAGGCGCAGAGGCGAGCGCCGCGGGAGTGTCCGCTCCCGAAAGTCAGAAGGTAAAGGCCGGTGAAAAAGTTGTTCAGCCCACGATAGACGCTTGGGACGGACATACGCTTTTGGGCTGGTACAACGGCGCCGACGAATGGGATTTTACGTTGGATACCGTCAGCTCGAATTTGACTTTGAAGGCAGTGTGGAATGCGTCGGTTGACGCGGATACGGCAAAGCGTTACGAGGAAAATCTTACCTGGGGCGAAGCCGACCACTTATACATACATTATTTGCGCGGCGCGCATTCCGCTTCGGAAAACGGCACCGTAAATTCCGCCCCTGCTCCCGATTATTCAAAACAGATCGATTCCGAAGTTTACGGCGACTGGGGCCTGTGGACGTGGGAGTACTTTCCTACAAACAGCGAGGGCAGAGCGTTCTATCCCATGAAGATAGACGAGTCCGGCGCAGTATACGATATAGATTTAAAGGCGACTTATAACGACGGCGGCTGGGATGAGGCTACCCGCGACAATAAGGGGCTTACCATCAACTACAGCGGCGCGTGGAGACTTGGAATTCAGGTATATTCGGCCGACAGCCGTATAAACGGCACGGGCTTTTGGGTTAACGACGGCGGCGACGTGTACGTCGTACTCGAAGACGCCAAGCGCGACAAGGGCGATTATCACTGGTTTGTAATGCAGGGTTCCGTGGGAGCGGGTTCTGCGACTTTCACAAATTTCGAAGTGGACGATCCGTACGAGGGAATCGAACCCGGCTCGGCCGTTACAAAGTACGACGTTGTATCGAATAAGGGTAACGTTTATAAACAGCAGGCGGTTGCCGAGGGCTGGGAAGAAAACAGCGTGGGTTATCAGGTATTCATAGCTTCCTTTGCCGACAGCGACGGCGACGGTATGGGCGATTTAAGGGGAGTTATAAACAATCTAGACTATCTCGACGAACTGGGCGTAGACACGCTTTGGCTGACGCCTTTCCAGACCTCCAATTCCTACCACGGGTACGACATAATGGATTACTTTACGGTAGATCCGAGGTTCGGAACGCTCGACGACTACCGCGAACTATTATACAAGGCGCACGGCAGGGGAATGAAAGTTCTTATGGACTTCGTTTTGAATCATACGTCGCCTTCCAATCCTTGGTTTGTAAAATCGCAAAATCTTGTCAAGGAAACCATAACTCTTCCCGACGGAACTAAAAAAGAAATAGATTACCGCAATTTTTATACCTGGCAAAATGAAGAGTACGTGCAGTCGATAAAGAATCCCGCCGCAAAGGCGCAGTGGTTCAAGGATTCGAACGGATATTATTTCTATTCAAGTTTCGGTTCGACTATGCCCGAGCTTAACTTCGACTATCAGGCTACGCGCGACGCGATTCTGGACGTTGCTCTCTACTGGATGAGCTTCGGCCTCGACGGTTTCCGTCTCGACGCGGTAAAGCACATTTATATGGCTAACGAGAGCCGCGACAGCTCCGACAGCGTAGTAACGGATATTTCCGCTACGGGCGATTATTCCTTCGATATGAAGAAGAACGCACACTTCTTCACGGAGTTCAACGCAAAATTGAAAGCAACCTATCCCAACGCGTTGCTTTTGGGTGAAAACTTTAACGGCGATCCTATGAAGCTTGCCGGTATGTACGAGGGGTTGGATTCTCAATTTAACTTTAACTGGTACTATGATACGACATATGCTCTCAACGGCATTGCGACCTCAACCACTTCGACGGGCAGGAGCGACAGCGCGAAGAAAGTTATGAACCAATACGCTGCGGCGCAGTTCGACTTCTCGCTGTACAGAAAGGACTATATAGACGGTGTATTCACTTCCAACCACGACGTTCAGAGAGCGCGCGATAAGTTGTTCAAGACCGACGCGGGCGTTCCTCTTACGGCTAAGCGCGGCGACGCAAATTGGACTTTATCGGAGAATTTAGCCAAGCTTTGGGGAGGAATGAGCCTTACCGTTCCCGGACTTACCTGGATATACAACGGCGACGAGTTGGGTATGTTCGGCACAAAGGCCGCCAATCCCGCGGGCGACGGCGCAGGCCACGAGGACAGGTGGTGCCGTCAGCCTATGAAGTGGACCAAGGAATTGGACGGCAGCAAAAATAACTGCAACTATCTTATCGGTTTCAACAATTATACGATGACTTGGGATCCGCTCAATAAGCAGCTTGACGGAGTTGCCGAACAGCGCGCGGACAACGGCTCCATACTTAACTCGTATAAATCGCTAATACGTATCCGTAAGGAAAATCCCGTTCTTTCCCGAGGCAAAGTTGTAAACCGCTATACGGCGGGCGCGGTAATATGCTATTCCGTTTGCGACGATAAGAACGAAATACTCGTTTACGTAAACGCAACCGCCAACGACGCTGTTTGCAACTATGCGGTACCCAGCGGCGCACGGCTTCTGTACGGCAACGGTATGACGGGTTCGGGAAGAGTTCCGTCTATGTCTATGCAGATTTACAAGGTTAAATAAGGAGGAACTGTAATGAAAAAGATTTTAGCTTTGGCTCTTACAAGTGTACTCTTGATAGGCGGCGCGGGCGCTACGGCCGGCGTGAGCGTTGCGGATACGTCGCAGGGCGCGTCCGTAAAGACCAATTCCGTTTATCTTGTCCCCGGCACGTACATGTCGGCGGGCGAAAAAGTTGAAAATACCGTGACAGAAGGCGCGAAAAAATTGAACGACGACGAGTGCCTTGCGATATTCACTGAAAACGCTTATCTCTGTACGCTGGCTGAGGGGGAATCGCTTCCTTTGCCGTCAAGCGACAGAAAGGATAAGGACGGCAATGACTATTCGTTTAACGGTTGGTGGACCATCGTTGACGCGACTGTAACGTATTTTGATAAGATGCCCGATCTTTCGGAGACGACTTTTCTATACGCGGATTGGCGCGCAGATCTCTCTCAACGCGGAGATCCGATAGATCCCGGCGACGTTCCCGAAGTCTTATCCAAGCATTATATGTCTATAAAACGCGCGTCTACGGGCGAGAGTGAAATAGTAACATTAACCGTCGCCGGAACGGACGTTCCCAATGCATACGATCTCGGTTACGGCGCACCCGTGCAGCTCTATAACGACTGGTTCGAGTTAAATCCCGGTGATGAGATTACCGTGTTCACAGCTGGTATAGAGGGTTCGGATAAGCCCGAGCAGGCTCCCGTTGTTATCAACGGCAAGAGTACCATTACGCTTGAAACAAGCGCGGAGGAGAATAACAGTACTTCGGACTACCTTGAAAAAGCCGCTTCGGAAGACAAGGTCATCTGCACGGCGCAAAAATCCGCACACTATAAAATTTATATAAAATTCTACGACGCGGGCGGAACTATGACTATTTATATGCAGCCCAAAGACTGATTACCCGAAATAGGCTCTCCCCCTTTAAAACTGGGGGAGAGCCTGTCGGGCATAACTTATGATATGGAAAAGATAACTATAAAAGACATAGCGCGCTTTGCCAACGTTTCCGTGGCAACGGTGTCGTACATAATAAACGGTATTCACGAGGAAAGGTACACGCAGGAAACGAAGCGTAAAGTTTTACAGATAGTAAACCTTTATAACTTCCGCCCGTCAAGGCTTGCGCAGTCGTTTGCGCTTAGTAAGAGCCGCAACATAATCATATTGATGGAAAAGCATAAAACGATTTTTCAAAAGGCGGAAAGTTACGACTTTTTGAGGCTGTTAGGCAAAACTTTCGAAAGGTTCGGTTTTAACCTTATAATGCGCACTTATCTCGAAGAAACAAAGGTGGACACCGCCGACGCAATTATCTGCGTCGGAATGGAGGAGGAAAAATTCCGCAGACTGGCTAAGGAAAATTTCGTGCCTTTTATTTCCGTGGACGGCAAGATCTGCGACGAGCTTTTCTTCCAGATTTATCAGGACTTTTCAAATGTCATAAAGTGCGGGGAGAGGGAGTTCGGTAAGGATAATTTTTCCGTAGTGCTTTTGGACATGTACAACGAAACCTTGAAACAGGAGATAAGGGAGCTTGCGAAGGACGTCGTATTTCTCGACGGAAACGACGTCAAGGAGCTGCCTGAGGGCAACATAGTTACCGTAAACGCCTCGCTATGCGAAGTTGCCGAGATATTCGGCAGGAAGGCGCTTTTGGTTCCCTCGAATACTCAGACAAAGATAGACGCGCTTATCGACTGCTTCAATAAGGCGACCGAAAGGGTGCAGGGTATTGTGCATACCGTGCTTGTAAAGTAAAAATTATGAACAGATACGCTCTATTACATCAGCCCGAAAGCAGGTTTGCGTATGCTTCAAAGGACAACGGCTTAACGGTAATCTTACGCGCGGCCGCAAACGACGCGCTCACGGTCGAAACGCTTTATAACAATAAATACGCCTTTACGGAAAACAGGTTTGCGGTCACTATGAAAAAGTGCGCGGACGACGGGATTTTTGCCTATTACAGGGCCGATCTAAAGCTTGCCGACGCGCGGTTTGCATATATTTTCCGCATTACCGAAGGGGACAAAGTCTATTTCTTTTCAGAGGAAGGTCTGACTTCGGACTACGACTTCGAGCGGGCCTATTATACGTTTTTCCAGTTTGCGTTTGTCAACCCCGTGGACGTAATGCCTGTTGTCGACTGGGCGCAGGAAGCTGTCTTTTATCAGATTTTTGTGGACAGATTTGCCCGCGGCGATACCGAAAAGGACCAAACTTATATAAATACCCGTTGGGACGGGGAAATAGACAGATACTCTTTTACGGGAGGCGATCTTGTCGGTGTCGAAGAAAAATTGCCTTATTTAAAGGATATGGGCATAAACGCCATATATTTGACGCCCGTATTTCTCTCTCCGACAAATCATAAATACAACGTTGCGGACTATCTTACGGTCGATCCGCAATTCGGCGGAAATGATAAGTTGAAGGCTCTCATTGCTTCGGCGCACGCCCGCGGCATAAAAATTATCATCGATACGGTATTCAATCACTGCGATATAAGTCACGCCCGCTTTTGCGACGTCATAGAAAAGGGATATAAGTCTGAGTTTTACGACTGCTTCATAATAGAAGGGGATTTCCCGGACGTGGAAAAGGGAAATTACGCGTACTTTGCCGATTGCAAATATATGCCCAAGTGGAATACAAACGACGCGGACACGCGCAAATATCTTATCGATACAGCGCTTGCCTATCTCGATATGGGATTTGACGGCTTGCGGCTTGACGTAGCCGACGAAATATCGCACGAAATGTGGAGGCAGCTTCGCAAGGCAGTAAAGCATAAATATCCGCAAGCGCTGATATTGGGCGAGATATGGCACGAGAACGAACACTGGCTTAAAGGCGATCAAATGGACGGCATTATGAACTACAAGCTGCAAAAAATACTTGTAGATCTTTTCGGGGCCGAGCCTATTACGGCAAAGAGCGCGTCAGACAGAATGAACGCTTTGCTTATGAAAAATACCGAACAGGCCAACGCGATGGCGCTCAACTTTTTGGACAATCACGATACGCCCCGCTTTCTTCGCTTTGCCGGCGGTAATTACGACAAAGTTTTGTGCGCCCTTTGCGCAATGGTGATGTATCCGGGAATGCCCTGTATATTTTACGGCACCGAACTGCCTTTGGACGGCGCGGGCGATCCCGATTGCCGCAAAACCTTCGATTGGAATTTTACAGGCCGCAGCGAGAGCTATGCGGAGGCGTACGGACAGATCATCGCGTTAAAGCGACAGAGCGCGCTTTGCGGCGGGCGGACGGAAATTTCGTCGGAAGGCGGTTTACTAAAAATAGTAAGGACTAAAAACGACGAGAAAATAACGGCGTACTTCAATACGGGCGGCAGGGCCAAAAGGCTTTTAACGAGCGGTGAAACGCTGTTTAAACTCAATTATAAGACGGACAGAATTTCCGGTAACGGGGCTGTCGTCGTAAAAAATAACTTATAAGATCAGGAGGAAGATTTTATGAAAAAACGTATTACATCATTGCTTATTTGCGGTTTGCTCGGCGTCGGCGCTATAGCGGGTTGCGGAGGTTCGAACGACTCTGACGTGGTAAAACTGACCGTTTGGGGATCTGCAAGTCAGGAGGCGACGCTTATTGAAATGGTAGAGGAGTTCAAAAAAGCCAATCCCGATAAAAAATACGACATCAAAGTCGGTAACTGTGAAGAGGATATGGCTTACAGTATCGTCGGACAGGATCCTTCGGCGGCCGCAGACGTGTTCTGCTATTCCAACGACCAACTCATTCCGCTTTTGCGCGTGGGCGTGTTGGCGAGAATCGGCGGCAGTTATCTTGAAATGATAAAGGAAAACAACAGCGCCGATTCGGTTGCGGCGGGCTCGGTAAGATACGGTACGGATAAAGAAGAAGTTTACGGCTATCCGTATACGGACAACGGATGCTTTTTGATATACGATAAATCTGTAGTTACCGACGAGCAGGCAACAACTCTTGAAGGAATTATCGAGGCCTGCGAAAGTAAAAATAAGGAAATAGGATGGCCGCTTGACGTGCCTTGGTATACGGCGGGCTGGTTCTTCACTTTTGGTTGCGAATACAGCGTGGAATACGACTACGATAAAAACTATAAGGAAACGGAAGTCGGGCTGGAAGGCTTTAACGGCGAAGCGGGTGTAAAAGCTTCAAAGGCTATGGACAAACTTGCGAACAGTAAAGCGCTTTACGGAAAAAATATCAGAAACAGCACTATAACCGATAATTTCAATGCCGGCAAAATGGCGGTAGCGGTTACTGGACCTTGGCTTGCTAAGTCATTGCAGACCAAGCTTGGAGAAAATTACGGGGTTAGCAAACTTCCTACCGTTACGGTCGACGGCGAAACGGTACAGATAAAGTCTTTTGAAGGTTATAAGCTTATAGGCGTAAATTCACACTGTACCACTCCTGCCGAGGCGCACAAGCTTGCGCAGTTCCTTTCAAGCGAAGCTATGCAAAAGCTGCGCTTTGAAAAACATCTGTTGGGACCTACCAACAAAGCCGTAGCAGAGCTTGATGTGGTTAAAAACGACGTTACCGTCAAAGCGCTCAAGAGTCAGAACGCCTTTGCGGTGGAACAAGTTTCCGTCCCTGCGAATTTTTGGGAGCCGTTAAAGTCTTACGGCCTCAACATACTCGATAAATTGCTTAATGAAACCGGAGCGGGCGGCAAATTAACGTATAAGCAACAGCTCGATACTATGGTAAATTTGATGAAGTCGTCTATAAACTAAAATTTTGGAGTGGGAGTTATGGATCTTGAATATCTGAAAATGTCGCCGCCGGAAAAGTTTTGGTTTAACTTCAAGGGCTTTTTCAAGCGTTTACCGACGGCTTTTGCGGCATTTTTTAAGGCGATCCCGAAAAAATTATATAAACTTTGGCTTGCTTTTGCCGGTATTTTTATAAATATCGGCAAGGCGGCAAGAGACGGAGATTGGAAAACACGGTCGTCTTTCGGCGTAATGGGTTTCGGACTCATAGCAAGAAAGCAATACCTGCGCGGCATACTTTATCTCGTATTCGAAGTTCTCTTCATCTTGTATATGGCGCTTTTCGGCTGGAAGTACCTTTCTAAGATGGGGAGCTTAGGCGAAATCGCCCGGGTTGAGGTATGGGACGACGCGTTGGGAAGCTATACGTACAAGTATTACGACAACAGCTTGCTGATATTGCTCTATTCCTTGCTTACTCTGTTCATTATGGCGGGGTTTATCTACGTGTGGTATCAGAACGTGAAGGGCAGTTTCCTTATGCAACAGCTTTCCGAAGCCAAGCTCAAATTGCCCACCGTCAAGGACGAATTGCGCTCTTATGCAAACGAAAATTATCATAAATCGCTGCTGTCTGTCCCGCTTTTGGGATTGATCGTGTTTACGATCTTGCCCATATTCTTTATGATATTTATTGCGTTTACCAACTTCGACAAGGTACACTATCCGCCCAAGGAATTGTTCCAATGGGTTGGTATGGATAACTTTGTCAACGTCTTGGGCGGCGGAGTTTCGGCAAACAGCAAGGTATTTGCGTATACGTTTGGCGAAGTTTTGCTTTGGACTATTGTTTGGGCGATATTTGCAACCTTTACCAACTATATATTGGGAATGATAGTCGCAATTCTGATAAACAAAAAGGGAGTCAGGGGAAAGAAGATATTCCGCACGATCCTGGTTATGACGATAGCGGTTCCGCAATTCGTCTCGCTCATGTTTATGTCGCAACTTCTTGACGACAAGGGGCTTTTCAACAATATACTGATAAATCTCGGTTGGATAAGCAATCCGATACCCTTTCTTACCAACGGTACTATGGCAAGGATCACGATAATAGTGGTAAATATCTGGATAGGTATTCCCTATTCTATGCTTATATGCACGGGTATTTTAATGAACATCCCAGAGGATCTCTACGAGTCGGCGCGTATAGACGGGGCAAGCCCCGTAAGGGCGTATATGAAGATAACGCTCCCCTATATGCTGCATATAACCACGCCGTACCTTATTACGCAGTTTATAGGAAATCTTAACAACTTTAACGTGATTTTCCTGCTTACTGGCGGCACTCCTTCGACTATGGATATGCTTTATGCGGGCAAAACGGATCTGTTGATAACCTGGCTCTACAAGCTTACGGTAAGCGAAAGCCAATACGGTCTTGCTTCGGTAATAGGTATATTTACTTTCGTGATCGTCGCGGTGCTTTCGCTCATACTTTACAACCGTTCCAAATCGGTTAAAAACGAGGAGGATTTTATGTAATGGAAAATAAAAAATTTGCGAGCAAGAAGGGCAGAGAGCGCGCAACGCTTGTCATAATTTACGCGGTTTTAATATTGATCTCTCTCGTCTGGCTCATACCGTTTTTTATCCTTGTGATTCAGTCTTTCAGCAGTAATTCGGGAATGGCGGCCGATACGCTGTTTCCCAAGCAGTGGACGTTCGACAATTACGTAAAACTTTTCACCGAAACCAAGTTTATGACCTGGTATGGTAATACAATGCTTGTTTCCGTAGTTGTAACGGTATTTCAGACAGTCATCGTGCTTATGACGAGTTACGCTCTGTCGCGGCTTCGTTTTAAAATGCGAAAACCGCTTATGAACGTAATGCTTATCCTCGGAATGTTCCCCGGATTTTTGTCGATGACGGCGGTGTACTTCGTATTGAAAGAAATAAATCTTACGCAAAATCTGATAGGGTTGATGTTGGTTTATTCCGCAAGCTCGGCAATGCAGTACTACATATGTAAAGGTTTCTTCGATACTATACCTAAATCGTTGGACGAAGCCGCCCGCATTGACGGTGCAAGCCGTCACACGGTATTCGTGAAAATAATTCTGCCGCTGGCAAAGCCCATAATTATCTACACGATATTGACGGCGTTTATAGCGCCTTGGGGCGAGTATATGTTCTCGTCGTTCATAATGCTCGGCGATCCCGACAAATATACGGTTGCAGTGGGAATGAAGTCCTGGCTTGACAACTCCGTACTTGCGGGCGAATACTTCACGGTGTTCTGCGCCGCGGCGGTTGTGGTTTCAATACCTATAACTGCTCTGTTTATCTGGTTGCAGCGTTACTACGTTGAGGGCGTGACGGGAGGCTCCGTAAAGGGTTAAGAGGTGAATTAAAATGGCTAACGTAAGTTTAAAACATATCTATAAAGTATATCCGAACGGCACGAAAGCGGTAAACGACTTCAATATGGATATAGCGGATAAAGAATTTATAGTGTTCGTCGGACCTTCGGGCTGCGGAAAATCCACGACGCTTAGAATGATAGCGGGGTTGGAGGATATTTCGGCGGGCGAACTTAAAATAGGGGACACCGTAGTAAACGATATGGAACCCAAAGACAGGGACATAGCTATGGTTTTCCAAAATTACGCTCTTTATCCACATATGACCGTTTATGAAAATATTGCTTTCGGACTCAGACTAAGAAAACTGCCAAAGGACGAAATTCATAACAAAGTGGTCGAGGCTGCCGAAATTTTGGGCATAACCGAATATCTGAATAAAAAGCCTAAAGAGATGTCGGGCGGTCAAAGACAGAGGGTGGCGCTCGGTAGGGCGATCGTGCGGGAGCCAAAAGTAATGCTGTTGGACGAACCGCTTTCCAACCTCGACGCAAAATTGAGAACGCAGATGAGGGCGGAAATTTCCAAGCTTTATAAAAAATTGGGAACTACTTTTATCTACGTAACGCACGATCAGGTCGAAGCTATGACAATGGGTACGCGTATAGTCGTTATGAAGAACGGTTACGTGCAGCAGATAGACACTCCCAAAAATTTATACAACTATCCTGCAAATAAATTCGTCGCGGGATTTATAGGAACGCCGCAGATGAGTTTCTTCGAGGGCACGCTTAAAAAGGACGGTGAGTTTGTAATTATTAAATTCGACCGTTCAAATGCAGAGATCAAAGCGCCCTATTCGATGCTGTATAAAGCAAAGCCTTCGATCCTTGACGGAAAGACCAAGGTTTACATAGGTTTACGCGCGGAGGACATTTCTGTAGTCGATAATGCGGGTAAAGACTGCGCGGTCATAGACGTTGTAGTTTCGCACAAGGAGGAGCTTGGAAGCGAAACGCTCATTTACGGGGAGCTGTGCGGCGGAGAAGAAGGCGCGGGCGAGTCCAGAATTATCATAAAAGACGACGGCGGACGGGAAATCAATGCTGGCGACGTGGTGAAAGTAGCGCTCGATATAGGCAAAGTTCATTTATTCGATAAAGAAACCGAGCGGTCGGTTATGCCGCGTATACCCGAGTACAACTACCTCGACTGTCAGGTAAAAGACGGAAAGCTGATATTCCATAATGCTTCATTCGATTTGCCTTCCGCTGTCAAATGCGTTGATGCTAAAGGTGAATTGCTATTGCCTTTGAATGCGGTTACTTTGGACGGAGAACTAAAAGCGGAAGTATTATCTTGCGAGTATATAAACGGCGTATATCTGCTTTCTATGTCTATTAACGGCAACAGGCTTTTTGCTTTATCGCGCGAAAAAGTTGAAAGCAGTACTGTCAATATCGGCATAGATTTCAAAAAGATCACAGTTATTGCGGACGGTGAAAAGGTTATACAGCCCATTCCCGAAGTCAACAGTTTTGACTGTTCGTTTATAAAACGCAAGACAAGGCGCAGCATAGAGCAAAACGGCAAAGTAAAAAACAAGAAGATGATAGAGTTTGGATTTTTGACCGAAGACGTGTTTTTCGCTGCGTCGGATGAGGCGGCGCAAAAAATCTTTTCTGCACTGGGCGTAAAAAAGGCGGTTACTTCGCAATTTAAAATGGAGTGCGGGATTTACGATATTTCGGTATCAGACAGCGGAATTCCCGCTTGCGTCAATAGGATCTTGGATTACGGCAAAGATATATTTTTAAAATGCGCCGTGGGCGAAAATACCGTTTACGTCAAGACGGATAAAGAATACGTCGGGGATATTTTCCTTGCGCCCGATATGGATAAAATAGGCATTGCCGAAAGTGAAAGAGATATAAAGATAATTTGACAATATACGATTCTACAAGGTGAGACAATGGACAAATTTAAGTTTACTGAAAAATTAAAAGAGCTTGAAACAAGAGGCAAGACGGTCGTAGAATTATACAACGAGATTTCGGCGCTTGCAATGGAGTGCGGGTTAGAAGGTGATAAACCTTGCCAAGGCAGAAACGCTTACTATCTTTCAATGGAGTTTTTGATTGGCCGCAGTTTTTATAATAATCTGTTGGAACTGGGCGTTCTTGAAGAAACCAGGGAGATACTTGCTAAAAAGGGACTTGATATAAACGTATTCGAAGAAATAGAGGATGCTGCGCTCGGCAACGGAGGCTTGGGAAGATTGGCGGCTTGCTTTCTCGATTCGGCCGCAGGATTGGGGTTACCGCTTCACGGCTACGGAATACGTTATAAATACGGACTTTTCAAGCAGGCGATAGAAAACGGATTTCAGGTTGAATTGCCCGACGATTGGCAGAGGTTCGGTGATCCGTGGTCAATTCGCCGCGAAGATGAAAAACGGCTTATAGAATTTGCCGATATGAAAGTTTATGCGGTTCCATACGATATGCCCGTATTCGGTAAAAAAATAAACAGATTACGTTTATTTCAGGCCGAAGGAAGCGAGGAGGCGGAAAAAATAAGCGAATACCTATATCCTGCGGACGATACTGAGGAAGGTAAAATTTTGCGCCTTCGTCAAGAATATTTCTTTTCCGCGGCGGCGGTAGGCGAGCTTTTGGACGGATTTGTCAAACAGCACGGTAAGAATTTCGATAAATTCCCCGATTATAACGTTATCCAGTTAAACGACACTCATCCCGTTATCGCCATAGCCGAGTTTATAAGACTGCTTACAAACAACTACCGTATGCCTTTTGCTAATGCGTTAAGTCTTGCAAAACGCACTTTTGCCTATACTAATCATACTATCCTGCCCGAAGCTTTGGAGTGTTGGAGTGAAGAATACGTAAAAAAGATCTTGCCCGATATAGCCGATATTATGGTGAGAATAGGCGTTTACGCTATGCGGGAATATCAGACGCTTGGTTGCAGTAAGGAGCAGGCGGCTGAAATGGCGATATATTCGGGCGGTAGATTTTATATGGCTAACCTTGCCGTGTACGTCGCCAAAACAGTAAACGGCGTGGCCGCCCTGCATACCGAAATATTAAAAAGCAATTTGTTTGCCACCGCTCATAAATTTTACCCGAACAAGCTTCAGAACAAGACTAACGGCATAACGCATCGACGTTGGCTGGAACTTTGCAACAGAGAGCTGTCGTTGCTTTTGGATAAAACCATAGGCGTTAAGTGGAGATCTGATATTACTGATTTGGATAGGTTAAACGGCTTTACCGACGATACGGTAAAAGAATTTATTCAGGTCAAGCAAATCAAAAAAGAACAGCTTTTAAAATACATAGCGCAGAAAGAGGGAGTAGACATTCCTGCGGATTTTCTTGTGTTTGCACAGGTAAAGAGGTTGCACGAGTACAAGAGACAGTTGATGACTGCGTTCGCCGTGCTTGAACTCTATTACGGCATCAAGAGCGGCAGGTTGAAAGACATCGCCCCGTCCGTTTTCATTTTCGGGGCGAAGAGCGCGCCCGCATACAAAAGGGCCAAGGCGATAATAAAGTTCATAAACGAGATCGCAAAAAAGATCAATTCCGACGAGCAGACGTGCAATAAACTTAAAGTCGTGTTCGTGCAAAACTACAACGTATCCTATGCGGAAAAGATAGTTGCGGGTACGGACGTTTCCTTGCAGGTCTCTACGGCGGGACTTGAAGCGAGCGGCACGGGCAATATGAAGTTTATGATGAACGGCGCCGTAACGTGCGGAACGATGGACGGGGCGAATATAGAGATCGTCGAAAAAGCGGGAAAAGAAAATAATTACATCTTCGGAGCTACCGTCGAGGAGCTTATAAAGTTAAAAGAAGAAGGGTACGTCCCCAATCTCTATTTGTCGGACGCCGATCATAAAAGAGCGGTTGAAAGCCTTATAGACGGTACGTTTTCAGACGAGGGCACGGGCGAATTTAAGGAACTTTACGACAGCCTTACGACGGGGGCAAATTGGCACAGTCCAGACAATTATTTTGTATTGTTCGATTTGGATAGCTATGTAAAAACGCTTGTCAAGGTCTGTGAAGATTACTCCGATAAAAAAGAGTTTGCAAAAAAGCAGTTGATAAATACGGCAAATTCCGCTTACTTTTCGTCGGACAGAACTATAAAGGAATACGCCGAAGACATTTGGAAGATTTGATTTTTTGTATTTTCCCTAATTAAAAAATTATATAATTAATACGGCGGACGCGCTTATTTGCGTCCGCCGTTTAATTTTAACAACAGAAAAAATTATTGTAACATTCATAACAATCACAACAATCAAATCCGTTGCAACAATTACGGCAACGGTAGTCGTAACCGTAAATGTAAATGTTTTTATCGTAAACTATTATTCTGTAATCGTTAAGCGGCCTGATAAAGGTCTGGACCGCGTTACTGTAAATTGTAATAGAGTCTCCGGAATTATCCGTTATATTCGCGATATTGGTTATTGTCTTCATTTTAATTCACCGTTACGTCAAATTCGACGGTAAGCTTTTCGTCCGGCGATAAATCGCGGAGTACAAAACCGGTTTCGGGATTATAGATAGCATAATTAATTCCGTCGATCTTAATACTGTTTGCTACAAACGTTACGCCGTCGGGGATGGGATCTCTGAATATCAAATCGGTTTTAGTTATGTTACCCGTATTTGTGATTGTAACCGTATAGTGCAGTCTTTCGCCTTTAACCGCATATAACTTATCTACGGTCTTAACAACGCTTATCTCATCGGAGACAACTTTTAACGCAAGGCTATCGGTATTTTCGGAGTAATTTACACTGCCTCGCACAGGATCTTTGACGGCATATTTCAAAGTTGCAAAGTGCGTAATGGGCGCAGGCGTCGGTTCGTCCGCTCTTAAATCATATTCTATTACGATAGTTTGGCTTGGATCCAGGTCTGGGAGAGCAAAGCCTTTTACAGGGTTGTAAGAGGGGTATGCGACTCCGTTTATTTTTACGCTTCCCTTGACGTAGCTTGCGCCTTGGGGCTGCGGTATAATAAAGAAACTACCCAACATTTTTGCCGAGCAATTATTTGTTACGGTCACTGTGCTGTGTGACGTTTCACCGACTTTTAAGGTCGTTTTATCCGTGTTGATTGTTTTTGTAACGGAATAAGTTAAAATTTCCGTGGTTACGGTGTTGCTTTCCGCGTTTTCAGACACCTTTTTGCCGTTCGGCAACGTAGCGCTGTAAGTTACGTTCAATTTATTCGGTATTAACATAACTTACCTCTTAATTAATCTATTTTAACCTGGAAACTGGTAGTTGCGGTTTGCTTGGGAGTTAAGTTTGGTATGTTATATCCGATGTCGGGACGATAGGGGACGTTGACGCCGTTGTTGTATACGGAATTTTCCACAAATGTGGTGCCTTGGGGAATGTTGTCCGTAAAATAAATATCGTCTATGTCGATATTGCCTTCATTGGTAAACGTAATCGTATAGGTTAACGTTTCGCCTTTGACCGCAAAAGCTTTATCTACGCTCTTTACAACGCTCAGTTTGGCGGTAATGACGGTTATTAAAATGGGATCGGTATATTCGGCAAACCTTACGTCGCCCCTTACGGGATCCTTTACGATATATTGAAATTCGGAAGTGTCGGTTATTTGCGACTTCTCCGAAGGGCTGTTTATTTGCATATCGTATTCAATGGTGAGGGTTTCGCCGGGGTTTAAATCGGGGAGAAAGAATCCCGTTATAAGGTCTTTATTCGCCTGTACGACGCCGTTGACTTTTACGCTTTCTGCAACGTAACTTGCGCCTTCCGGCGTAGGATTGGAAATAAAGGTATAAATTAATTTTGTACTCGAATTGTTTGTGATAGTGATCGTGTTGTGGACGGTTTCGCCCTCTTTGGCCATAGTTTTGTCGCTACTGCTTACTTTGGATATAGAATAAGACAATACCTCGGTATTAACGGTATTGCTTGCAAGACTGCCGGGAGTTCCGGGTTTGCCGGGCGCTACCGCATTGTAAGTAACGTTCGATTGATTGGATATTTCCATAATATTTAAGCTCCTAAAAAAATACTACATACTGCCCCCTTGAAGGGAGCGCAATATGTAGTAATTAAAGATAAATATTATATGGAAATATTAAGTTGTAAGAAAATTATGTTCTACTTTATAATATGAAGTTTTCTATGTAATGTTTACTGCGCTTAAATATTGACAAAACAAAAATAATATATTATAATTAGTATGATATTGGACTTTATGATATTATACTAAAAGGAGATCTTATGATTGCGGGAAAAGAGATTAACGATTTAGTGAACGCGTATTGCAGGTTGCGGGACAGGCAGGTCGCAGTTTACGCCAGGTGCGCCAAGATGCACGGTTTGACCGTCAACGAACTGTTTGTTTTGGATATTCTATGGTTTGCGCCCGAAGGGTGTACGCAAAAGGCAATGAGCGACAGATTGTCGGTAAACAAGCAGACTATAAACGCCATTGTAACGCGATTAGATAAGCAAGGATATATATCCTATGTACTTGTAAAAGAGGACAGGCGAAATAAGCGCATTGTTTTAACAGAGAGCGGAAGAACTTATGCAAAGAATATTATTTTACCTGCGGCCGATGCGGAAAATCTTGCAATGGCTGATATGCCTATTGTTAAAATTAAAGAACTTGTAGAGCTAACGACTGTTATTACGGAAAATATGGAACGTCGTTTCGCGGATATTGAAGAGAAGTAAACAATGGAACTGTACGAAACGATTAATAGACGAAAAACTACAAGAGAGTTTTTAAATAAGCCGGTCGATTTTGAAGTCATCAAAAGAATTTTAGAAGCGGGCAACAGAGCCCCTACCTGGGATCATAACCGTAACTGGCAGTATATCGTATTAAGAACAGACGAAGAAAAAGATTATGCCTTTGAATACGCCAAAACGGTTGCGGATAAATTCGACGCCAAAAGATACTTGAATACGCCGAGACCTTATCAGATCACTTTAGGTCAAAAAATGTACGGTTACGCTATGCCGAAACAGTTTACAATGTTAAAGAGCGCGCCATATGTAATTATTCCGCTGTTCAGATCAAAGCAATTAAACGGCGAATATGTTTCGGGGTTAAATGCTTTCGCCACAATTTGGTGCGTAATTGAGAACATTTTTTGGCGGCAACAGCGGAGGGATTATCCTGTTCTATTAGGATTCCTCTTAACAAAGAACACGACGTTTTAAAGAAAAATTTGAAGGTACCGTCTACGTATATGATACCTGTCTTCATCGGTATAGGATACGCCAATCCCGAAGAACGAATATTGGAACAATATAAAACGGACGTCGATAGACAAATACATTTTGGCAAATGGAAATAATAATAGGTCAAAGTAAACAATGTTTCGAACGTCGTAAATGTAAATAATGACAAAACGACGGCGGTTAATTATATTTACCGTCGTTGTTTAATTTTATAAATTTGAATTATGCTTGCCAATATTTAATAATTGTGCTATAATATACACGGTTTTAAAATATATAATTTATTAAAAACAGATATTCAATGCGAGTAGCAAGGTTTCTTGCTGAAAGTAGGGGAAGTACGGTGAAAATCCGTCGCAACAGTCATTACGGTCAAAGTCCGATTGCCTACCCGTTGAATTCACCGTTACTTTTTCTTGGGCAGTGGAGACGTTTGGTAACGCGTTTATTTTCGTGCCCGAAGTTCAGGGCGCGATATTTTTTTAAGGAGAAACTTATGAAAAAGCTTTTAACTGTTTTAACGTTTGTTTTGGCTGTATTTGTCTGCTGCTTTGTAGCCGCTTGCGGAGACAAAGCGCCGATTAAGGCGGATGAAAATACCGTAATTATTACAGCGACGGATTCATCATACGATTTTAACAATAAAACGCTGAAAGAATTTATGGACTATTTGCAGGATAATCAGGAGTTCACTTATTCTGTTAATAACGGAATGGTAACGACGATCAATGGTAAATCAAATACTTTAAATAGTTTTTGGATGCTTTATACAAGCGATTCCAAAAATGCCAATCAGGATTGGGGTACGTTTGAGTACGAAGATTCGGTATACGGTTCGGCAATTTCGGGCGCAGAAGAGTTGATAGTAAAAGAAGGCTGCATATATATTTGGGCATATCAGACTTTCTGATATGAGAGCGGCAAAAGAAATCGCGCTTAACGGTGTATTTACTGCCCTGCTGATAGGCGGACAAATTGTTTTAAGCGGAATATCGGGCGTTGAAATAGTTACGGTGTTACTGTTAAGTTTTTCGTACTACTTCGGTATAAGAAGGGGACTGTTTGTCGCCAACGCTTTCTCGCTTTTAAGATGTTTAATATTCGGCTTTTTCCCCAACGTCATAATTCTTTATTTAGTTTATTACAATTTATTTGTTCTGGCGTTTGGGTTGCTGGGTATAAGATTTAAAAAAGAACTGAATTTAGTAATTCATATAATACTGGTAATTGCAGCATGTATAATGACTATTATCTTTACCGGGTTAGATGATATTATAACTCCGCTTTATTATAGGTTTTCCATAGACGCAATGAGGGCCTATGCTCTGGCATCTTTGACGGCGGTTATACCGCAAGTAATATGCACTATTGTAACAGTAAGTTTTTTATTACCCATCCTTAACAGGGTTTTTGGAAATATCAAATAAAAAAATATTGGGGCGAAGCCTTTTCTTGATAGAAAAGGCTTCGCCCCAAAACTGAATTTGTTACGATTAAAGCTTACTATAAAATATTCGGAGCGACGCGGCGTTTAATATGGGCGCGGTAAATCATATTTACGCCGAAGAAAAACAGGGTTTGACCGGGGCGTTTGAGCATACGTTTATTGAATATCGTGCGCTTTAAAATATTGCGCATAGAATACAGCCGCTCGTAAAGTTTCCAATATTCTTCCGTAACCTGATCGGCTGTCATATTGGGGGTGTTAAGCACGGATTTAGACGGCTTGTATTCCAAAACATTATCGTCGGTGATACGGCCCGCCTCGTTCATTTGTCTATTTAACGGAGTCCCGGGAATGGGCGTAAGGCAATAGAATTTGGGTGCAATTATCGAGCTTTTTTCCACAAACTCGGCAGTAGCCCTGATAGATTCGGGAGTGTCTGTGTCAAGGCCGACGATCATTTCGCTTGCTATTTCGATTCCCGCGTCGTTCATCGTCTTTAAAATTCTGTGATAATCGTTGGGATTGCACCAAGTCTTATTCACGCTCTTTAAAGCTTCGGGATTTATGCTCTCCAAGCCGAAACTTAATACGTAACAACCGCTTTCGGCAACTGCTTTTAAAAGTTCGGGATTATCTGCAATCTGAATGGCGCACTGGCTCATCCATTTCATTTTCAATGGTTTAATTCTGCGGCATAGTTCAAGCATATAGTCGGGATCTGCTATGATATTGTCGTCTACGAGCAGAAATTTTTTAAAACCGAGAGATTTGACGTATTCTATATCTCTAACGACCTCTTCGATGTCTCTCCTTATATACCTTCCTTTGAAAAGACAGGATATAGTGCAGAAACTACAGGTATTCGGACAGCCGCGTCCTGCTTGTACGGGAAGAAAGTCGCCGATTCTCTTGTTTACCACAAGGTCGTAGCGGGGGAGAGGGGTGGAAAGGCTTGTGATCGGCTTTTCGTAATATGGCTTTAATTGGCCGCGCTCGATGTCGTGGCAAAGCTCTTTTATGGTTTCCTCGCTGTCGCCTATCATTACGGCGTCGCAGTATTCTTTGGCTAGTTCGGGGACAAGCGAGACCATAGGGCCGCCCATAAATACTATTTTCCCGCGTTTTTTAAACTCTATTGCAATGTCTTTTGCACGCTTTGCCGCGTGCCCGACGCCGCCTATACCTATCACGTCGGCATCCGTATCATAGGGGATTTTTTCGGTGATTTCCATACAGAGTTCGGCTGACCAGCCTTCGGGAAGAAGCGCGGCAAGAAGCGGGTGGGCAAGGCCTACAAAGTATTGCTTATGCTTTTTTACAAGCTTGTTTTTATCGTCGTAAATTGTCGGTTGAATAAACAATATTTTTTTATTCATAATTTTTAAATCCTCGTTACTGCGGTTTTATCATTTTTTTAACGTATTGAAAGAAGATATGCGCGGCTCCCCGCCAAACTCTGCGGTACACTTGCTTTCCGTATCTTCGTTTAATAAATTTACGTTGTTTTTTGTTTGCGCTCGTTTTTATATAGGCGCGGACTATATGATAATAGTATCTGCGTCTCGACATTTTTTCGGGAAGAAAGACGACGTGCGCCATATCCCAAAGTTCATATCTTTCACGAGGAATGACAACTTTACGTGGATACTCGTCGTAAAGCGGCGTGCCGGGCATAGGTGTTATAGGTTGAATGTTTACAAGCGGATGATCAAAGCTGTTGAGATAGTCTATAAGAGTGTTAAAATCCCGTTTATCCCAGTCCTCGCCGACTATAAGTCCGCTGTAGCACTGTAAACCGTTGTCCTCAAGTATTTTTACCGCCGCGCTGTTCTGTTCTACGGTGGTGCGCTTATCGAAGCGATTCAATTCTCCCGCACGGAAGGATTCTATTCCTATAAAAAATGCGTCGAAGCCGTGCCCGGACAAAAGTTTTACGGTTTCGGGGTGCGCGGTGATAAAGTCCGCGCGCGAAAACGCAATAAAATGTTTTTTTATGCCCCGTTCGTCCAACGCTGCAATAAACGCGCGGACGCGGGCGTCGCTTGCGGTAAAGTCGTCGTCAACGATAAATATGTTTTCTTCTTCGATTGTTTCGAGTTCGTCCATAACCCTGTCAAGCTTTCGTACGGCATAGTCACAAACGCGGGTGCAGAAACAAAAACTGCACTTAAACGGGCATCCGAACGAAGTTTTGATTGTAGCGCAGCGATTATGAAAAATGTAATTATAATATTTACGGTAATGCGCAGTGGATTTTCTGTCGGGGAATATGTCGTCTTCAAGTCGGATAACTTCGGGTTTTGTCTTGCCCTCGGAATATACGCCTGCTTCCTGATCAGGGTTAGATCCGTCGGCAATGCGGCAAAGAGTATGCAGACCGTTCGCCCATAAAATATAGTCTATCGCAGGACAGACGAAATCGGTCGGCACGACTTCGGCGTGCACTCCGCCGACTATCGTCTTTGCGTTTGGAAGCAGTTTTTTAACCTTTGCGGCGTGTTCTTTTATTACTCCGACGTGAACTATGTACCCGGTAAAACACACAAGGTCATATTGCTTTGATTTAAGAACGGATGCAAAACTTCGTTTATCAATTATAAGGTCGAGAATATACGTCTCGTGTCCGCTTGCAGTCAAGGCAGAGTAAGCGTATTCGAGTTCAAGCGGTTCGCAAATCATAAAGCTTTGTAAATTGACGGTGGCGCGGTGCGGTTTTACGCGCACAAGCAGGATTTTCATAAGTTTTCCTCTTTAAAGACGTCGAAGTTATGCGCAAAAGGTTTGCATTGCAGCTTGGGGGCAAGCAGCTTACAGACAAAATTGATTATAGGGTTGCTGTGTCCGAGCAGGGCGTAGAGGGGGACGTGGCGACAGCCGAGTTTTAACTTGGCCTCGTCCGCCGTCTGTCCGAAGTCGATTGTCTTAAAGCCGTTCTCTATCCCGTAGCGGACTATTTCAAGAAGCATTGATATATAAACGTCGTACTTATTGTTGACCGAATAATCAACGCCGACAAATTCGAAGACCAGCTCGTCTCCGATCGCAATAAGTTGAACAAAACCTCGCGGCACGTTATTTTCTTCCATAACAAAAATTTTAAAGAATTTACCGCGGAAAAATCTGTCGGTCAGTTTTTCGACTTTTATATGAGACTTATTGTACACCTGTTCGTAAAGCGCGTACATTTCCGCCGTAAATTCATCACCGCTTTTCAAATAACGGATTTTCAGCGGCGCGGACTTAGCAAGCGCTTTTTTATAGCGGTAACGGTAGTTGCTGCGGAGCGCGGCAAGATACTCGTCAAAAGTTTTCCACTTGATTTCCAGGATACACTTCGGGCAAGTATAACCCTTTGCAAAGCCTTTGACTTTTACGTCCGGAAGGTTCAAAAAGACTTTGTATCCGGGGATTTTGCGTATAAAATCTGCTGCTTCGGCTAAACAGTTTCCGTAAGAGATTCCTGCCCTCGTTACGGAAAGGGGGACGTATATCATAGTTGCCTTGATTTTGCGGCGTTTGCCCGTGAACATACCGAGGTTGAACTCCGATTGTTCAACAGTTTCGAAAACAGTGTCGATTTTGCCGTCGGAGTATACGGCGTAGTAGCATTTTTTATTGTCGTCCGCATTCTCCATAAAGGAGATAAATTCGCGTGTCAGATAGAAATTTCCGCGTACGGCGTTATCCCAATCGGGCGTAAGAGCTGCGGCTCTTTCGTATTTAACAATCATAGCTCTTCCTCATAGACGGAAAACTTGCGGCACGATTGGCCGAGAAGCCGCTTGTTAATAAGTGTGCTTTCTATATTGTTGTCCCAAACGAAATTAGTTTCTATGTATTCAAAGTTTCTCGTCCGCTCTTCGAGGGCGCGCAGAATAGCAATAGTGCCCCGCCCCGTGTAGCCCTTTAAAACGCCTATGGCGTTTAGTTTTACGGTGTCGATTTTCTTTTTATTGAATATGCAACTTAAAGCAAAGGTTGTTTTTGTCAACGGACAGCCTGATTTTACCGCACAGTTAAAGTCAGGGTGCCAGAATACGAATCCGACTTCTTTACCCTCGTGCATAAGAAACAGAAGATTCTCTTCCGTAAGCAGGAGTTTCAGATCTTTAAGCAAATCGTAAAAATGTCCTTCGGCAGTCGTTGTGTAGAGGTACGTCGTCCCGATCGTCATATCGCAGATATTGCGAAGAATTTCACATTCGCTTTTGAACTTAGAAAAATCCGCCTCACGAACTGAAAAACCCGTTGTGACAAACGTTACTGTGTTTAAGCGTTTACGTGCGTCGGATAGTTTACAGCGGTATGCGCTGAGCGTGTTTACCGTTTTGAAATTTTTAAAAAATTTCCCCGTGTAAGTTTTGTTATAATTTGTATCAAAAGAGTTCTTTAACAGGGTTTCGTTTAAAATTCCTACTCCGTAGCTCAGATGCCCGCTTAGACCGACAACCAACCTTTTTAAACCGTATCTAAGCGTTTCTTTTTTGGCGGTATCTATCATTGCGTCGGCAACGCCATGTCGATGTTGCGGGCAATCGAAAAAAGTAAGCTGAGCAAAATCGTTATTCGGGGCAATAATTAAAAGACATTGCGCAATGCGCTCGTTGCTTTCAAGCGCATAAATTATCGACGTATCAAGACTTTTTGCAAAGCGAGTAGTTTTATTTAACAGCATGTCTGTCACGAACTCGCCGGTGGCAACATATAAAATATCTCCGCTGTAAAATCGGTTTCTGAATTTTTTGAATGCGCGTATTTCTTTACGCGGCAGTCGTTTGCGATCGCCTTGTATTTTAATCGTTGGCATAATAATTTTATCTTTTATTTTACGGTATTTTAACTTTTAAATTATTATATCAAAAATAGTTGATTTTTGCAAGCGTGTAACAATTTTTCGTATTTAAATAATATTTTGCGCGACTTTCCTCGACGATATGAATTGCCAAAGTAAAAGGATAATTTGTACCGCGCGTTTGTAATAAGCAAACATTTTGATGAAATACGTCTTCGGCAAATTGACTTTTTGAAGTAAAATACGTTAATTGCCATTTATGAAACGTGCGGCAATAAAGTAATAAAATTACAGGAAGCAGAGCGTTCGAGCTTCAAACTTAAAAAATTTGAAATGCAAAAGAAAAACGCAACCTAATCCAAAAATTATGTTGCGTTTGACAATTATGAATGTTAAGTAGCGCACTGAAACGCCGATAATGGTAGTAGAAAGACATCGGGATTGAATCCTAACATTTTATCGCCATTTTGATAATAAGTAGCGTATAAGCCTTTGGTTGGATTGACATGCGCTTTGCAGAGTGTTATTATATAGTTAATTAAACGGACAGTTCGTTTGCGCCATCCTGTCGTTAAACAAAACCAGGGCATCTGAATGGGAATAGTCTTTTTAGGTGCAGTCGTTTTGTTGCGGCTGTGCTTTTTTGCGTAAAGGGAGGGATATGTATTACTTAAAAACTTCGGCTTGTTTTGACAGCGCGCACTTTCTTCACGGATACAACGGCAAGTGTGCAAATATCCACGGTCACCACTGGGTTGTGGAAGTAATGATAAGTAGCGGCAAATTACAGGGCTGCGGCGAAAAGCGCGGTATGCTTTTGGATTTCGGTGATTTTAAGCAAGCGGTAAAAGAGATTGCAAAAGGCTTTGACCATACGCTCATTTACGAAAAAAACACCCTTAAACCTGCAACCCTTGCCGCGCTTCATGAAGAAGGGCTTTCAATGGTTGAAACGGATTTCAGACCCACTGCCGAAAACTTTGCCGCGCATATATATGCCAACCTTTGTAATAAGGGCTTGCCCGTTTCTAACGTAACAGTGTACGAGTCGCCCGAAAATTGCGCGGTGTACGGTGAGTGATATGTATTGTTTTAAAGTTGCCGAAAAGTTCGTAAGCATAAACGGCGAAGGTCCGCGCGCTGGCGAGCTTGCCGTGTTTTTGCGGTTTTGCGGCTGCAATCTTAATTGCAGTTATTGCGATACGCGCTGGGCAAATTCAGCCGACGTAAAATATGAGCTTGCTTCTGCGGAAGAGATTGTTGCATACGTGAAATCAACGGGTGTAAAAAATGTTACCTTGACTGGCGGCGAACCGCTTTTGCAGGCGAATATTGGATATCTTATAGAACTGTTGGGCGCGTCGGGCGCAGAAGTTGAAATAGAAACCAACGGAAGCGTGCCGTTGAATGATATCGTTTACCTTTCGCACCGTCCCGCCGTTACCGCCGATTATAAACTTCCTTCAAGCGGAATGGAAAAATATATGCTGACCGAAAACTTTTCTTACCTTACGTTACGGGACGCGGTCAAGTTTGTAGTCGGGGATAAGTGCGATTTGTTGCGTGCGGAAGAGATTATAAACGGGTACGGACTTACAGACAGGTGCCGCGTTTATTTCAGCCCCGTGTTCGGAAAAATCAAGCCCGAAGAAATAGCGGAGTTTATGAAGGAGCGTAAGCTTAACGGCGTACGCCTGCAATTACAGTTGCATAAAATCATTTGGGAACCCGATATGCGCGGGGTATAGGAGAAAGTATGGATATTAAAGAAATAGAAAAACATATCCGTGGGTTATTGGTCGCCATAGGTGAAGACCCCGACAGGGAAGGTCTGCGCGAAACGCCCGCCCGCGTGGC
>CAJUOY010000002.1 GCA_910588645.1 uncultured Christensenellaceae bacterium
ACCGCGGACCAATCGGTTATGAGCCGACCGCTCTAACCAACTGAGCTAAAGGCCCGAAAACGGGGTTGCGCCGTTCACACATAACGCTAACATATAATAATATACCTTAAAACTTTTGTCAAGTAATTTTCAAAGTAATTTTTAAAAATTTTTATCTGTCGGTTTGTCTTATTTTCGAGACTAGTTAAGTTTATAAAATCTAATACTTTTTGCAAATTTCGACAAAAGACAAAATTATTTGCCGAAAATTTTTGTTCGCCGTAATGTAATATTTTAAAAAAACGACGGAGAAAAATATGACTGTAACAGGGTACACAAAAAACCGAATACTTTACATAAGCTTGTCCGGTGAAATGGACGAATGCTCGGCGCTTGGCGCACGCACGCAATGCGACAAGCTGATAGAGGACAATATCAATGCGGAAAAGATAGTTATAAATCTTTCCGACGTCGCGTTTATGGATTCCACAGGTATAGGGTTCCTTATCGGCCGCTATAAAAAGGCGGTCAAAATGTCGACGCCCATTTATATTATGAATCCCAATTTTGCCGCCGATAAAATTTTAAATCTCAGCGGTATATATTCTCTCATACCCAAAGCCGAATAAAAGGACGATAAAGATGACAAATAATTATTTAAAACTTCAATTTTATTCTCTTCCCCGCAATCAGGCGTTTGCGCGCGATGCCGTGGCGGCATTCTGCCTTGAATTAAACCCGACGCTTTCCGCACTGTCGGATGTGAAAACCGCTGTTTCCGAGGCGGTCACAAACTGTACGGTTCACGCATACAGGGGATGCAGCGGTTTAATAACAGTGGAATGTGAAATCGAGGACAATACTCTACATATGAAGATCAGCGACGAAGGGAAGGGTATAGACGACGTTAACCAGGCCGTTCAACCGTTTTTTACTTCGGCGCCGACCGACGAACGTTCCGGAATGGGATTTACCATAATGCAGACTTTTATGGATGAATTTAAAGTCAGTTCGGAAAAGGACAAGGGAACGGTTGTCTGTATGTCTAAAACTTTTAATGCGGAAGTGGAGAATGCTTGACGTCGAAAAGACGAACGACCTGATACGCAGAGCTAAACAGGGCGACTCGAGCGCAAAGGAAACGCTCATCGTCGAAAACAACAATTTAATAAAGAGTATAGTTCGGCGTTATCTGAATAAGGGAGTCGAGTACGACGATCTGTATCAGCTTGCGAGTATGGGACTGTTAAAGGCGATAAACGGCTTTGACGAGAGTTTCAACGTACGGTTTTCAACTTATGCCGTTCCTATGATCGCGGGGGAAATAAAACGCTTTATGCGCGACGACGGGAGTATTAAGGTATCCAGAGCTATCAAGAGTACTGCAAAGCAAATCAACAAATACATCGAGCAATACGCCGCCGAACACGGCAACCAGCCTTCGGTCAAAATGATAGCCCAAGAATTTTCGATGCCTGAGAGCGAGGTAGTGTTTACTATGGGATCCACGCGGATGCCCGTTTCGATTTATGCACAGGCGGAATACAAGGATGAAAAGGGGCAGGAACTTTTGGATAAACTGCCTATCGAGGACAGGCAGGAAGAAATTATCGAAAATATTCAGATAAAGACTGCAATAGAAGAACTTCCCGACAGGGATAAAAAAGTCATAATTTTAAGATATTTCCGCGATATGACGCAGAGCGAAGTGGCAAATATGCTCGGCGTGTCCCAAGTTCAGGTTTCGAGAATAGAAAACAGAATAATGGAAAATTTCAGAAAGTATCTGACGGGTTGAGCTAATAAATTTAAAACGGCTGTTGATAGTTCAACAGCCGTAATTTTATTTAAGAACGGGTTCCAATTCACCGGTAAGAATGGGCGTCACGTCTTCGGGACGCAGATCGAGAGTTCTTGAAAACTCGTCGAATAGTATTTTTTCGCAGGCCTTCATAGCGTTGGTTTCTATCGCCCTCAGTTTCTTTTTGAGTACTTTAAGCTCCGATTGCCTTTCTATAAGCGCAAACAAAGTTGCCGCGATTTCATCGGTTACGTCGCGGTCGAATACTTCCCTGAATCGCTCGCTGCGCAATTTATCGTCTGCGTTCCAGTCTATTTCATTGCGTTTTGTAAACCGCAAAGCTTTGATTTCATCTACGGTCAAGGCATTTTTTATGTCGCGGAAATTACTCGCTTTTTCAACGGGCACAAAAATAGTGGAAGTACTTTTTATCTGAGACAGAATAAAAAACTCACGCGTTTTTCCGCCGATAGTTTCTTCACGTCTGTCAACGATCTCGCACTCGCCGTAAACGCCGTATTTGACTTTATCGCCTATTCCGTATTTGCTCATTTCGACTCCTTTAAAGTATGGAAAAAGTACGGTGCAAGGTAAATAATACGCAAACCTCAATTCGCCGTACTTTTCTTAAATTATAACACAAATTTTTTTATTTTGCACGGTTTTTATAAAAGTTTTTTGCTAAAATGAGTAAAATTTTTATTTATTCATTGTCAAACGATCAAAAAGATGATATTATTTATTAAAAGGTTAAAAGGAACAATATGATTAATACAAAAAACGTACAACTCGGTAAAGTTCGTTCTTCTATAAGGGAGCTCTTCGAATACGGCAAAATACGAAAAGCGGAAATAGGAGAGGATAAGGTTTTCGATTTCTCAATAGGTAATCCCAGCGTGCCCGCGCCCGAAATCGTGAGGGATACGTTGATAGATATACTCAACGAATACGATCCCGTTTTGTTGCACGGGTATACTTCGGCTCCCGGTGATTTTTCCGTTAGGAAAGTACTTGCGGATTATATCAATTTGCGTTTCAAAACAAATCTTAGCGCGGATTGTCTTTATTTAACATGCGGCGCGGCGGCTTCGCTTACAATAGTATTCAACGCGCTTTTAAACGAGGGAGACGAAGTGATTACTCCCGCGCCTTACTTTCCGGAGTACAGGGTATTTGTCGAAAACGCGGGAGGGGAATTTGTAGTCGTGCCTTCCGATAAACAAAGTTTCGGGCTTGACGTAGCTGCGGTTGAGGGGGCTTTGACTGGGCGTACTAAGTGCGTAATCATAAATTCTCCCAATAATCCCAGCGGTGCGGTATACGGTGAAAGCGATATAATAAAGCTTTGCACGATATTGGAAAAGCACAGGGAAAAGACCGGCAATACCGTGTACCTTGTTTCGGACGAGCCTTACAGGGAGCTTGTATATGATAAAGAAATTACAGTCCCGTATATAATGAATTACTATGACTGTTCTATAGTCTGCTATTCGTATTCTAAGAGCTTGTCTCTTCCTGGCGAAAGAATCGGTTATATCGCCGTAAACAACGGTATGAAAGAATTTTCAGACGTGTATGCCGCCGTTTGCGGGGCAGGACGCGCGCTCGGCTTCGTATGCGCGCCAAATCTGTTCCAACAACTAATAAAAAAAGTATATAACGTCACTTCCGATATATCTGTCTATAAGGCGAACAGGGATAGACTTTACGGTGCGCTTGTCTCATATGGGTTTGACGTCGTTCGTCCCGACGGCGCGTTCTATCTGTTTGTGAAGTCTCCCGAACCCGACGCGAAGGCATTTTGCGAACGCGCCAAAGAATACGAACTTTTAATAGTTGCTGGCGATGATTTCGGATGCGGCGGATACGTACGCATATCTTACTGCGTCTCGCCTGAAACGATAGAGAGGTCATTGCCTGCCTTTAAAGCTTTAGCGGAAAGTTACAGATAATACGACAAAATTCGACAATTTTGTTTAAGCCCAAAGATTTTGTATTAAATATAAAGTAGATCTTGGAGGATACAATTATGTTAAATGAAAAAATTGCAAAACTTATAAACGAGCAGATCAATAAAGAGTTTTATTCCGGGTATCTTTATTTGGATTTTGCAAATTATTATGCGGATGAAGGTTTGGACGGCTTTGCGCATTGGTATGAAATACAGGCGATGGAAGAGCGCGATCACGCTATGATGATGCGCAGGTATCTTATCGATAACGGTATTCGCGTAACTTTTGACGCAATAGACAAGCCCGATAAAGTGTTCAAGGGACTTTCAGATCCTCTCGAAGCGGGTTTCGAGCACGAGAAGTACGTGACTTCGCTCATAAATAATATTTATTCCGAAGCGTTCAGTTTGAAAGACTTCAAAACGATGCAATTCCTCGACTGGTTTATAAAAGAACAGGGCGAGGAGGAGAAGAACGCGGAAGATATGGTCAAGAAAATGCAGTTGTTCGGACACGACGCAAAGGGCTTATACGCTCTCAATCAGGAGCTTTCCGCAAGAGTTTACACGCCTTCCGCAAGCGGTCCCGCAATGTAATTACATATCTTTATAATTTTAAAATCCGTCCGAATGTTTCGGACGGATTTTTATTATTCGGTCTTTATTTTGTTAATGCAAGAGTATTTTAAAAATTTTCAAATAAGTTGACTTATTGATTAAATTAACTTACAATATAAAAGTGATAATTTTAGGACTTGATCCCGGACTTGCCACTATGGGTTACGGTGTCATAGAAAAACTTAAAAACGACGATACCGCGGCGGTCGATTACGGCGTTGTTCTTACGCCCAAGAACGAAAGCCTGCCCGTGCGCCTTGCTATGTTGGAAGAGGGGATCAATAAAATTCTTTTAAAATATAAACCAGATGAAATTGCGGTCGAGGAACTTTTTTTCTCCAAAAACATTACTACTGGTATTCCCGTAGCGCACGCAAGAGGGGTAATGCTTCTTACCTGCATAAAATATTGCGGCAGACTATACGAGTACACACCAAATCAGATAAAGCAATCCCTTACAGGCTACGGCAGAGCAGATAAAATTCAGATGATGCACGTCGTGACGTCTCTTCTGCATTTGGATAAAATTCCCCGTCCGGACGATGCCGCGGACGCTTTGGCCGTTGCTCTCTGCCACGCGCACACTTCGAGATTCGGAAAGATGTTCGGAATAAGGTAAATTATGATAGGATACATTAAAGGAAAAATTAAATCTCTTACGCCCGAATACGCGCTTATAGAAACGGCTTCAGGCTTGGGCTTTGAAGTCCTGCTTTCGGGTACGGCGTTTTCTTCGCTTGCAAACAGGCAGGAGGGAGAACTCTTTACTTATATGCAGGTAAGAGAGGACGGCGTTTCGTTGTTCGGCTTTGCCACAGTTGAGGAAAAGGAGATGTTTTTAAAACTCATCTCTGTTTCGGGTGTGGGCCCCAAACTCGGTATTACCGCTCTTTCGGGATTGAGCGCCGTGGATATTGCTACGGCTATAGCGTCCAACGACGTTAAAAAACTTTCCTCTGTAAAGGGTATGGGTAAGAAGACGGCGGAAAGGATTATACTCGAACTCAGGGAAAAAGTCTCCGTTACCGCTTCGTTGGAGACGTCGGAAACGCCCGTTCTTGTAGCTTCGGACGGCGACGAGGACGCCGTGGTTGCGCTTATGACGCTTGGGTTCTCAAAGTCGGAGAGTCTAAAAGCCATTGCGCGCGCCCGCGCACAGGGAGCTTCGTCCGTGGAAGATATTATAATGCTTGCGCTTAAAGGAATGTAATTATGTTTTTTGATGATGACGACGATTTCGAGAGTGAAGAGAGCAGGCTTGTACAGAGCACCAAAAGCGACTACGACGTAGAAGAAAACGTGCTTCGTCCCAAAACTTTGGATGCGTACGTGGGGCAAAGCAAGATAAAGGAAAATTTAAAAGTGTATATGAGTGCGGCCAGACAGCGCGGCGAAGCGTTGGAGCACGTGCTCTTATACGGCGCGCCCGGCTTGGGTAAGACAACGCTCGCGCACATCATCGCCAACGAAATGGGGGGCAATCTCAAACTTACCAGCGCTCCTGCCATAGAGCGTAGCGGCGATCTTGCGGCTATACTTACAAATCTCAATGAGGGCGACGTGCTATTTATAGACGAAATTCACAGGCTTAACCACAGCGTGGAGGAAATCCTTTATTCCGCTATGGAAGATTACGCGCTGGATATTATTGTAGGCAAGGGCCCCAGCGCAAGGAATATAAGATTTTCTTTGAAGAGATTTACTCTTATAGGCGCGACGACGCGGGCGGGTATGATCGCAAACCCTCTGCGCGACAGGTTCGGTATAGTCTGCCGTCTGGAAAGTTATACTCCCGCGGAGTTGAAGCAGATTGTTACTCACAGTTCGTCAAAGCTCGGCATAGCAATAGACGACGAGGCCGCAATCGAAGTTGCCCGCCGTTCGCGCGGCACTCCCAGAATTGCCAACAGACTGTTAAAGCGGGTAAGGGATTTTTCTACGGTAAACAATAATCCGAAAGTAACGATAGGCGACGCAAAGTATGCGCTTATGAAAATGGAGGTCGACGATCTCGGTTTGGACGAAATCGACAGGGCGTTGCTTCGCGCTATGATAGAGAAGTTCGACGGCCGTCCCGTCGGACTGGAAACGCTTGCCGCGACTATCAACGAGGATGCGGGTACCATAGAGGACGTGTACGAGCCATATCTGCTTCAACTTGGTTTTATTGCCCGCACGCCGAGGGGCAGGGTAATTCTGCGCGGAGGATACGAACACCTAGGACTCAAGCCGACCGAAAAACAGCGCGAACAGATATCGATGTTCGATAAAAACGAGACCGATTGATTATGCAATATAAAAAGAGAGATTTTTATTACAATCTGCCTGACGAATTAATAGCTCAGACGCCTGCCGAGCCGCGTGACAGCTCCCGTTTGCTGGTTTATAACAGGACGGAGCAAAGGACCGAACATAAGATTTTCAGGGACGTAATCGAATATCTTCATGAGGGCGACGTTCTTGTAGTCAATAATACCAAAGTTTTACCCGCAAGACTTTTTGCGCATACGCCTAACGGCGGAGCGGTGGAAGTTCTTCTGTTGAAGCGGCTTGAAATAGATCTTTGGGAAGTTCTCGTAAAGCCGGGCAAAAAGTGTCCCGTCGGCAAAAAGTTGATTATCTCCGACGAACTTTCGCTTACCGTTGAGGGCATAACGCCTACGGGTGAACGGATAGTCAGGTTTGCATATGATGGCGTATTCGAGGAAATTATAGAAAAACTCGGATCTATGCCGTTGCCGCCCTACATAAGAGAAAAGTTAAAGGACAATAGCAGGTATCAGACCGTTTACGCAAAGCACGACGGCTCAGCGGCCGCTCCTACTGCAGGGTTGCACTTCACTCCCGAACTCTTGGAAAAAATCAAAGCAAAGGGCGTTCAGGTTGCCGAAGTAATGTTGCACGTCGGTTTGGGGACGTTCCGTCCAGTCAAAGAAGAGATAATAACCGATCACAAGATGCATTCGGAGTACTATGAAATAGGCGAGGAGGCGGCCAATATAATCACGGCAGCAAAGTGCGAAGGACGGCGGGTTATAGCCGTGGGCACAACCTCTGTGCGTACTTTGGAAAGCGCGGCGCAAGATGACGGAACGGTCAAGCCTCAACACGGAGATACCAAAATATTTATTTATCCGCCCTATAAGTTTAAGTGTGTGGACGCGCTTATTACGAATTTTCATCTGCCTGAAAGCACTCTCGTAATGCTTGTTGCGGCTTTGACAGGCAGAGAAAAAATATTGTCTCTCTATGAGGAGGCGGTTAAAAAGGGGTATCGGTTCTTTTCCTTCGGCGACGCGATGATGATTGTATAAGCGGCGCAATACTGTGTCAAACCTGCTTCTTCAATCCTCATACTGTCTCCTGTGCAAAAGTGAGACGATATGATGCTATTAAATAGGAATTAATTATTATAAGTATGGCTAATAAATTTTTCAGTTTCGAACTTCAACATATAGATAAATATACGGGAGCAAGGGCGGGCGTATTTCACACCCCGCACGGCGATATAGAAACTCCCGTGTATATGCCTGTCGGAACGCAGGCGACTGTAAAGGGCGTATATCCCCGCGATCTTAAAGAGGCGGGCTCACAGATAATTTTATCAAACACTTATCATCTGTATCTTCGTCCCGGCGATGAGCTCGTAAAAAAGGCGGGCGGACTTCACAAGTTTATGAACTGGGACAGGCCTATCCTTACGGACAGCGGCGGGTTTCAGGTTTTTTCTCTTACCAAATTGAATAAAATAAAGGATGAAGGGGTATATTTTAACTCGCATATAGACGGCTCCAAACATCTTTTTACGCCCGAAAAAGTTATTTCCGTCGAGGAAAATTTGGGCGCGGATATAATAATGCAGCTCGACCAGTGCAGTGAATACGGTTATACGCATTCGCAGTCGGCGGAAGCTCTTGAAAAGACCGATAAATGGCTTAAACGTTGTCTCGACGCAAAGACGCGCGACGATCAGGCCCTGTTTCCCATAGTTCAGGGCAATATGTACGACGATTTGAGGCTGGAAAGTCTCAGACGCGCCAAACCTCACGCTACCGTGGGGATAGCTATAGGCGGCTTGTCCGTCGGGGAGCCAAAGAGCAGAATGTACGAGATACTCGATATTCTCCGTCCCGAACTTCCCGAAAGCGTTCCACGCTATCTTATGGGCGTAGGCAGTCCCGATTGTCTCATAGAGGGAGTCAAGCGTGGAGTGGATATGTTCGACTGCGTGCTGGCAACGCGTATCGCGCGCAACGGCACGGCCTTTACTTCAACCGGTAAAAAGGTCGTAAGGAACGCCGCATACTCCGAGGATTTTACTCCTTTGGATGAAAAATGCGGTTGTTACTGTTGCAGGAATTATACAAAGGCTTATTTAAGACATCTTATAAACGTCAACGAAATGCTTGCGTCGATGCTTTTAAGTCTTCATAATATAACGTTTTTGCATAAACTTATGTCCGATATGCGTCAGGCGATATTCTCTGACAGCCTTCAAGATTTTGCCCGCGAGTTCTATTCGACATTTGACGGACAAGGTTAAAAATGCGTGAAATTATGTAAAAGTTTTGTGCAATTAATATTTAAGGTTTAAAAATGCTTGCAAAAACCGATAAAAAATATTATAGTAAAATAAATTAAACGGAGAACAAACAAATTATGTTAAATTGGTTATTGGAAGGAAACGGATTTGATCCGCAGAATATTATAATGCTTGTAATTGTTGCGGTTCTTATAGTAGTAATAGTAGTTTTCTATATTTTCAGCAGCAAAAAGCGTAAAAAGCAAGAGCAGGACGCTCAGGATCTTATCAATGCGGTAAAGCCCGGCAATAAGGTAAAGACCATAGGCGGCGTTTGCGGAATAGTTGTTGAAGTGGACAACGAGGAAAATACTTTCGTTCTTGAAACAGGTACGGAAGCATCCGGTAAAAGCTATATGAAGTTTGACAGACAGGCCATTTATCAGACCGACGCCGTTGTTGAAAAGAAGGAACCCGAAACTTCGGAAGAAGTCAAGGACGATAACAAGGATGAGAGCTCTGTCGAAAACACGGCGGAACCCGTTGCGGAGGTTGAAGCTTCCGCAGAGGAACAGTCCGAGGATAAAAAATAATTTAATTCTAATAAACAAAACCTTCGCATAAATTATAGCGGAGGTTTTTTTATGCGGACTAACGTTTTTCAGGTATTAAAAGCCGTGCTTGCCGCGGTGCTGTTTTCGCTTGCATTCGTGTTGATTTTTACGGTAATAATACAACTTTTTTCACTCCCGATGAACGTCGTAAAGCCTGTGAATCAGGTATTTAAGATAATTTCGGTCGCCGCGGGCGGGCTCATATTTTTGCGCGGGGATAAGGGGCTTGTAAAGGGTACAATTTACGGGATTTCCGCCGTAATTCTTACATATCTGATGTACGGTCTCATATCGCTTTCTTTAAGTTTCAGTTGGATGTTTTTGTTGGAAATCGCGTTCGGCGCTATTGTCGGCGGTATCTGCGGAATAATCGCGGTAAATATAAAAAAGGTATAAAAATTTAAAAAACGCGCCGCTTTCTAAAGCGGCGCGTTTCATATTTCGAATAAAAGCATTAATTTGCAACAGTTTGTTTAAAACGCTTGCATTTTGACGCACCTTAATTTATAATTGTTAAAAAGCATTAAGGAGATTTATTGATATGATAAAGACTGTCGCTAAACCTCAGGACAGAAAAGTAACGGGTTGCGGAGAATGCAGAAGCACTTGTCAGTCGGCTTGCAAGACGAGCTGTACGGTAGGCAACCAGAGCTGTGAAAGAATTACCAGGGAACAGAACCCCGAGAAAGCAAACTGATTTAAACAAACAGATGGGAGCAGAAAATTCTCTGCTCCTTTTCAACGATGATACACATTTTTTCTTATAAAGATAAAAACTACATATACGACTCGGGGAGCGGCAGCCTTCACGAGTGCGACAAGGATACCGCCGATTACATAAAGTACAAATATGAAAACGGTCCCGAAGTAAAGTTCGATTCCGAAAAGACCGCTCTTATCGAGCGCGACGTGGAAGAACTTGAAAAGGCGGGGCTCTTTCTGCGTAAAGAGGTTGACGCTTATCCCATAAAATCAAACGAAGTAAAGGCGCTGTGCATTCATATTTGTCACGACTGCAATCTCCGTTGCCGCTATTGCTTTGCCGACGAGGGAGCTTACCATTCCGAACGCGAATTTATGAGCTATGAAACGGCCGTAAAAGCCGTGGATTTTCTGCTTGCCAACAGCGGCAACAGAAAGGTGCTTGAAATAGACTTTTTCGGCGGCGAACCTTTGATGTGTCTCGAAACCATTAAAAAAGTCGTGGACTACGCAAGGGAAAAGGGAGACGCGCTTGGCAAAAAGTTTTTATTTACCACGACTACTAACGCACTTTTGCTGGACGACGACGCAATAGATTTCTTCAACCGCGAAATGGAAAACGTGGTCTTGTCGCTTGACGGCAGAAAGGAAGTTCACGACGCGATAAGAAAGACCAAGAACGGCAAGGGCAGTTTCGACTACGTCATAGAGAACGTCAAAAAATTCGTTAAGAGCCGCGGCGACAAGAGCTATTATGTCCGCGGGACTTTTACTTCCAAAAATCTCGATTTTTCCAAGGACGTAATTTTCCTTGCGGAAAACGGTTTCGACAGCATATCGATGGAGCCTGTTGTTACGGATATAGATGACCTTGCAATTAAGGACGAACATATCCCGCAGGTTCTTGAAGAGTATGAAAATCTCTGCGATAAATACCTTGAAAAGTATGAAAAGGGAGAGGGCTTTAATTTCTTCCATTTCAATATAGATCTCGAAGGCGGCGTGTGCCTGCAAAAGAAGGTTTCCGCCTGCGGCGCGGGTAACGAGTATTTTTCCGTCGTTCCCAACGGCGACATATATCCCTGTCACCAGTTTGCGGGCGATAAGGACTTCCTTATGGGCAACGTGTACGAGGGTAAGTTAAATCCTGCTATCAGGGAAAAGTTCGCTTCTTCCTGCCTGTTCACGCGCGAGGGTTGCAAGGATTGTTTTGCCAAATTTATTTGCAGCGGCGGATGTTCCGCAAATAATTATCATTTCGAGGGAGACGTAAACAAGCCGTATAAGGCTACTTGCGAAATGATGAAAAAGCGTATCGAATGCGGTATGCACGTGCTTGCGATAAAAAAAGAACGCGAAGGAAAATAAATTCAACAATATTTTGCAAAATTGTTGTACGGTAACGCAAATTTATTGACGAGACAGATATTATTTACTATAATATAAAAGATAGTTTTCAATTTCTCCGTGCGGGTATCCGTACGGTACGAAAAATACAGGAGTTCAAATGGGTAAAGTAAAATCTGCGATTATTACTGCGCTTTTACTGGCGGCAATAGTCGTATTATCCCTTTTCGCCGTTATTTCGTGCGATGTGCCCGGGAGTAACCACGTAAAAAGATATAATTCTTTTTTAAGCGGTATACACCTCGGCGCCGATTTATCGGGCGAAGCATACGCGCTTTTATATCCCGAAGGCGTCATGTCGGTAACGGATTACAATCTGGTTGCCGAGGACGAGGGTAACGAAGACAGGGAAGAGTATACCGAAAAGTTTACAAAAGTCGGCGGAGTTTACGTCGATAAGGACAAGCTTGCGGACGAAACGTTCAAGGCAAGCGTTGCCAAGGATGCGAAGATCATTTCCGAAAGGCTCGGACAGAAGGGTTATTCGAGCTATTCCGTAACGGTTGAAGACGGCTACGTCATCAAGATGACTGTACCCACCAACTTCACTTACGCCGCTTACAAGGAGTATGATTATACTTCCCGTTCGGAGGCTCTCAATCTTATAAGCACCGCTGTACAGCTTGCAATGCTTGACGGCGATATTTCCTTGCGCGATAACGAGAATTATGAAAGTTCTTCTTCGCTTGTATCAATAAAGGATGATTTTGCCGCATTCTTCAGCGGAGTGCGCTATTATGCAATGGGCGGTACTTATGCGGTTCAGATGGATCTGACTAAGGACGGCTTTGATAAAATCAACAACATTCTGCTTCTCGGAGATTCCAACTCGAAGGCGTATTTCTTTATAGGCGATACCAATTTGAATATACAGCTCGATATGGGTAAACCCCTTGAAGGCAGGACGCTTTATTTCTCCTCGGACGTAGACCGCGCGCAAAGTCTTGCGGCAGTTCTCGGTTCCGTAATAGGCGGAAATATTCTTACCAACGAGTATAACGAACATCCCGAAGTTTCGGGAACCGAGCTTATAGTCTCTACTCCCGAAATGGGACAGTATGCCGCGCTTTATCTTTTGGGAATACTTGCGCTTGCGCTTGTTGCAGCTATCGTTGTTCCCATAGTAAAGTATAAGAAGTTGGGACTTGTAAACGCTATAATGGCGCTTATCTATGCAAACGTAATTATTCTCAGCTTGTTGCTTCTCGGAATACAGTTGACGATTTCCGGCGCGTTTATGGCGGTTTTGGGACTTGCGCTTCTGACGTTCACAAATGTGCGCGTGTTCGAGGCCGTACGTAAGGAAACGGCTACCGGCCGTACTATACAGGCTTCGGTAAAGACGGGTTATAAAAAGACGCTGTTGTCGTTGATCGATCTGTATGTAATTCTTATCGTTGCTTCCGCGCTTGTCGCGTTGGTATGCGTAGGCGAGCTTGCGGCTTGTGGCTTTATATTCTTTATCGGAACGCTTGCTTCTTATGTGCTGTACTGGTTCACAAGACTTATGTGGTTCGTGATTTCTTCACCCGTTAAAGACAAATTCGCATTCTGCGGATTTAAGAGGGAGGTGTATGACGATGAAATCTAATAAGTTAGCCAATTTCAACGTTTCCGCAAAAATGCATATTTTCGTTATCATTTCTTGCCTTGTGATAGCGATAGGTATTGCGGCAGGCACTATTTTTCACTTTGTATCAAACGGTTTCTTCAATTACGGCGGCGATTACGAAACGTATAAGAGCGTTTCGGTCGAATACGAAGATATCGATTTCAGCGGCGGCGGTAAAGAGCCCGTCGAACTCATAAAAGACATCTGCTCGACGGCATTTGGCAATGCCGGTGTAAGCGCAAAGGCGTCATCTTTCGGCGATACCTCGACGGGCGGAAAAGTTGTTTACAAATTTATGAATTCAACCGATACCGAAAAGCTTTCGGCGGCAGTTGAGGCAATAAATGCGGAAATAAAAAAGGAAGTAGTCAGCGCGGGCGGAATACAGTTCAGCTACGCGTCGGTACACGAGGCGGAAACCGTTCTCGGCGGCGGCCTTGCGATGACGCGCGCGGCAATAGTGATTGCAACGGTTATAGCGGCTCATTTCATATATTTTGCTATTCGTTACAATTTGACAATGGCGTTAGGAGCTATGCTTGCCGACGTTCATAACTTCGCTCTTTATGTCGCGCTCATTGCGCTTTGCCGTGTTCCGGTCGGTTCGACCATTGCGGCTTACGCGGTTCTGACCGTATTGATGACGGTAATAGGCACGAGCTTCCTGTTTGACAGAATACGTAAAAATTCCAAATCGGACGATAACAAAAAGCTTGACGCTTTCGGCATTTCCGATCTCAGCTCGAGAGAAAGCTTTGCAATAAACGTGATAATGCCTGCTTGCCTTGCGGCGATATCTCTTGTTTTGTTTATAGCTCTTGTTATCAGTTCTATGTCGCCGCTTGTCGCGCTTGCGCCCGTCGTATGCTCGCTTGTCGCATTTATCTCTTGCGTTTACGGCACAGTATTCTTTGTACCTTCCGTCTATCCCAGATTTAAGGTTTTAGGCGACAAAGCCAAGGCTAAATCAAAAGCTAAGGTTCAAGCGAAATAAATTAATTTCAAAGGCGGGGCAACCCGCCTTTTTGTGTTTATGAAAAGAATTGTACCCGAGTTCACTCTCACGGACGAACAACTTAATAGCGTGCGCCGCCTTGCAGGTGAATGCGGTCTGTGCGAAGAGACGGTCAAAATTCTGTACGGCCGCGGCGTAAGGGATGCGGAAGGTATACGCGCCTTTCTCAACCCCTCTAAATCGCACTTTATATCCCCGTTTAAAATGAGCGGTATGCGCAAGGCGGTCGACCTGATCACTACCGCGCGTGACGACGGTTGGGAGGTAGTTGTATACGGCGACTACGATGCCGACGGAATTTGCGCTGCGACTATTTTAAGCGGCGCTCTTAAAGACTTCGGAATAGCTCCTATCGCCGTAGTGCCCGAGCGTAAGAACGGCTACGGCCTTTCAAAAGGAGTTATAGACGGGATATTCGAAGAGCACTTTCCTCAGCTTGTGATTACCGTAGACTGCGGAATTTCCTGTGCGGAGGAAGTTGAATATATAAAGGAGCTCGGCGCCGAAGTCATCGTGACCGACCACCACGAGCTTCCAGAAAACATTCCCGATTGCATATGCGTTAATCCAAAGTTTGCCGACGATTATATTTACGATAATTTGTGCGGCGCGGGCGTGGCGTTTAAACTTGCTTGCGCGCTCAATGGCGAAAGGGCATATAAATATCTTGATTTTGCCGCGATAGCGACCGTTGCAGATAGCGTTTCGCTCATAGGCGAAAACAGGGACATAGTTGCGGAGGGGCTTAAACTCATAAATTCGGCGCCTGCGCAAAGCTATGCTAATTTTTTCAATAAACAGGATACGGTAACTTCGCAGACGATTGCGTTTACCGTTGCTCCCAAAATAAACGCGGCAGGACGGATGGGCGATGCAAACGCAGCGTTAAGCTTATTCAGCGAAACTGACGAAAATAAAATTTCTGCGCTTGCGACAAAGCTTCTCGAATATAATACCGAGCGGCAGAAGCGCTGCGACGAACTCTATAACAGCGCGAAAGAGATGATACGCGCAAAAGGCGGCTACGGCAGAATAATTCTTTTGTGCAACGAAAACTGGGATTCCGGTTTTGTAGGAATAGTCGCCGCAAGAATAGTGGAGGAGTTTTCCCGTCCCACTATTCTTTTCGTCAAACACGGCGATATGTTAAAAGGATCGGCCCGTTCTATCGATACCGTCAACGTATTCGAAGCTCTAAAAGCCTGCTCAGAGTATATTGCCGAGTTCGGCGGGCACTCACAGGCCGCGGGCGTAAACGTCAGCGCGGATAATTTTGCAAACCTTGAAAACGCGCTTGAAGAATATATGTGCGCGCATTACAGCGCGGAGGACTTTGTACCTTCCGTTTACGTAAGCGGAACGCTTGATGACAATTATTCCAATAAATTAGTTAAAGAACTTGAAATGCTCGAACCGTTCGGCGTAGGCAACCGCCGTCCGCTTTTTGCGCTTAAAGAGAGCGCCGTTGCGGCGAAATCGATCAAAAACGCACATCTCTCAATGAAATCGCGCAGTCTCGAACTGATGTATTTCGGCGGAGCAAAGCACAGAAAATTGCTTCAAAGTTCTGCGGAAAAAACCTTGATATTCGAATTTAATATTTCCAATTTCAGGGGTAAGGAATTTATTAAGGGCTTTGTCCGCGACGTAGTTTACGACGGAAACGCCTGTTCGGCCGCCCGCGAGGACGTTGCATTGAGCTATCTGGAAACTCTCTCGTCCCCCGTTTCGGGCGATATGCGTACCGTTTCCGTCGCAGACGTAGCTAAGCTCATCAAAAGCGGCGAGGAAGGCATAGCTTATATAACTTGGGATAACCGCTCTCTCGCACGTTTCGAGGGGCAGGAAAAGCTCAACAGAGATATGTTTGTACCCTCGCTTAGAAATTTTTCCACAACCGTATTGTATGCGCCGTCTGCGGAAGCAGATTTAAGCGGTTATAGGCGCGTTATTTTTCTCAACGATACCTGCGGTTTAAGGCTACAACTTCCCGAAGGCGTTTCGGCGGAGATTTGTGAGGGAGCCGCCGTTCCCGGTTACTTTGAGAAATTCAGTTGTGAAAGAGACGATCTTTTATCTTTGTTTTCCGAAATATCTTCCACGCCCTCGGCCTTTAACGGTGAAAACGCTTTTGAAGCGGCTAAAAACAGCAAGTATAACAATAAACTGCAAATAATGTTTGCGCTTAAAGTTTTCGAACAGCTCGGTCTCGTTACTTTTGAAAACTGCTATACAGAAGTCAGACGCGGAGTCAAGAGCAGGCTCGAAAATTCCGAATTGTATAATATAGTCAAAGGAGGTCGGTCGGAATGATGGACATACTCGACAAAATTGCAGAAAATTATTCGCCCGAGGATGCCGCGCTATTAAAGTCGGCTTACGACTATGCGGAAAGTATGCATAACGGGCAGAAGCGCGCTTCCGGCGAGCCTTATTTTACTCATCCCTGCGCCGTTGCGGAAATTCTTGTCGATCTTGGACTGGATACTCCCACGGTTGCCGCGGCATTTTTACACGACGTAGTTGAGGATACGCCCGCAACCGAGGACGATATTTTGCGGCGTTTCGGCAAGGAAGTTATGACGTTGGTCGATGGCGTTACAAAGCTCGATAAAATACAGTTCCGCACTCACGAGGAGGAGGACGCCGAAAATTTCAGGAAAATATTCGTCGCTATGGCGAACGACGTTCGCGTAATAATAATAAAACTTGCGGACAGGTTGCACAATATGCGTTCTTTGAACTTTCTTTCCAACGAAAGACAGCAAAGAATCGCAAAGGAAACGCTTGAAATTTTTACCCCGCTTGCTGGACGGTTGGGTATTTCGCAGATCAAGTGCGAGCTGGAAGACCTCTGTCTGAAATACCTCGATCCCGAGGCTTACGAATTTCTCGTTACCAACATCAATCAGGAATTGCGGGAGAGAAAGTCTTTCGTCGATTTCGTTGTGGATCAGATCAAGATTATACTCGAGGAGAGCAATATCGACGGCGAAGTAATAGGCCGTCCCAAGCACTTCTATTCGATTTTCAGGAAGATGAAAAATCAGAATAAGACGTTGGACCAGATTTACGATCTGACGGCCGTGCGCGTAATAGTCGATACCACCGAGGAATGCTATGAGATATTGGGTAAAATTCACAAGCAGTGGAAGCCTGTACCCGGCCGCATAAAGGACTATATCGCAACGCCCAAGCGCAATATGTATCAGTCTCTGCACACGACGGTAGTGACCAACTTCGGACAGTTTTTCGAAATTCAGATACGTACCGTCGAAATGCATAAAATGGCCGAATACGGTATTGCGGCGCATTGGAAGTACAAGGAACACAAGACTGCGGAAAATAACTTCGACGCCAGACTTTCCTGGATAAGGGACGTAATGGATTGGCAGGGCAGTCTTAACGAATCCAAGGAGTTTGTCGACAGTCTCAAAAACGATCTTTACGATAACGAGCTTCTCGTATTCACCCCTCACGGCAAGGTAATTTCCCTGCCTCTCGAAGCCACTCCCGTGGACTTTGCCTATGCAATACATTCGGAGGTCGGCAACAAGTGTATAGGAGCAAAAGTAAACGGGAAGATAGTTCCTCTCAACTCTTCGCTGAATACGGGCGACGTGGTGGAAATTCTCACACAGTCAAACGGTAAAGGACCGTCGTGGGATTGGCTCAAATTTGTAAAATCAGGTTCTGCAAAGGCCAAAATCAGACAGTTTTTCAAGCGTGAAATGAAGGAGGAAAACGTCAAGACAGGTCGTGCGATGCTTGAAGCAGAAGCAAAGCGCAAGGGCTACAACCTCAACGATATTCTCAATGAAAACTCCTTCCAAAGGCTTTCAAACAAGCTTGTATTCAGTTCCGTAAACGAGATGATGGCCTCCGTCGGTTACGGCGCGGTGGGCGTAAATCAAGTAATTTATAAGCTTATAGATTATTACAAAAAGGAAATGCCCAAGCCTGTAGAGGTCGTAGACGCGGGTAAGCTTAAGCGCAACGCTTCGGGGAGCGTAACTATAAAGGGAATGAGCGGACTTTTGGTTAAATTCGCGCATTGCTGTAATCCCGTTCCGGGAGATGAAATAGTCGGCTTCGTGTCTCACGGGCGCGGCGTTATCGTTCACAGGACGGACTGTACGAACCTTAGAGACCTGGACGAAAACAGACTGCAACCCGCGCAGTGGACGGGCGACATAGACGCCGATTTCCTTGCGGGGATAAAGGTTGTTGCGGACAATTACGACGGTCTTACGGCCTTTGTAATTGCGGAAATTTCGGCTATGCGTCTGTCGTTTACGCAGATAAACGGCCGCGTAAATAAAGATAATCTTGCGGAAGTGGACGTGAGAGTAAAACTCAACAAGCGTTCGGACATAGACCTGCTTATAAAAAAATTAAAGCGCGATAAACGCGTAATAGATGTTTTCAGGACGTTCAATTAATATGGAAGTAATAAAAATTTACCCGCGCGGCGTGGGAAGCAACGCATACATTTTAACGGCAGACGGTGAAAATGCCGTCGTAATAGATCCTTCGGATGAAAATATCGCTTACGAGCTTGAAAAAAGAGCCCTCATTTGCCGTTGCGCGCTGTTGACGCACGGTCATTTCGATCACGTCGGCGGCTGCGGAAAACTTTACGAACAAGGCGTGGAAATATACTGCGGCGAGTACGAAAAAGACCTTATTTTCAGTCCCGAATATTTAAAAATGTCGGATTATGCAAAAGTTCCCTTTTTTGAAATTACAAGGACTTTAAAGGATAACGAGATACTCGATATTTTCGGTATGAAAATAACGGCAATGCATACGCCCGGGCACTCCTCGGGCAGTGTATGCTATCTTGTCAACGACTGTTTATTTACTGGTGACACTCTGTTTAAAGGCAGTATCGGCAGGTTTGATTTTCCCAGCGGCGACTACGGAAAACTTGTAGACAGCCTTTTACGAATTAAATGTCTGCCGGGGGATTATGAATTGTTCTGCGGGCACGGCCTCGCAACCACTCTGAACGAAGAAAGGGCTTCGAACGTCTTCGTCAAGGGCTTGATATGCTGAACACCAATGCGGAAAGCTTACGTGACGAAATAATGCTTGTCATCCGTGCCCTCGATTGCGAGGACGAAGATTTCACGCACTATTTTTCGTGTTCCAACGGCAAGTTTTTAAACGTGGTAGAGTTCGGCGGCAAATTTTACGACTTCGAGGAAGAGTATAAGGCTGAAGACGACATTGTTTTCAGACGGCTTGCAAAGCGTTCCTGTAAGCTTGCCTTCTATAACGCGATATCTTCGGCGACGGGCAAATCTTTGCCCTGGGGCGCGCTTACGGGTATACGCCCCACAAAGCTTGCGTATACGGAGGCGGCTTCGGGCGGGGATTACGTTGCGCTGTTGGAAAAGATGAGCGTTTCCCGGGAGAATATCGACCTTGTTAAGCGCGTAATAACCGCGCAGAAAGGACTTTATAACAAGGGCGGACAGGACCTGTACGTAAGCATACCTTTTTGTCCTACCAAGTGCGATTATTGCTCTTTTATCACCGCGCCCGTCGCGGGTACGGCTCAGTATATAGACGACTATATAAAGTGCGTAGTTAAGGAGCTTTACGCCGTAAGCCCGTACGTAAAAAATTTGCGCAGTATCTATATCGGCGGGGGAACGCCCTTCGTTTTGGATAACGACAGCTTGGAGCCGATTTACTCGGCTATTGCCGAGCTGTTTCCGCGCGGTTGCGAATACACCGTGGAGGCGGGCAGGCCTGACGTATTTACGGACGAAAAGCTTGCGCTTGCCAAAAAGTACGGAGTGACGAGGGTATGCGTAAATCCTCAGACTTTCAACGACCGTACACTGAACGCGATAGGCAGAAAGCACACTGCCGAACAGACTATAAAAGCGTACGAGGCTGCTAAAAAGTTCGGTTTTGACGTAAACCTCGATCTTATAGCGGGCCTTGCGGACGAAACTGCGGAAGATTTTGCGTATTCTCTTAAAAAAGCTATTTCACTCGATCCCGAGGCTATAACCGTCCACACGCTTTCGCTTAAAGCGGGAGCTAAATTAAAGGAAAATACAAAAAAGCTCGCCGTTTCGGATATCGGGCGGATGATAGATTTGTCCCGCAAGGAACTCACCGCGGCCGGATACGAGCCCTATTATCTGTACAGACAAAAGTATCAGGCGGGCGGATATGAAAACGTCGGTTGGTCAAAAAAGGGCAAGGAGTGCGTTTACAATATTGACGTTATGGAGGAGATAACCGACAATATCGCGGTGGGAGCTAACGCCATTTCCAAGCGCTATTACGGCGACGAGGACAGGATAGAGAGGTACGCCTCACCAAAGGATATTCCCACGTATATAGCCAAGGTGGACAAAATCATCAAAGACAGGAATAAAACGTTTGACAATTAATTGCAAGCGTGTTAAAATATCTTTGTTACGGTTACAAAGCCGAGCGAAAACTCAACGCCGAGCTTTGTTCCCCGCAAATATTTCCATAGGAGGATAAATTAAATGGAAAAGCAGGAAATTATCGCAAAGTATGCCACAAAGGAAGGCGACACCGGTTCGCCCGAAGTACAGATTGCTCTTTTGACCGAGAGAATTAATCACCTCAACGAGCATCTTAAAGAGCATATTCACGATAACCATTCGCGCCGCGGTCTTTTGAAAATGGTCGGTCGCCGCAGAGGCCTTCTCGACTATCTCAAAAATAAGGATATCGAAAGATACCGTGCCATTGTCGCAGCGCTTGGCTTGAGAAAGTAATTAAAATTGAGCGTCACTTTTGTGCGCTCTTTTTTTATTAAAAACCGTCCGTAACGGCGGCGTTGCGGGCACAAGAACAGAAAAGGAGAACAGGATTAATGAACAACAAACAATTCAAATTCAATGTCGGCGGAAGGGAAGTCGTAGTCGAAACAGGCAAATATGCCGAGCAGACCAACGGCTCCTGCGTGGTAAAGTGCGGCGAAACCATGGTTATGGTTTCGGTATGTATGTCTGCCTCGCCCCGCGACGGCATGGACTTTTTCCCTTTGCAGGTAGATTATGAAGAGAAAATGTACTCTATCGGCAAAATTCCCGGCGGTTTTAAAAAGCGCGAGGGCAGGGCAAGCGACAAGGCAATCTTGACCGCACGTCTCATCGACAGGCCTCTTCGCCCGTTATTCCCCAAGGGGCTTTTCAATGACGTAGTAGTTACGGCTCAGGCGCTTTCGGTTGAACCCGACGTCTCGCCCGAACCCCTTGCAATGATCGGCTCTTCGATCGCTATAGCTATTTCCGATATTCCTTGGGCAGGCCCCACCGGCTCGGTAGTAGTGGGAATGGTTGACGGCAAGTACGTTATCAACCCCGATCTCGCTCAGAGAGAAAAGAGCGCTATTCACCTCAATCTTGCCGGTACGAAGGACGCTATCCTAATGATAGAGGCCGGCGCAAACGAAGTCACCAACGAAGAAATGGTCGGCGCCATAATGTATGGCCACGAGGAAATCAAGAAGATCTGTAAATTCATAGAGGAAGAAATCGTTCCCGCAGTAGGCAAACCCAAGCTGGAGATCGAACTCTATCATATTCCCGAAGAACTGGATAAGGAAGTTCGCGCCTATGCAAGTGAGAAGATCGACTGGGCGATAGATACTTTCGACAGACAGGAAAGAGAGAAGAGACAGAACGAGGCCGAGGCTGAAATTCTTGAACACTTTGCAGAGATCTATCCCGAAAACAAGCGCGAAATCAAGGACAGCCTTTACTATCTCACCAAAGAAAAGGTTCGCGCAAAGATATTCGATAAGGGTATCCGCCCCGACGGCAGAGGATTAAAGGACGTACGTCCCATTTGGTGTGAAAAGGGAGTGCTTCCCCGCGTACACGGTTCGGCCGTGTTCACGAGAGGACAAACTCAGACTCTTACGACCTGCACATTGGGTATGCTTGGCGAAGCGCAGAAGCTCGAAGGATTGGATGAAGAAACTTCCAAGAGATATATGCACCAGTACAATTTCCCCGGTTACTGCACGGGCGAGGCTAAGGCTCTTCGTTCTCCCGGCAGACGTGAAATAGGTCACGGTGCTCTTGCGGAGCGCGCGCTTATTCCCGTGCTTCCCTCCGAGGATGAGTTCCCTTACGCTATGAGAGTCGTAAACGACATAACTTCGTCTAACGGTTCGTCTTCAATGGCTTCCGTATGTGGCTCGACTATGGCGCTTATGAACGCAGGCGTGCCTATTAAGGCTCCCGTTGCGGGCGTAGCTATGGGACTTATCAAAAACCAGGAAACAGGCGAATTTAAGGTGCTTACCGATATTCAGGGACTTGAGGACTTCCTCGGCGATATGGACTTCAAGGTTGCGGGTACCACAAAGGGTATAACTGCAATTCAGATGGATATAAAGATCAAGGGCATTTCGGAAGAAATAATGCATACGGCGATCAATCAGGCAAACGAGGGCAGACAGTTCATTCTCTCCAAGATGCTTGAATGCTGTCCCGAAGTCGCTCCCGAGCTTTCCGTTTACGCTCCCAAGATCGTCAGCTTTGAAATCGATCCCGAAAAGATCGGTGATGTTATCGGCAAACAGGGCTGCGTAATAAAGAAGATAATGGAAGAAACCGGTACTGAGATCGAGTTTAACGACGACGACAGCGGCAGAGGTTACGTTGCTTGCGTAGGTCCTATCGAAAACGCCCTTAAAGCTAAGTCGATAATTCTCAATATTGCGCACGATCCCGAAGTTGGCGATATGTTCGTCGGCACGGTTGTAAGAATTCTTACTTTCGGCGCGTTTGTGGAATTTGCTCCCGGCAAGGACGGAATGATTCACATTTCCAAGCTTTCCGATAAGCGCGTTGAAAAGGTGGAAGACGTAGTTCAGATAGGCGATACCGTCAAGGTCGAGATTATCAAAATCGGCGACAAGGGCATCGATTTGAGACTGCTTGAAAAAATATCGTAAGATAAATTAATAGTATTCTGTTTGTCGCGGATTTAATTATAGGGTATAAAGTATTTTTCCCTTGATTTAAACCCGCGACGTATAATACTTGGCGATAAATTTTAACGTTGGCGGAAATTTATAAATAGCTGTCTTCATCGCCGCATTTATCTTCGGACAATGCTTCGAAAACTAATCTCATACCGGTTTTAAAACCTGCAACGTAGGCAAGATCTTCCGATACAGCGGAAAGATCCGCGCTGATATTTGAAATTTCCGTAAGCGCGTTTGTCTGTTCGTGTGTGAGTTGTTTTTCCAACTCGTCGGTTTTTTCAAGCAGAGTATTTAAAACTTTGTAGTATTCTTTACTTTCTGTAATAGTTTTTGTTTCCGCCTGAAAGTTAAATATGTCCAGTATTATTTTGGGTTTCATATTTTTCTCCTTTGTTTTTTGTTGATTAAAGTTTAACATTTATTTTTATAAAAAACTTGCTTTGCACTTTTTTGTTGAGAAATTTTTTTAATTAAATATTTGAGGGCAATTTTATGAAAAACTACGGTGAAGTATTAAAAGAACATAGATTAATGATAGGAAAAACGCTTTTAGAAGTTAAGAACGCAACGGGTATTTCTAATCAGAATTTAAGCCGTTGGGAGAGCGGTAAGGCTATTCCAAGCATAGCGTTTTGTGAGAGACTTGCAGATTATTACAAAATAACGCTTGATGAATTAATAGGTAGAAAGCTGTATTGACGGGACGGTTGCTATATGCAACCGCCTTTTTATTTTATATATTTTAACAAAACAAAAGTTTACTTTTTTTAAAAAACGCCTCTCAAACGGTTGTAAAAAATATTAAAATAGGGTATAATTTATTACGGTTATGAAGTTTGAATTACATTCCAAATTTAATCCTACGGGCGATCAACCGCAGGCTATAGAAGGGCTTACGGAAGGCGTTCTCGACGGAATACGCACGCAAGTTTTGGTGGGGGTTACCGGCAGCGGTAAAACCTTTACTATGGCAAACGTAATCAAAAACGTGAACCGTCCAACGCTCGTCATAGCTCATAATAAGACGCTTGCTGCTCAGCTTTGCAACGAGTTTAAGGAATTTTTTCCTAAAAACCGCGTCGAATACTTCGTATCCTATTACGACTATTATCAACCGGAAAGTTACATACCTTCGACCGATACCTACATCGAAAAGGATATGAGCTTAAACGACGAAATAGACAAGTTAAGGAACTCTGCCACAAGCTCGTTGGGCGAGCGGGAGGACGTAATAGTAGTTGCTTCGGTAAGCTGTATTTACGGTCTGGGCGCGCCAGAAGAATATTTCCGCCTGGCTATATCCCTCAGGCCGGGCGACGTTCTCGAAAGGGACGATCTTATTAAAAGACTTGTTGAAATTCAGTACGCCCGCAGGGACATAGATTTTCAGCGTTCGTCATTCCGCGTTCGCGGCGACGTAGTTGAAATTTTCCCCGCAAGCAATTCCGAAATAGCCGTGCGTGTGGAGTTTTTCGGGGATGAAATAGAAAGAATTTGCGAAGAGGACGCGCTTACGGGCAATATCGTTTCGGAGTTGAAACATGTTCTTATATTCCCCGCAAGCCAATACGCCGTAGGCAACGACAAAATGAAGTCCGCACTGTCGATGATAGAAAGGGATATGGACGACGAAGTCAAGGCTTTCCGCGCCGAGGGCAAGCTTATAGAAGCCCAACGACTGGAACAGCGCACTACTTACGACCTTGAAATGATGAGGGAAATAGGCTATTGTAGCGGAGTCGAAAATTACAGCCGCTATTTCGACGGCAGGGTGCCCGGAGAGCCTTCGTTTACTCTCCTCGATTATTTCCCCGCGGGAAAATTTCTCGTGTTTATAGACGAAAGCCATATGACGATACCGCAGATCCGCGCTATGTATCACGGCGACAGATCGCGTAAAGAAAATCTTGTAGGTTACGGTTTCAGGTTAAAATCGGCATACGATAATAGACCGCTGACATTCGAGGAGTTCGACGAGCGGGTTCCGCAGTTGATATGCGTATCGGCTACGCCCGCGCCCTATGAGCTGGAACAGGCGGGCAACATAGTGGAACAGATTATCCGTCCTACAGGGCTTTTGGATCCGGAAGTGTTTATCCGTCCAACAAAGACGCAGATTGACGACTTATTGGGGGAAGCCAACGCCGTTATCGCGGGCGGCGGGCGCGTGCTCGTCACCACTATGACAAAGAGAATGTCGGAAAGCCTTACGGACTATCTAAAAGAGCACGGCCTTAAAGTGCGCTATATGCATAGCGATATAGACGCTTTGGAGCGTATAGAGATAATAAACGGCCTTAGAAGCGGTGAATTTGACGTGTTGTGCGGTATAAACCTGCTGCGTGAAGGACTGGACTTGCCAGAGGTAAAGCTTGTCGCCATACTCGATGCGGACAAGGAAGGCTTTTTGAGAAGCGAAACTTCGCTTGTGCAGACGATCGGCCGCGCGGCGAGAAACGCAGAAGGGCGTGTAATAATGTACGCCGATACCATCACGGGCAGTATGCGGCGGGCGTTGGACGAGACGGAGCGTAGACGTAAAATCCAGTCTGCGTACAATGCAGAGCACGGAATTGTACCTAAAACCATTATTAAGGACGTCAAAAACGCCATAGGTATTACGGGCAAAAAATCGTCTGCGGACGATATAAAGCCTTCCGAAATTCCAAAAGAGATTGAAAAGTTAAAGGCGCTTATGAAAGTTGCTTCATCGCAACTGGATTTCGAAAGGGCTATACAGATCAGAGACACCATATCGGAATTAAAGAAAAAATTATTTAAGTTAAAAAAGCAATGAAAGAAGAAATATTTGTAAAAGGCGCAAAGGAAAACAACTTAAAGAACGTAGACGTGCATATCCCCCGCAACACCTTGACGGTATTTACGGGGCTATCGGGCAGCGGAAAATCCACGCTGGCATTCGATACCATATTTGCAGAGGGACAACGTCGGTATATTGAGAGTTTGTCATCATATGCCCGTCAGTTCCTCGGACAAATGGATAAGCCTGACGTCGAGTTGATAGACGGGCTTTCGCCCGCTATATCGATCGATCAGAAGACCACGTCGCACAACCCGCGCTCCACTGTGGGTACGGTTACGGAAATTTACGATTATTTCCGTCTGCTGTTCGCCCGCGTAGGTGTTCCGCACTGTCCGAAATGCGGCCGTGAAATCCGCCGTCAGACAGTGGATGAAATCGCCGATAGGGTTATGGCAATGCCTTCGGGCAGTAAAATACTGGTGGAAGCGCCTGTGGTCCGAGGTAAAAAGGGTGAGTTCGTAAAGGAACTTTCCGCATACAAGAAGAGCGGTTACGCGCGCGTAAAGATAGACGGAATAACTTACGATTTGCAGGAAGAAATTCATCTCGAAAAGAATATTCGCCACAATATAGCCGTCATAGTAGACAGACTTGTCATTAAGGATAATATTTCAAAGCGTCTGACGGACAGCCTTGAAAGCGCCTTGAAGCTTGACGACGGGCTGGTCGTTATCGATTGCGAGGGCAACGAGGAACTCTATTCCTCGAAGTACGCCTGTCCCGATTGCGGTATTTCCATTGAAGAGATCGAGCCGAGACTGTTTTCATTCAATACGCCCTGGGGCGCCTGTCCCGATTGCTCGGGACTCGGTTTCAGACAGACGGTCGATCCCGATCTGATTTGCCCCGACAAATCCAAAACATTACGCGACGGCGCTATAAAGCTCAGCGGTTGGAACCTTGAATCTTCGTCGATCACGCAGATGTATCTCAACGCGCTTTCCAAGGTTTATAATTTCTCACTCGACGTGCCCGTTTCCGAATTACCAAAGGGCATTTACGAAATGCTTATGTACGGCAACGGCGGCGAGAAGATCGAAATGAGTTACAGCGCGTATCACTTTTCGGGAAGCTATGAAAAGTCCTGGGAGGGCTTTGCAACCAATTTGCAGAGAAGATACAGCCAAACACAGTCTGACAGCGTGAAGTGGGATATAGAGCGCTATATGCGCGTTTCCGATTGCCCCGCCTGCCGCGGCAAGAGGCTTAAAAAGGAAGCTCTCGCGGTTACCGTAGCGAATAAAAACATAGCCGAAGTGTGCGATATGTCCGTAGACGACATAAAAACGTATACGGACTTCGGATTTTTCAGCCCGACCGAGCATATGATTGCGGACGGAATAGTCAAGGAAATCAACAGCCGATTGGACTTTTTGAGAAATGTAGGCCTCGGCTATCTCACTTTATCTCGCAGTGCAGCGACTCTTTCTGGAGGTGAGAGCCAGCGTATAAGGCTTGCCACGCAGATAGGTAGCGCGCTTTCCGGCGTTCTGTATATCCTTGACGAACCGAGTATAGGACTTCACCAAAGAGATAACGACAGGCTTTTAAATTCTCTGCTCGGTTTAAGAGATTTGGGAAATACTCTTATAGTAGTGGAACACGACGAGGACACTATGCGCGCGGCCGACTATATAGTCGATATAGGCCCTAAGGCGGGCGTACACGGCGGTGAAGTGGTTGCCTGCGGTGGACTAAACGATATTATGAACGAGCCGCGCTCCATTACAGGAGACTTCCTTGCGGGCAGACGGAAGATAGAGATTCCCGCGGTCAGACAGAAGCCGGACGGTAGATATTTAAAGATTAACGGCTGTACGCAGAACAACCTTAAAAACGTAAGCGTGGAAATTCCCGCGGGGCTTATTACAGTTGTAACCGGCGTTTCGGGCAGTGGCAAATCCAGCCTTGTAAACGAAATAATTTACCCCTATCTTGCAAATAACTTAAATGGCGCGAGACAGCTTTTGGGTAAGTTCAAGAACTTTGAAGGTCTGGAATATTTTGATAAAATAATTGCAATAGACCAACAGCCGATAGGCCGCACTCCGAGGAGCAATCCCGCGACTTATACGGGCGTATTCACTATGATACGCGATCTGTTCGCCGCAACTCCCGACGCTAAGGAGCGCGGATATAAGAGCGGAAGATTTTCCTTTAACGTTGCGGGCGGCCGCTGCGAACACTGCGAGGGCGACGGTATAATCAGGATAGAGATGCATTTCCTTCCTGACATTTATGTGCCCTGCGAAGTGTGCGGAGGCAAGCGTTACAACCGTGAAACATTGGAAGTCAAATACAAGGGCAAGAGCATTGCGGACGTGCTTGAAATGACGGTGGAAGAGGGGGCGGAGTTCTTTAAGCCTATATCTTCTATACACAATAAGCTTGCAACTTTATGCGACGTTGGACTCGGCTATATCAGGCTCGGACAAAGCGCGACTACCCTTTCGGGCGGGGAAGCGCAGAGAGTAAAGCTCGCAACCGAGCTTTCCAAAAGAAGTACAGGCAAGACCTTTTATATCCTGGACGAGCCTACCACTGGGCTTCACAGCTACGACGTAGATAAGCTTGTAAGCATACTGACAAGGTTAAGGAGCGGCGGTAATACCGTGCTTGTGATAGAGCACAATCTCGACGTAATCAAGTGCGCGGACTGGATAATCGACCTCGGTCCGGAGGGCGGCGATAAGGGCGGCGAGGTGGTCGCCTGCGGCAGTCCCGAGGAAATCTGTGAGGTGCAGTCAAGCTATACCGGAAGGTATCTTTCAAAAATTTTAAAACCAAAAGCTGAATAAACAGTTCAAAATTGAATATTTCAAATAGTTTATAAAGTACTATGTCACGCATAACCGCCGTATTTTGGGTAAAAAGAACAAAATACGGCGGTTTTTCATAGTGTGTAGTATGCCTAAACCTTTGACTGTAAATTTACCTTATCCCACTACGGAAGGAATTTGCCCGGACGCATTCAGCCTGAGAATTATATCGCCCGCATATGCGTCTCCGGTGAGCGAACTTAACGCTGTTTTGCAGTATATCTATCATTCGTTTTTCTTTGCAAAAAACGGCTATAACGACTATGCGGATACGCTTATGAGTATTGCCGTTGCGGAGATGAAGCACCTCGATATTTTAGGAGAAACCATTCTTGCATTGGGCGCTCCGCCGATCTACGCAAGATACCCCGCGAACGGCTTCGATTTCTATTCTTCTAAATATGTTTCGTATTCCCGCACTTTAAAGAATATGTTGGAAGACGATATAAACGGCGAGCGGCAGGCGATTTGCGGTTACAGGAAAATGCTTAAAACGCTCAAAAACGAGTGCATAATTAAGATTGTTTCACGCATTATCGAAGACGAACTTTTACATTTGGAAACGCTCGAAAATATGTTGACGGAATTTAAATGTTGACATTGCCGTAAGTTTATTATAAACTAAACGTATGAATAATTACGATGTTGCGGTGATAGGCGGCGGCGCGGCCGGAATGGCCTGCGCGGCCGAACTTTCCGTGAGCGGTAGCTTAAAAATAGTTTTGATAGAGGCGGCTGACCGTCTCGGCAAAAAGCTTGCAATCACTGGCAACGGCCAGGGGAACGTTTCAAACGAGGATATGTCGTCCGACCATTACCACGGCGGCGGAAAAGCTCTCGCCGAAAAAATTGCCTGTGCGGACGACTATGGAGCGGGCACTCTATTCAACTGTATTTTTACGTCGGATGACAGGGGCAGAGTGTACCCTGCGGGCAGGCAGGCTTCGTCGCTCGTGGACAGTCTGTCTTTTACGTTGAAAGAACGCGGCGTGGAAATAATTTTGTCAGTGCAAGTTACTTCGGTTAAAAAGGGTTACGAGCTTAAACTTTCTGACGGGCGGATTCTCTGCGCCGAATACGTCGTACTCTGTACGGGCGGCGTTGCCCAGCCTGTTCTAAAAAACTTTTCTCCGTATGCTCTTGCGCAAAATTTTGGGCACAAGACTACTGAACTTTTTCCTTCGCTTGTTCAGCTAAAGACCGATACCCGCCACATAAAAACTTTGAAAGGTATACGCGCCGATTGCCGTGTGACTGCGTCAGTTGACGGAAGGGATGAAATATCGGCGAGAGGGGACGTTATTTTTACCGATTACGGAATTTCGGGTAACTCCGTATTTTCTGTATCGCCCATATTTGCGGACAGGCTCGGCAAAGTCAAAATAGAATTTCTTCCCGATGTGTCCGTTGACCGAATTGCGGAGGACGTAAGCAAAAAGTCGGCGCTAGGCTATCCCGTAAGCGAACTGTTGTCCGGTACTTTGCACAATCAGATAGGCAGGGCGATAATAAAGCGCGTAAATTCTTCCGATCCGCTTGATGTTGCCAAGGCCGTTAAAAATTTCGAACTTGAAGTTACGGGGACTCTCGGTTTTGCCTATGCGCAAGTAACCCGCGGCGGTGTGAGAGTGGAGGAAGTGAGTCCCGATCTTCAAAGTCGCATAGCGGACAAGCTGTATTTTGCCGGCGAGGTGCTGGACGTTGACGGCGATTGCGGCGGATACAATCTCAACTGGGCTTTTTCAAGCGGAAGATTTGTCGCGGAGAATATTTTAAAACGCATATGATTAAGAGACTTGATAATATAAAACTCAATATCGGGGAGAGCGAGGACAAGCTTGTTAAAATCGCTCAGTCTAAGCTCAAAAGTAATTTAAAGCAGTTTAGGATACTCAAAAAATCGCTTGACGCGAGGGATAAAAACCGCATTTTTTGGGTGTATTCCATAGCCTTTTCCAACGAGGCGGCAGAGTGTGAAACTCCTTGCGAAAAGGTGAAAAAAGCCCCTCCCGTAGTAGTTGTCGGCAGCGGTCCCGCGGGGCTTTTCTGCGCCCTCAGACTGGTTGAACGGGGCTTTGCGCCCATAATTGTCGAACGCGGCGAAAAGGTGGAAAAACGCCGTGAAACAATTCGCGATTTCTTTGAAAACGCCCGCCTTGACGTCAATTCCAACGTGCAGTTCGGCGAGGGAGGCGCGGGTGCTTTTTCGGACGGAAAGCTGAATACCCAGACGCACGACGGGTACAATAAAGACGTCTTGAAGTTGTTCGCGCGTTTCGGCGCGCCCGAGGAAATACTTTATCTCAACAAGCCGCATGTCGGCAGCGACAAGCTGTTTTTTGTATTGCAAAAAATCAGAAAGTATATTGAGAATAGAGGCGGAAAATACCTGTTTAACACCGTTTTTAGCGGTTTTAAGGCCGAAAACGGCCATTTAGAGGGTATATATATTAAAAACGCAGTCAGCGGCGAGGAAGATTTTTTAAAGACGGAATATGTCGTCGCGGCGCTTGGACATTCCTCGCGGGATACCTTTTATATGCTGGATAAGGGAGGCGTAAAAATGGTTCCCCGTGAGTTTGCGGTGGGTGTAAGGATAGAGCATCTTTCAAGCGAGATTTCTGCCGCTCAGTACGGTAAGTTCGCCCGTATGCTTCCCGCCGCGGATTATAAAATTGTTTCACACGCTCACGAGCGTACCGTGTTCACTTTCTGTATGTGTCCCGGCGGTATAGTAATACCTTCTTCAAGCGAAGCGGGCGGTGTCGTTACAAACGGTATGAGCCTTTATGCCCGCGACGGAGTAAACTCCAATTCCGCGCTGATGGTGCAGATGAAGGCGGAAGATTACGGCGAGGAACTGTTTTCGGGTATGGAATTTCAGCGGTCTATCGAACGTAAGGCGTTTGCATTGAGCGGCAGTTACAAGGCGCCCGTTCAGTTATTCGGCGACTTTGCGGCGGATAGGGTTTCTTGTAAGTTCGGTTCGGTTAAGCCAACCTATGCCGCGGGGACTGTATTTGCTCCGCTGTGTGAGGCGTTGCCGCCCGTTGTGATCGGCGCGTTAAAAGCGGCGGTTCCCGATATGAACTCAAAACTCAACGGTTTTTCTACGCCCGACGCGGTGCTTACCGGTGTGGAAAGCCGGTTTTCATCACCTATCAGGATATTGAGAGACGAAAATTGCGAAAGCGTTTCTTTAAAGGGACTTTATCCCTGCGGCGAGGGCAGCGGGTATTCGGGAGGGATAACCAGTTCCGCTGCGGACGGATTGAAAGTCGCCGATAAAATTTATCTTAAAATAAATGGCAATCAATAAAATTCTCATTCAGATTTCATATTTTTTACACAAAAGCCTTGTATAATCATAAATGTTAACAAGGCACACACTAACTTTTTTTCATATTCTCTCAGGGGGGATCAGGTCGTAAAGGCCTGGTCCCTTCAATGTTTTTAAAGAAAATTTTGCATAAATGTATAAATTCACAATTTGTATGCCGCTTGATCCTGCGCATATTTTCGGCATATTTACAGGCGAAAACATTAATAATGTATAAATAGTACTCAAAACTAATAAAGAATAAGTTCTGTCTTTTGTGAAATTTGAATTTTTTTATAATTAATCCATAAAAATAAGTTAAAAACATTTGCGTTTTGTCTTGCGTTTATTGTATAATTTTAACATATGATTTTCGGGAGATGTTGCTCACACTTATGGATGATAGAGGTGTGGCACATTTTTGGTGAGTAAAAATCTTCGGCGCGTTATCGGCTATCGAAGAAAACAGAGGTTGAGATGAAAAAACAAATCAGAGAAGAAAAAAACAGAAGCTGCGGAAAAGTTTCCCCGTCCTGGGGCAAGATCGTTGCCGTAACGGCGGCGTCTGTAACCGCGGCTGTTTCGTTATCCTTGGGACTTGCCGGATGCGTTGAAGAGAAGGAGTACAACATTACGTTCGTTCATACCGAACACGTAAGTTACAGCTATTTCGACGACAACGAAATTCTTAACGCGGAATACGGCGACGATCAGACGGTTATGACCGTTAAGGAAGGCGTTACTGTTAAGTTTTCGCTCGTGATTGATGATGATTACAGCGGGGAAAAAGTCAGGGCAAACGACAGCGTTCTTTCCGCCGATAACAACGGCGTTTACAGCGTGACCGTTACGGAGGAAGTGAGAGTAACCGTTTCCGGAATTACTTATACCCCCGACGAACCCGATCCCGTACGCTTAAAGGGCGAGGGTACGGAAAGTTCACCCTATCTTATCAGCGATCTCAAAGAGTTGAGATATGTTGCCGATCAGATTAACGCGGGAACGAACATTAATTTTATTTTAGGCTATTACAGGCTTGAAAATGATATCGATTGCGGCGGGGAGACTATCGACGTTATCGGTAACGGCATTTCCGGCAATTCTTTCTTCGGCGGACATTTCGAAGGAAACGGTCATAAAATTTCAAATTATAGAATCGAGTCGCGCAACGGATCGTATGCGGGACTTTTCGGTATAGTTCAGCAGTACGTCGCTCCCGGTACCGCCATAGACGATAATCTTGGAGTTATCGAAAATCTCACCATTGAGAACTTTACGCTCGACGCGCATGCGCCTTCTTCGTCAAACGTCATTGCGGGATCTTTGGTCGGTTTCGGTGCTGCGGCAAAAATTATCAACTGCAATGTGCTTAACGGTGAAATCATAGTTACCGGCAATAATTACTTCAGCTTTGTCGGCGGCGCGGTGGGTGCGCTTCAATCCAGTACCACGATCGGAATGACTTCCGACGATAACGGTGACGCGATTGAATTCCTTTATTCTTTCTACGGCGTATTGAGCGGCGTTCATACCGACGTAGATATTACCGCGACACTCGGCTATACTTATTCTGCCGGCGGGCTTGTAGGCTTTACCATTGCGGATCACGCTATGGCGCCCGTTACAGTTGTCAACAGCTATTCCACGGGCAATATTTTCGGAGCAATGAGAGCGGGAGGCGTTGTCGGAACGCTCGGTTCCGATACTTCCGTAAAAAATTGTTATTCTACGGGTGAGATAGAAGCTTCCTGCGAAGCTGGTAATCCCGTGGAAGAGTACGACGCGCTTGCGGGCGGTATCGTAGCTTATGCGGAACACAATACCGTTATAGCTTCGAGCTTTTCCAATGCCGAACTTTACGCGTATTCCGTTAACGGCGATAAGCACAGCGTAACGGGCGATATAGTTGCTCGCTATGCCCCCGCTAATTCCACAGAGCGCGCTCTTGTATCATATAATTGCTATGCGGGCGATGCTGCCGACGCCGATAACGCGGCGTTTGTAAAAGACACCCTAAATTGGTCTACCGAAGATTGGAAGATAGAAAACGGTGCGCTTCCCGTACTATCAGGCAAAGCGCTTTCCGATCGTAATTTCATATTGACCGTAGATTACAGCGGCAAGACGGTGAACTCGGCGGGCAATTCCAAAGTCAATATTTCGGCAAACGGATATTATTATCCCATAGTAGACTTTTTCAGATACGGCGAAGTTGCTTTGAACGAAGTTTTGACTGCTAACGACGGTTTTACTTCTTACGGGTATTTCTTTGATAAAAATCTTAGCCAACAGGTTCCTTACGGTTACGTTCCCACAGGCAACGAAACTCTTTATGTCGGTTTTGCCGATTACACTTTGGTTGCGGGAACGGAAGAGGGCGGTAAAACCTATTATTATAATAATAACGGCCGCACGGTTGAACTCACTTTATATAAAACGGGCGATTACGTGTATACGGACGCTGTTTCCGCGATATCCACGTATACGTTCGACGGCGAGACAATAATTTTCAACGACGCACCCTTTGCAAGACTTTCCAAAGTCATTTTGACGGATGACGACGGAAATCTTGCACCCAATCTCAATTACGATAAATATAATTTCGCGGCCCGTATTTCCGAAGACGGCCTTGAAATTTACGACGAAAGTTTCTTTGCTGATAATTCTCTTAACGTTATACTTTCAAAACCTACTGTTTCTGCGGACGCCTTCGAAGGCGTTTGGGAGAAGTCCGCGACCATAAATAAAAAGTATACTTTCAATAACGGCAGTTGGTCTTATTCCGATAAGGGACAAATCGTAATGTCGGGAACTTATACGGTCAACGAAGGTATTGCTTCTTTAAAATCGGGCAGCGCGGACTATGGTACGGCTTCGTTTGACGTCAGCGGATTGCTTATAGTAAAAATCGGCGATCAGCAGGAATATTTCGGTTATGCTAACGGCTTGCTCGGCACTTGGTTCGATTCCGAAACGGGCGACTATATCAGATTCAGCGGTTACGGCAGTTCGCTTACGGGCGAAGTTATCGTCAGCGTAGGCAACAACGTATCCCAGCTTCTGTACGTGCGTGACGGCTTCTTCGATGAAATGGGCAAAGGTTCAAGCGTAACGCTCATTTCTCCTTCGGACGCGTCGCTGTTCGGTTATCTCTCGTTTGACGAAAAGTCAAGAACTCTTTCGGGAATAATATACAGCAGTACGGCGGGCGGCTTTGTAGAAGGCAAAAATTTCTGTCTTATAGATAACTATACGGGAGAATGGATTGGTGACGGCGAAGTCGGCGGCGTTGATTTCAGTTTAATGAATTTCAACGGTCTTGGCACTTACAGTGTAAGTCTTCCCGACGGAAGTAAAAGCCCTCTCGGATATATAGAGATTAACGGCTCCTTGCAGAGAATAGATTATGAAGTCAGCATAGACGGCGGACTTACAGGTAAGTTCACTTACAACGGCGTGGAATACGCGTTGACTTTTGACGACGTTAAAAACGAAGTTACAGTTTCGGCCGGATCGGACAGCGCGACGCTTTTCCGTAAAGACGAGCTTTACACTTATACTCTTGCGGACGCGTCCAATACCTATACTTTCAACGGCGGCGGCAACCTCAAAAACGGCGGCACGCTTACTGTAGAAAATATAAGGGGAGTGGCGGCGGAATACACTTATAAAATCGTTTCCGGTACGGTTGCGGATAAGGACATTGTAGTTTCGCTTACGAATAAGGCGAACGGTGAAACGGGATCTTTGAAGATTTCCGGAGCATACTTTGAATTTAAGGCAAACGTTGCATCTTCGACAAGCGTCAATCTTTCCATAAAAACGGCATTCGGCGGCAATTGGGCTATAAGCACAATTTCCCAGAACTTCTATGTCAGCAATTTCGATCTCGAAGGTAATGCGACGGGAACTTTCCAGGGCTTGGAAGCCGAGTATAAAATAGTATCCGAAAGCTGTATTATCGTTTCTTTCTATATGGAAAATTCGACTTCTCTTTCACAGGCGTATATAGTACTTGTGGACGAAGACACTCTTGCAATTTCCGACTATCCATATCTTGTATCGGGCGCATACGTTTACACAGCCAAACAGGACGTTCTTTACGGAGAATGGACGCATATCAACCTTGACAGTCAAATCAAGTTTGACGGTTTGGGCGACAGCAAATACGTGCACGGTTCGGCTTGGGATACTATCAAAAATGTCACCTATTATTATACAAGACGTTTCGGAAACTTCTATATGTGGCTGTATAACGACGACAGTCAGATGTACGTGCTAAATTTCCTTCCCCGCAATACCACGTCTACAGACTATTACAGCGCGGGCAACAACCGTTTCGAGCTTTTGGAATTTTCACCTTCCGATACTCCCATATGCGCGGCAAAGGACGGTGAAACCGAGTATAACTTCTATATTGACGGAAGCGTAACTATCGACGGAATTTCTTACACCTATGAATTGTCGTCGGTATCGGGAGACGAGACGACTGTCTTTATAGACGTAGACGGAGAGAGAGTAAAAGCTGTAGTTGACAGTGCCGCCAAGACGGTAGTAGTACTTTAAAATAAAGATTTAACGGTTTATAATTTTAGTTAACGAGGATAAAATATGAATTTTTTAAGGAGAAAAATCAGACGATCGGCAATAGCTTGTCTTTCATTGACGCTTTGCGCTTCGCTTACGGCAAGCTGTGCGACAATGGAGTACAATCCGTCCAAGAATCCGGTCAACGGCGATAGCGTCGACAATAGCGTGGCCTTCACGGAGGTAACCGATCAATTCGATACGCGCGATCTGATGGTTGAGAATTTCAATTCTTCCGTTCTTAAAAACGATAGGCCCGTCTACGAGACGAGAACGGTTATCGTAAATTTAAGCGGTGAATGTCTTTTGGACGCCAAGCCCGATGGAATGGAAGTAACGGAGTTTTTGAACACTTCAGCCGGACAAAAGGTTTTACGCAATATCGACAGAGAGCAGAAAACCTTTTTAAATAAACTTTCTTCGAGAAAAATCAAATACGAGCTTAAAGCTTCTTACACCGCGGTAACGAATGCTGTTGCGGTGGACATAGATACTTCTTATGTAAAAAGCATAAAGGATTTGGGCGGGGTTGTATCGGCTTCCATAGCGCAGACCTATCTCGCTCCCGAAACGGTTGAAGGCGGTTCGGACGGAAGCGCGGTAAGTAACGATGCCTATGTATATCCTACCGGAATTTATAATTCGGAAGCCGTAAAGGATAAGAGCTGGGGTACCGGTGCGGGAATGGTTGTCGCTGTCATAGACACCGGTCTCGATTATTCGCACGAAGCTTTCCAGACAATACCCTCCACGTATCGTATGACCAAAGACGATATAATAGAGGGAGTAGCCAATACCGTCGCATTTGAGAGAATGGCGGAAAATGGCGAAACTATGACGGCGGACGACGTGTATATCAGTGAAAAAGTTCCTTTCGCTTTCGATTACGCGGATACCGACGTAGACGTATATCCCTCTTATTCCAATCACGGCACGCACGTAGCCGGTATAGTCGCGGGACAAGCGGACAGCTATGTTGACAAAGACGGAAACGTAGCAAAGGATGAGAACGGAAATGTAATGCCTTTCCGCGGAGTCGCTCCCGACGCTCAACTTGTAATATGCAAGACATTTACTGATAATCTCGACAGTGTATCATTGGGCGGAGCCGAGGCTGAAAGCATTATGGCGGCGCTCGACGACTGCGTAAAGCTCGGCGTAGACGTAATCAATATGAGTCTCGGAACTACCGCAGGCTTTACGACGACGGACGACGGAGATGACGAGGGCGAGATATTCGACGGCATTTTCAAGCGCATTCAGAAAGCGGGAATAAGCCTTATCTGCGCGGCAAGTAACGATTACAGCGCGGGATTCGGCAGTATTTACGGTACTAACCTCGCTTCCAATCCCGATTCGGGTACGGTAGGTTCTCCTTCGACTTATTTTGCCGCTCTTTCCGTGGCAAGTATCAGCGGTCAGAAAACGCAGTATCTTTTAACCGACTCGGGTGAGCCTATATTCTTTGACAACTCTTCAAACGGCAGCGGTACCGATTACGACTTCGTTGGAGAACTGCTCGGAGATGAAGCTTCGGCCGAGGGCAAAAAGTATAAATATGTTGTGGCGGGTTCGGGACAGAAAAACGACTACCGCGGCGACGTTGCGGATTTTATTAAAGATAACGAAGACGTTATCGTACTGGTAAGGCGAGGCGTCAACACGTTCCAGGAAAAAGTAGAAATAGCAAAGGACCGCGGCGCGGCGGGAATTATCGTATGGAACAATGTTTCAGGTACGATCAGAATGTCGCTCGGAGATCTTGACTCGCAAACTAGAATTCCATCCGCTTCTATAAATAACGACGCGGGACGTAAGCTTGTGGAAATCGCCGAAAAAAGCGAAGACGGCATATCTGGCGAAATTATCGTAAGCACGCGTGCCGCAGGTCCCTTTATGAGTGAATTCTCATCCTGGGGTTCTACTAACGATTTGAAGATCAAGCCCGAAATTACGGCGCACGGCGGCGAGATTACTTCCACGGTGCCCGGTGGTTATGCCGAACAGAGCGGAACTTCGATGGCCGCTCCCAATATGGCGGGACTTACCGCAATAATCAGAAATTATATCAATTCAGAACTCGGTTCGGTTGTCAACGTATCCGACAGTCCGTCGGTAACGCAGCTTGCAAATCAGCTTATGATGAGTACCGCGTCCATTGCGCGCGATCAGAATAATCTGCCTTATTCACCCCGTAAACAGGGTGCGGGCCTTGCAAACCTCGGCAATATTGTTTCGACGAACGCATATCTTTTGACAGATGAAAGTACTTCCAACTGGTATACCGGCAAGGACTACAGACCTAAGGTTGAATTGGGAGAGGACGAGAATAAGACGGGCGTATACAAGTTCGATTTTAAAGTAAGAAACTTCGGCAATACTCCGCTCAACTTCAAGCTTAAAACCCAGTTTATGACGGAAACGCTCGGCAACGACGGTATAGCGGTTAAAGAGCAGGCTTATATGCTTAAAGACGTCGCGCCCGAATATACTTTCAAGGGTTCAGTTTCCGACGGTAATATCACGGTTTCGGCCGGTGAAACAGCCACTATAGGTGTAACTTTAAAATTATCCGCAGCAGAAAAGAAGTATATAGACGACAGCTTTGTAAACGGAATGTTTGTAGAAGGCTTTGTAGAACTTGTCAGCACGGATAATACTCAGTGCGATCTGTCGTTGCCTTTTATGGGCTTCTACGGCGACTGGGAGCAGGCTCCTATGCTCGATTATACGGCGTACGAAATAGCGCAATTCCAACAGGACGGCAGCTATACGGACGAAACCAGACCTAAAGAAACGATATGGGCTACGCAGCCTTTTGCTTCTTATAATGAAGAAAATTACGTAATTCCTCTCGGTTCCTTCTTATATACTACGGATCCCAACGAAACTCCTATGTACGCTTCTATGGAACACATAGCGGTGTCCCGCTTCAATGAAATTGTAAGCGAGGAGGGTATAGGAAATTACGCGACGACCTATAACATCAGGTGCGTTTACGCGGGACTCCTGCGCAACGCTCAAAGAGTAAAATATAACCTCTACGACGCATATACGGGAGAGTTAATTCTCGACGGAGAGAAGAACAGAATAAGCAAGGCGTATGCAAGCGGCGGTTCCGCAAGACCTGCTTACGTAGAATTGATGTTCAGCCCCGAAGAGCTTGGATTGATGTCCAACGGCAAATACACTCTCGAACTCGAATTCCTCTTCCATAAGGACGACGTTCTCACGGAAGAGCAGAAGGAAGACAGCACGTTTGCATTCAACTTCTATGTAGACTATGAAGCTCCCGTTTTGCGCGATGCAAGACTGAGATACGAGGACTACAAGGAAAATAATAAAGAGAAACAGCATATCTATCTCGATCTCGATATTTTCGATAACCATTACGCGCAATCTGTAATGCTTTGTTATATCGATACGGAAGGCGACGTGCAGGAGCTTAAACTTGCTACCGATTACGTTACTCCCGTAAGAGACGCGGTAAAGAACGGCGTTTCGACCGTTTCGATAGACGTAACCGATATTTGGGAAGAGCACAAAAATGGACTGGCAGTTCAGTTGGACGACTACGCGCTCAACCATTCTAGCTATATACTCGGAAACCTCAATACTTCGGATTCAATCGAGGGTTCGCTGAGTAAAAACGTTCTGCCCGATACTTTTGAGCTTGCGGACGGCGAGGAAAACATTACGCTCGACATCAACGAGATGCACAAAGTATCTCTCGAATACGAGGGAGACGCAAATCTTTCCAACTTCGGTTGGAGTACGGCGGGTATGCGCTATATAGCCGTTAAAAACGGAGAAATAGTAGGTCTTGCTTCTACAAACGGCAGATCATACCCCGTAACCGTAACCAACTATAAAGGCGTAACAAAGCGAATTAACGTTACGGTAACGGATAAAACTACGCAGATAAGAGGCGTATCATTCGGTTTCGGTACGATCAAAAATTCAAACGAGGCCATTGTAAAAGCCGAAAACAGCGTATCCGTATACGCGGGTGAGGAGTTTGACCTCAACGTAGTACCTACACCCTGGTACTATCCCGAAAGTATGATTACTTCGATTGAATGGTCGTCCAACTTGCCCGATATAGCTTCGGTTGACGAAAACGGCCACGTTCACACTTATAAGCACGGATCGGCAACGATCAGCGCGGTAATCACCGCCGGCGGTTCGTCTTACAGGGCGAACGTAGAATTTGCCGTCAAAGACGAATTTACGATGAACGGACTGACGCTCACGAGATACCGCGGCGAAGGTGAAACCTATACTAACCCCAATACGGGCGAGATAGAGGAAAACGTTGTTATAGTTCCCAAGGAGATCGCAGTTATAACGATCGGGGAAAACGCGTTCAAGGATAATAAAAAGATCAAAAAGATCATTATTCCTCAGACCGTAACTCAGATAGAAAAGGACGCGTTCAAGGGTTGTACCGCGCTTGAAGAAGTCTACTTTATGACGGATAAGCTTCCCGAAGAAGACTATGTACCCGATTCCGATCTTACTTTGATAAACAGAAGCGCATTCGAAGGCTGTACTTCGCTTCAACTTCTCGACTTGACTTATACGAAAGTATTTACTGTCGGTCGCGAAGCGTTCAAGGATTGTACTTCTCTTGCGGAAATAAGAAAATCTTCTTCGATAGGCACGGCGCACCACAGGGCGTTTATGGGTTGTACTTCGCTTACCGAGTTCGACGCGAGCGGAATGCACTCCGCGGGTACCAACGTATTCAGCGGTTGCACGTCTTTGAGCAAGGTAACGTTCGATAAATTTACCCATATCGGCGATTATATGTTCGCAGGTCTCGACTACTATTACGAAGAGTACGATTACACGACAGGCGAATGGAATATAAAGAACACTCTGTATCCTTCCTGTGATAAAATCAAAGAAGTGGTTTTAAAATCTCCTACGGTAGGAGAGGGCGCGTTTGCCGGCTGCTTGGGACTTGAAACAGTAACTTTCAGCGGACATAAGGAAGTTAGAATAGGAGAGGGCGCGTTTGCCGGTTGTGCGGGACTTAAAAACGTTTCCTACGAAAACGGCAGTACTATAAAGATTATAGGCGCAAGAGCATTTGCGGGTTGTACGGCATTGACGGAGTTCACTCTTCCCGCAGGACTTGAAATTATCGGCGAGGGTGCGTTCTCTAATACTGGATTTAATCCCGCAGTCAACGATCAGACTACCGTCACACCCGACGGCGAAGTTTTAAGTTCGGACGGAAAGACGCTTCTACTTTATATCGGAAAAGCAACGGAATATACGTTGCCTGCAAGTATAGAGAGAATAGGCGCTTACGCTTTTGCGGGCTCCAAGGTTGAAAAAATTACCGTTTCGGCTTCCGTAAAGGAAATAGAGGAAGGCGCGTTTATGAACAGCGCGCTCAACTCCATTGAAATTCTCGCAAGTATTTCGGAAATAGCCCCCTATGCGTTTGCGGGTACGGCTCTCACATCGATAACGTTACCGTCGTCCGTAAATTATATCGGCGACAACGCTTTTTCGAACGTTACAGGCCTTACGGAATTCAATTACGCTCCCGCAGGGGAAGCGGCGTTCGGCAGTTATGTGTTCAGCGGTTGCAATTCTCTAACGGAAATATCTCTCAATTCTAAAATTACCGAAATGGGAGATATGACGTTCTGGAACTGCACAAAGCTTGAAAGCGTAAATATGCCCGCGGTTAAGAGTCTCGGAAGTTTAACGTTTTTTAACACTCCTGCATTAAAGGAAGTTATTTTCGACGCAGGCGCGACAGTCACGGGCGACCGTACTTTTGCGGCATACGGAATAGAAGGCTTCGATTATCCTGAACAAAGGCCCGTTCTTACAAATGTCAAGCTTGGTACTTCCCTTGAAAAAATAGGTGAAGGAGTGTTTGAAAACTGTACGGGAATTACTTCCGTAAATCTCGGCGGAGCTTCCGCGGTCGGTAACAGGGCGTTTTACGGCGCAACTGCTCTTACCGCCGTTACAGGGCTTGAAGGTCTTAAAAATATAGGCGAATACGCTTTTGCAAATACGAAACTGACTTCGCTCGATCTTGTAAATGCGGAAATTATAGGCGACGGCGCGTTTATGATGGAACGCGGCGGTTCCTATAACTCGATCTCACTCAATAAAGCTGTATCAATAGGCGAACTTGCCTTCTACGGCAACAGAGCAAAGGAAATAACCCTTCCCTCGAGCCTTACTACGGTTGGCGCGGGCGCTTTTGCTGGCGCACCTGCATTGACTCAAATAAAGGCTGAAGAGGGGAATGAAGTATTTTTCTCTCGCGACGGAGTGCTTTACAGAAATATTGACAGTACGGGAAGCTATGGACTTGTGGCGTTCCCTTCGGCAAAATCCGTTACCGAATATTCGGTGATAGACAACACGGCAAGAATAGAAGCCCGCGCTTTTGAGGGCTACAAGGGCAAGTTAGGTAAAATAATTCTGCCTTACAGCCTCAAATCAATAGGTGTAAAGGCATTCTTCAACAGCGGAATTACCGTCTACGAATTCAAGGGCGTATCCGCGCCCGCGCTCGAAGCGGAATATTCCGAGGAAGTAAACGACTATGTAAACGCGAACAACATCAATTACCGCGGTTACTATTACGCAAATTTCCAGGATTATTTCATTTATTATTCCGAGCTCGGCATCGGCACTTCGGTACTTCCTTTGACGGCTTTGTATCCCGAAAACGGAAAGGGATATGACAATCACGTATATTCGGCTTATTTCTCCAAGATAAGTAAGACTGAAATTGCAATGGAAGAAGCGACGTATAACTTTGTACAGGCTGTAAGCTCCTTCCCCGAAGCTTCCGAAATTTCCAAATGGAATAAGGATAATAAGACGGAAAGGGAAGTTCGTCAGTTCTCTGATACAGTTAAGAGAACGCACGAGTATCTTGCGGCGTTCAGCAATGATCCCGTTCAGCTTGCATTAGTCGAAGAAAGCCTCATCAGCAAATTCAACGATATAGAAACCGCTCTGCGTACGGTAAAACCGATATTCAACATTACCGTAAGAGTATTGAGACTCGAAGCTTCCGGCAATTACAAGTCGACTTATTTCGTCGGCGAGAAATTCGATATGAACGGTTTGGTTATAACTGTTGTATATGACGACTATTCTACCGAACTTGCGGATATGTCCAAAGCTAAGCTCGTTTCCCCTACGGGTGAACTCAGCAAGCTGGATACTATCGTAACGGTTTCCTATGAAAACAGAGATCTGCGTATCCGTATTACGGTTACCGATAAGGACGTCGTTGAACCTGATGATCCTGAAAATGGGTGTTCGGGTTGTGGCGGAACTTCAACGGGTATAGCGGTTATATCCGCGTTTGCAATGATAGCGGGAGTATTGGCGGTTACGACAATAGCGCGTAAAAAATTCAGAGGTCGCAAATGATAAAAAGATATAAAGCGGTTTTAATTTCGGTTTTGGCTCTCGTAGCGGCGGTATGTCTGTTAGCAGGCTGTAACTTGAGCATTAATAAATCGCTCGATGATTTCGTGAATGAAAAAAATCTTAAAGCTACCGTAACTTACGTCCTTAACGAGGGTTCGTTCACGGATAATTCGCAAGTTTTCGAGATGTATTATTCTTCGGGCGCTAAACCTTATAAAATCACTCAGTCCCGTCCCGCGGACGCAACGATAGGCAACGCGCTTATAGAAGAGCGCAACGGATATACTTTTGAGGGTTGGTATGAGGCCGAGCTCGTAAACGGAAAGCCCGTTTACGAGGACGGAACGCCCTTTGATCCCAAGGCGGGAATCGAAAACGGAAAGGCTGTAAAATCTACCGATAGAGAGTACGACTTTACCAAACCTTTGGAAGAAGGCGATAATATTTATGTTGTTGCCCGTTGGACGACGGATACAAAACTGATTGTAAAGCTTATAGCAGACGGATTTACCCTTGAAAAGGGCGAAGATAAGTATGTTACGGGCAGCGTGATCAATTCTTATCCCATACCCGCAAACGGATTGTCGAATATGGGTAAACGAGTATTCGTCGCCCAAGGCTATACGTTTATGAACTTCTACACCGATGAAAGCGCTTCCGATCTTTTCACGGATTGGCCTGTCAGGGTGCCTGAGGATGAGCAGGACGTCGTTATATACGCAAAATATATCGTAGGCGACTGGGAGCTTATCTCCAATGCGGATGATCTCAAATCTACTCTGTTCCGTTCGGGTGGCGGTCTTAAAAACTATTATTTCCTCAACGACGTTGATTGCAGCGGGCTCTCGGCGCAGAGTACGCTCAGCTTATTCAGCGGAACGATCGAGGGCAACGGCCATACGCTTAAAAACCTCACCGTATCGGCGTCGAATCTTACGAATAGTTCGGTTGCATCGCTGTTCGGAGATCTGAGAAGCACTGCCGCTATACAGAATATCAATATCGAAAATCTGACCGTAAACTTCACCGTAAGGTCGAATAACGATGCAAACGCTTATTTCCTTTTCAGTTCAATGGATAAGGACGCAAAGCTTGAAAACGTTACTTTGAGCGGTCAAATGAATATAACTTTGGGTGACAACGCTCACGTCAGAAATACCAAGGAAACCAACTGGATGTTCGGTGGTATGGACAACGACAGCCTTGTAGACGGAATAAAAGTAATAGGCGGAACAAAGTGCGTAATTACTTCGAGTACAGGGGAAGTTACCACTTATGAGTACAAAGAATCTTAATTCAACAATATAACGGAGGATACTATGAAAACCAAAAAAACTCTGAAAGGTATATTTTTCGGTGTCGCTTGTTGTTCGATGGCGGTAATGTTTGCGGCTTGTACGCCGTCGGAAACCACCAAGAAGCACGATCCCGAAGAACGTCCGGTAACGCTTGCGATAGGCGCTCTTGACAGAAACTTCAATCCCTTTTTCTACACCGCATTGAACGACGGCGAGGTAACGGGACTTACCCAGCTTTCTATGATTACCGTAGACAGCAAGGCCGAACCCATATGCGGACAGAACGAGGCCACCGTTGCGCTTGCCTATAACCAGACGATTAGAGACAAGGACGGCAACATCAAGCAGGACGGCGACGAAACTTCGACTACTACTTACGAGTTCGTAATCAAAAACGGAATTAAGTTCAGCGACGGCGTAGACCTTACCATAAAGGACGTTCTTTTCAATTTGTACGTATATCTTGATCCCTACTATGCGGGTTCGTCCACGATTTACGCAACTAAAATAAAGGGACTTTCCGCATACAGATCGCAGGATCCCTCTGCAGAGGACGGCGACGATAATTTCGGCGATCAGTTCCAGGGCGATGCAAACAGAAGATTCAACGCGCTGGTAGAATGGGATAAGCGCAACTTCAACGGTTCTGTTACTCCCGAAATGCGCGAGGACGCCGCAACGGTTGCAAGATTGTTCGAGCAGGAGCTTGAAAGCACCTGGACGAGCATAAAGGGCACTACAGACAGCTATAAAGAGAATTACAACTTTACCGAAGAGTGGGAAGTATTCTATTTCAGCACGGGCTTTGTAGGCTATCAGACCGAACTGGATACGACGACCAACAGTAGTGTCAGAAAGACCGACGAAAACGGCAAGTATGTTATGGAGTTTGACGAGGGCGGCGCTCAGGTCGGACTCAGAAGAAATATGAATAAGGTACTTGAAGGTCTCACCGGTACGGAGAGAGAGGAAGCAATGAAGAAGGAAGCTATCTCCACTGTTTTCGAAGAGTATCTCGAAGTAAAGAGAGAGGACGAAAATGATCCCGATAAGATCACTTGGGCGGAGGCTGCTACTACCGGCAAACTTGCATCAATTCTCTATGAGTGGTCCGCAGGTTCCAACGCAAGACAGCAATTCCTCAACGAATCTATGAGTAACTACTATACCGAAATGAGAAAGAAGGGCGAACTTCCCGTTAAACAGGTTTCCGGTATAACTACCAAAAAGATTAAGGGCAGTGAATTTACTCAGATGAAGAACGGTTCTCCCCTCAATCCCAATGAAGAGTACGACGTTTTGCAGATAGTGATTCAGGGCGTAGATCCCGTTGCTATCTATAACTTCGGATTTGCGGTTGCTCCTATGCACTATTATTCTGGTACCTCAGGTGGTGTGGATTACGTTAAGAGAGCAATGGATACAGATCCCAACGACGATAAAGTTGCAGATCGTTTCGGTGTAAAATATGCCGATAAAGATTTCTTCGACAACGTTTTAAAGACTGACGGTATTAACAAATCAAGAAAGCCCGTAGGCGCCGGCGCGTATAAGTACAGCGGTGAAGAACTGCTTATCGGTAACGACTGCCTCTACGTGCGCAATGAGTATTTCCATACGGTCGGTGAAGGTATTGAAAACGCTAAAATCAAGTATCTTACTTACCGTTATATTCAGGATTCTCAGCTTGTAACGACTCTTCGCGCAGGCAGTGTAGACTTCGGTATGCCCAACTGTACGCCTCAGAACATTAAGTTGCTCGGTGACGGCGGCAACCTTCATCACAACAGCTATTCGGCAGGCGGTTTCGGTTACGTAGGTATCAACCCTAAGTTTGTTCCCGATAAGGAAGTCAGACAGGCCATTATGAAGGCGATGGACATTGCCGAAATAACCAAGACATATTATACCGAAAGATATTCGCAGGTCATTTACAGACCTATTTCGACAACTTCCTGGGTATACCTTGAAAATGATCAGAAAGATTATTTCACGACTTATCCCGGACTGGAACTTACAACCAGCCATAAAGAAATAGAGAATCTTGTAGAGTCCGCAGGTTGGAGAAAAGTAAACGGTATCTATCAAAAAGACGGTCAGCCGCTTAAACTGACGTTTACCATAGCAGGCGACACGCAGGACCATCCCGCGTTCCAGATGTTCAAGAATGCGGAAAGATTCCTCAACGAGTGCGGATTTGACGTCACAACGCTTACCGATTTAACCGCTCTTACTAAATTGGCTACAGGTAATCTTGCAGTATGGGCTGCCGCTTGGACGGCGGGCGTAGATCCCGATATGTATCAGGTTTATCATAAGGACAGTAAGGCAACCAGCGTTAAGAACTGGGGTTACGACGTAATATACGCGGATACGACTGAAAAATTCAGAGAGGAACGCGAAATAATCGATTTGCTTGCAGAAAAGATAGAAGAGGGAAGATCGTATATCGACAGACCTTCGAGAATTCCCGTTTACCGCGACGCGCTCGATCTTGTTATGCAGCTTGCGGTTGAGCTTCCTACCTATCAGAGAAACGATATGTACGTTTGCAACAAGGATTTCATAAATCCCGCTTCGCTCAATCAGAACCCCAACGCCAATGCAGGCGTTCTCAACAAGATTTGGGAACTTGACTACGTTTAATAAATAAATCGGAGCAACTTACACAAAATGTTCAAATATATTGTAAAAAGACTGTTGACGGCTCTGCTGATATTGGTTGGAGTATCATTGATTCTCTATATCATAATCAGACTGATGCCCGCAAACGTCATAAGAGATAACTATATGGCATCGCACCAGCAGGCCGGTGAATTTGACGAGGCGGAGCTTCAGGCGATTCTTGACAGATACAATCTGGGCGACGATTCTTTCGGCGGTATTGTAACCGGTTGGTGGAAGTGGATAACAGCCTTTCTTTGCGGCGATTTCGGCGTTTGTCTCAGCGAGTCTACGCCCGTGCAAAAGGTTATTTTCGACAATATGGGGGTTTCCTTTGCGATTTCCTTTATTTCGCTCTTACTGCAGCTTATAATTGCCATACCTCTCGGAATAAAGTGCGCTTGCAACCAGTACGGAAAACTTGACTATACCGTGACGGCGTTGACGATGATAGGAATTTCTTTCCCGTCGTTCTTCTTTGCGAGTATAATTATCAAGGTGTTTGCGCTCGATCTGGGCTGGTTTGAACCGGGAAGTTTGATATCCGGATCTATGGTCAATTCGGTAGGATTTGAACGTTTTATAAATATCTGCTGGCATATGGTTCTGCCGATATTCGTTCTCACCATACTTTCTATCGGCTCGATGATGAGGTATACGAGAACCAATACATTGGAAGTTCTCAACGCCGACTATATTCGTACGGCGCGCGCAAAGGGACTTTCCGAAAATAAGGTAGTTTATAAGCATGTATTCAGAAACACTTTGATACCGCTTGTAACCACGCTTGCGGGAATTTTGCCGGGACTGTTCGGCGGATCTATGATAATAGAGCAGATGTTCTCGTTGCCCGGCATAGGTAACACCGCATATCAGATGACCTTAAAAGGAGACATTCCCTTCATTATGGGTTACGATATGTTTATAGCCACTCTTACGGTAATAGGAATATTACTTACCGATATAATGTACGCAGTGGTTGATCCCAGAGTCAAGATCGGAAAGTAGGGAGGAACACTATGGAAGAAAATAAGAATACCGCTCCCGAAACCGAGGAAGAGGTAAAGATTGAAACGGCCGAAGTTCAGGCCGAAAACGAAACGGAAAATCTCAACGGCGAGAGCCTCGGGGACAGGGTAAAAACCCTTTCCCCCGGCAGAACCGTTTTAAAGAGATTTTTCCGCTCGAAATTATCAATTGTCGGATTGGTAATAATAATCGCGCTGTTTGCTATTTCATTTTTGGGACCGCTGTTTTCGCCTTGGGGCGAACAGATGCCCGATAAGACCGGTAAGGTAACCGTTTCCACGCAGGAGATTAAATACGTCGTTGACGGCGTGGAGTACATTGCTTACAGTATAACTCTTACCGAAACTGCTACAAACGTTTATGCGAATCCTTCCTGGACGCATTTACTCGGTACCGACGAAAACGGTTACGACATCTTTACAAGACTTATGTACGGCGGAAGAGTTTCGCTTACCATAGGTTTCCTCGTCGTCTTGGTCGAGACTTTGATAGGCGTAATAATGGGAGGTATAGCGGGGTATTTCGGAGGAAAGGTAGACAACGTAATAATGCGAATTACGGACGTTCTATACTGTATTCCGCAAATACCGTTGATGCTTATATTTTCCTCGATATTTACGACGCTTGAAATTACTTCGATTATTAGATTGTACTATATGATGGGCATACTGACGCTGATAGGTTGGGCCGGTATAGCAAGGCTTGTCCGCGGACAGATACTGTCGCTGAGAGAGCAGGAATTTATGCTTGCGGCAAAGTGTTCCGGTCTTTCTGTCAAAAGGAAGATTTTCAAGCACCTTATACCTAACGTTATGCCTCAGCTCATAGTGTCTATGACGCTCGGCCTCGGCAGCATTATTCTTACGGAAGCAACTCTCGGTTTCCTCGGAATAGGCGCTCCTCCGGGAACGGCAACTTGGGGCGCGATGATTCAGACCGCGCAGAATACCTATAATCTTACGTATCTGCCCAACTTCTGGATACCGCCCGGTATCTGTATCACACTGGCAATTCTCGCATTTAACTTTGTTGGAGACGGATTGCGCGACGCGTTCGATCCCAAGATGAAGAGGTAATTATGGCCGAAGATAAAAATTCAAAAAAGTCCCATTATATTTCGGGCGCCGAATCCCGCAGAATAGCCAGAGAGAATTTAAAGCAGACGCGCTATTTTGAAAAGCGCAAGAAGAGAAGAGTTAAAGAGGAAGAATTCGTCACCGAGATGAAGGATCCCTCAAACATAATAGAATTCGATAATCTGCACACTTATTTCTTTACCGACGCGGGTGTAGTAAAGGCCGTAAACGGCGTGTCGTTCTCTATACCGGAGGGCTCTACGGTAGGCGTAGTCGGTGAAAGCGGCTGCGGAAAATCCGTTACTTCTCTTTCGACTATGCACCTTGTTCAGGGGCCTTCGGGGCAGATAGTGGACGGTTCGATCAGATTTAAATCGAACACCTACGTGCGCGATAATTTGGGCAGAAAAATTCCCGTATATGAAACCGAAAAGGACGAGAACGGCAATGAAGTTCCCGTACTCGACAAAAAGGGCAAACCTGTCATAAGAAAGGACGAGCTCGGCGGCAATATGTACAAAATGGAAGAAAAGGTTGTGGATATCGCAAAGATGCCCACGGAAGCTATGCGCGGAATACGCGGCAGAGAAATAGCTATGATCTTCCAGGAGCCTATGACATCGCTCAATCCCGTATTTACTATCGGCAATCAGCTTGACGAAGTCGCTATGTTGCATATAGAGGGTATCTCCAAGCAGAAGGCTAAGGAAAGAAGTCTTGAAATGCTCAATCTCGTCGGTATGGCGGATGCAGAAAGCATCTACAAGAAGTTCCCCCACGAACTTTCCGGCGGTATGCGTCAAAGAGTAATGATCGCAATGGCGCTTTTGTGCAATCCCCGTCTGATTATCGCCGACGAGCCGACTACCGCGCTCGACGTTACGATTCAGGCGCAGATTCTTGATCTGTTGCGCAATATAAAGACAAAGATAAACGGAAGTATAATGCTTATCACGCACGATTTGGGAGTCGTTGCGGAAATGGCGGACTTCGTTGTGGTAATGTATGCCGGCAAGATAATTGAAATGGGTACGGCGGAGGACATTTTCGATCATCCTATGCATCCGTATACGATCGGATTGCAGAAGAGTAAACCCTCGGTAGACGGGGAAGTAGATTCTCTGTACTGTATACCCGGTTTCGTGCCAAATCCCGTAGATATGCCCGACTACTGTTACTTCCGCGACAGGTGCGACAGATGTCTCAAAAAGTGCGCGGGGGAGTATCCCGAATTGGTTAAGGTAACCGATACGCACAGCGTTTCGTGCTATTTATACAATAACGAAAAGGAGGCCGGAAATGGCGGAGCAGACGATAAATAATCAGACGGCTTCCGAAACCGCGGTTTCGGAAGAAAACAGCCCCCTTCTCGTAGTTAAGGATTTAAAACAGTATTTTCCAGTGGAAAAGAGTCTGCTCGGAAAGACGGTCAAAAGCTTAAAGGCGGTGGACGGAGTATCTTTCACTCTCGAAAAGGGTAAAACGCTTGGAATCGTCGGCGAAAGCGGTTGCGGTAAGACGACGATGGGCCGTACTATTTTAAGACTTTACGACGTTACAGGCGGCGAAGTTTGGTTCAAAGGACAGGAAGTGTCCAAAATTAAGAACAGCGAGTTCAACAAGCTTCGTCCTAATATGCAGATGATATTCCAGGATCCGTACGCCAGCCTTTCTCCCCGACTTACCGTCGGTGAAATTATAGGCGAAGCCGTGCGCGAACACGGAATTGTTCCCAAAGAACAGTATCAGGACTATATAATGGAAGTTATGAAGATGTGCGGTCTTCAACCCCATTATTTTGAAAGATATCCTCACGAGTTCTCGGGCGGTCAGCGTCAACGTATATGTATTGCGCGCGCGCTTGCTCTCAAGCCTGACCTTGTTATTTGCGACGAGCCGGTATCCGCGCTTGACGTGTCGATTCAGGCGCAGATTATAAATATGCTTAAAGACCTGCAAAAGTCGCTCAACCTTACCTATATATTTATTTCTCACGATCTTTCGGTAGTAAAACACATTTCGGACGAAGTGGGAGTAATGTATCTCGGCAGTATGGTTGAATACGGCTCGAAGGAAAGCATTTTCAGTAACACTTTACACCCCTATACAAAGGCTCTTTTCTCGGCCGTGCCTGTGCCCAACCCGCACGTTAAAATGAACAGAATACTCTTAAAAGGCGATATTCCTTCGCCTGTAAATCCTCCCAAGGGTTGTAAATTCCATACCCGCTGCGAGCATTGTATGGATATTTGTGCAATGGTCAAGCCCAAGTACAAAGAGGTTGAAAAGGGACATTTCTGCGCTTGTCATCTTTACAATACGCCCGAAGAAAACGAGCAGTGCAATATCGACAAGCACAAGGCGGAGGAGCTTGAACGCATCACCGCTCTTGCAAAGAGCTATATGAAGGTGGGCAGAAAAAAGAAATCCGCCGAGCAGAAGCCCGAAGCGGAAAATAAGGAATCAGATGGCAAAAAAGAAGCGTGAAGACGACCTGGACACAACCACGACTTTCGCGGATATGAACGTGGACGGTTTCAAGTGGTACGATCCCGCTATGAAAAAGCGTGGTAACAGGCGCAAAGAAAAACTTGACGTGTCGCGTAAAGAATATTGGGCAATGGTAAAAGGAATGATACTTGCCATAGGTCCGTATGTTCTCGGCGCCGTGTTAGTTTTCGGCGGTTTGATCGCGCTTGCATATTTATGGCTTTCATAAAAAAATCCCCGTCAACTGACGGGGATTTTCATTATATAGAATTATTCGTTGCAGCAACGGTTTCAACGTTAATAAGGTTGGAATTGCCGCTCTGACCGTTCGGTGTTCCTCCCGTAAGTACAATGGTGTCGCCCGTCTTTACAAGGCCGGTATTTATTGCTGCGCGCTTGGCGTAATGGAAAAGCACGTCAACGGAATAAAATTCTTCGCTCATAACGGGAATAACTCCCCAACTCAAAGCAAGCTTTCTGTACGCCCTTTCGTTGGTTGTCATACCTATAATGTCTATCATCGGACGGAAGCGCGAAACGGTTCTTGCCGTACCGCCCGTACGCGTACATACGACTATTACCTTTGCCCCTATGTCGTGGGCAAGAGTGCAGGCGGAGTGCGCAAGCGCTTCCGAAAGTAGGGTAGTGCGGTAGTCCTTTTCCGCTATGTGCTGAATATAAGAGGTATTTTCTTCGGCCTGCTCTGCAATCTTAGCCATAGCCTTTACAGCCTCTACGGGGTATGCGCCTGCGGCCGTTTCGCCCGAAAGCATAATGGCGGAGGAACCGTCGTAGACTGCGTTTGCCACGTCGGAAATTTCCGCTCTCGTAGGGCGGGGTTGCTTGATCATAGATTCCAGCATTTCCGTCGCGGTAATGCTGCGCTTCCCGCAAATTCTGCAAGCTTTAATAAGCGATTTTTGGATGTTAGGCAGTTCCTCGAACGGAACTTCAACGCCAAGATCGCCCCTTGCAACCATTATACCGTCGCATACTTTTAGTATTTCGTCAAGGTTGTTCACACCCGAACGGCTCTCTATTTTGGCTATAATTTCTATCTCGCCGTCAGGCGATCCGCATTCCCTTAACCAGTCTCTTATATCGGTAATATCCTTGGCCTTTGAAACAAATGAAGCGGCGATAAAATCTACTCCCTGTTCCACGCCGAATTTTATGTCCGCTTTGTCCTGTTCGGAGAGGTATACCATTTCAAGCTGTTTATCGGGGAAAAACATACTTTTTCTGTTTGAAAGTATTCCGCCAACAATAGTTTTGCATACGACGTCGGGCTTTTCTACTTTTATAACCTCGAAAATCATAAGTCCATTGTTTAAAAGTATCTTGTCCCCGGGGTTCATCTGATCGCAAATACCCTTGAATGAAACGGAAACCCTCGTTTTATCACCTATTATTTCATCTGTGGTGAATGTAAAAACAGAACCCTCTTTTAAGGTAATTTTACCGTCTTTAAACGTCTTGATTCTGAATTCCGGTCCCTTGGTATCCAGCATAATGGGAATGGGGACCTTTTTTCTTTGGCGGACGTTTTTGATTTTTGCGATTTTTGCCGCGTGTTCTTCGTGTGTGCCGTGTGAGAAGTTTAGTCTGGCAACGTTCATTCCCGCGTCTATCATATCGGACAGAATTTCTTCGCTGTCGCTTGCGGGCCCTAACGTACAAATAATTTTAGTTTTTTTCATTAAAACACCTCATTATATATTCTAAAATAAAACTTATAAAAAATCAATAAAATACTCTCAATTAGTTGTATAGGCATCGTAAAAAATGTTAAAATATAATTGATTTGAGTTAATTATACGGTTGCGGGCTGTGAAAACAGCGTGAGGAAAGTCCGAGCATCACAGGGCAAAGGTGCCTGCTAACGGCAGGAGGAGGCGACTTCAAGGAAAGTGAACAGAAATATACCGCGGAATTAATTCCGTAAGGTTGGAATGGCGAGGTAAGAGCTCACCGTTCCCTTGGTAACAAGGGAAGCCAATTAAACCCCACCCGATGCAAGATTGGGTTTTCGGCTGACTTAAATGTCAAGGCTGCCCGTCTGCCGACAACCGTTAACATCGCTTGAGCGTGCAGGCGACTGCACGATTAGATAGATAACCGTACACGACAGAACTCGGCTTACAGATTAATCTCAAATTATACGGCGGCATTTTCGTAATTGCGTAAATGCCGCCTTTTTTCGTTTAAATTTATTGACAAACAAAAATCATCGGCGTATAATAACATTAGTTATTAATAACAGATGTTATTATATCGGGAGGAAACCGTGCCGGCAAAAAAGGTCATCACAAAGGAAAAAATACTCGCAACGGCGGTAAAAATCGTTCGTCAGAGCGGCTATGCCGCTCTGAATATGCGCACGCTTGCACAAGCGTGCAAATGCTCTACACAGCCGATTTATTTATCGTTTAGCGGTACGACGGAGTTGAGGGAAGAAATCGCTAAGGAAGTTTTAAACATATTTAATGGCTATTTGGGGAGGGAAGTAGCTTCAGGAAAGTATCCCGAGTATAAGGCTGTTGGTATGGGGTACATTCGTTTTGCCAAGGAAGAAAAACAGCTTTTCAAATATTTGCTTATGAATGAGGGAATATCGCGCACGGATATGCAGAATAAAAGTTTTGACGACACGGTATTTATGCTCGTAAAAAAATACGGAATGTATAAGGACGACGCAACGAAACTTCATTTACAGATGTGGATATTCGTTCACGGTATTGCAAGTATGTTTGCGACGGGATATATCGACTGGGACGAAGAAACGGTCAGCGGTATGGTTACCGACGCTTATAAAGGTTTTATTAAAAATTTAAAGGGAGAATAAAAATTGATCATTAAGATAGAAGGATTAAAAAAGACTTTTAAAGATGTTGTCGCGGTCGACGACATCTCCTTTAACGTCAGGCAAGGCGAACTGTTTGCGTTTTTGGGCGTGAACGGCGCGGGCAAATCCACAACGATAAACATAATAAGCGGAATACTTAAAAAAGATGCTGGTACAGTGACGGTATGCGGTCACGATCTCGACAGAGAGGCTGATAAGATCAAAAGCGAAATAGGAATCGTATTTCAAAACTCCGTGCTGGATAAAAAGATGACGGGGTACGACAATTTGAAATCCCGCGCAAATCTCTACGGTATTTACGGTAAGGAATTTAAGGCTCGGCTTGCGGAAATTTCCGAACTGCTCGACTTAAAAGATATTTTAAAACGCCCCATAATTAAATTATCGGGCGGACAAAAGAGAAGATTGGATATAGCGCGCGCGCTTTTCCATAATCCCAAACTGCTCATATTGGACGAACCCACTACAGGGCTCGATCCAAAGACAAGAATTACGGTTTGGAACGTGATAGACAGACTAAGAAAGGAAGGCGGGCTTACTGTATTTTTGACGACTCACTATATGGAGGAGGCTGCGGGCGCCGACTATGTCGTAATTTTGGACGCAGGTAAAAAGGTTGCAGAGGGCACCCCGCACGACCTCAAAAATAAATACGCAAACGATTTTATAAGATTTTACAGCCGTCTTGATCAGGTCGAAAAAATATTTACGGATTTAGGCGCGAGCGTAAGACGCGAACGCGACTTCATCGAAGCCGCGGTAAAGACCACGGCGGAGGTGGCCGGACTTATAAAAAAATATCCCGATTTATTCGAGGACTTTGAAGTTTTAAAGGGAAATATGGACAATGTATTTCTCAAAGTCACGGGCAAGGATTTAAAGGAGGTCTGATAGTATGAACGCAAATTTTGCCGAATTGAAAAAATTTGTCTCGCTCGTTGGGCGCAACACAAAGTGCTATTTTAAGGATAAGTTTACTTTTTTTATGTCGCTTATAACGCCTATGATTTTGTTTGTGTTGTTTGTGACTTTTTTGAGAAACGTCTACATAGAAAGTTTTAATTCCATATTTAAACAGATTAACGTAACCGTAGATAAAGTGTTGATAGACGGTTGCGCGGGTGCTTGGCTTATGTCGTCTATTCTCAGCGTAAGCGCGGTAACCGTCGGTTTCTGTTCCAACGTAATTATGATCGACGATAAAATAAATTCATCGGTAAACGATTTCAAGGTATCGCCTGTAAAGGGATATACCGTATCGCTTGCGTATTTCGCATCGAATTTTTTGGTTACTTTTATCGTTTTGTTGTCGGTAATGCTTATAGGGCATATCTATCTTGCTTGTATCGGCTGGCACATACCTTTTACAGACGCTTTGATGATAATAGTGGACATCATATGCGGAATACTCTTCGGTTCGTTGATCGCAGGAATAGTTGGCAGCTTTATCTCTACTCAGGGCGGGCTGTCCGCCGTATCAACTTTGGTTTCGTCGATGTACGGTTTTATTTGCGGAGCATATATGCCGTTATCGCAGTTTTCGGAAGGGTTGAGGAACGTAATTTCCCTGCTTCCGGGAACGTACGGCGTGGGTATAATGCGTAACCATTATATGAACGGTTATATGCAGGCGTTTAGCGAAGAACTCTCTTCTCTAAACGTTCCCGCAGAGACTACCGAACAAGTAATTAAAGCTATGCGGGATTCATTTGACGCGAACTTGTATTCTTTCGGCAACGGCATACCGCTCGGAGCAATGTATGGTATTTTACTTGGAACCTGCGCTGTACTGCTTACTGCGTTTATCGCAATAGTATTTATTAAAAACAAGAAAAAATAATCAATAGGCCGTGATGTACTTCACGGCCTATATCTTTGTTCTTCCCACTAACTCGTCTATACTGCAATCAAAAAAATCTGCCAAAAGCCACAAACTTTCAATGCTTGGTTCTTTTTTTCCCGAGAGCCACGCGCTGATCGCGCTTTGAGCTATCCGTATCTCCTTTGAAAGTTTTACTTGATTTATAGAAGCTTCCGTCATAAGTTGTTTAAGATTTTCAGAAAAAATTATATTTACCACATTGACATTATATCTCCAAGGTGATATAATTATGAAAAATATCTCCATAGAGATAATAAGGAGCTACATATGACAAAGTATTTTATAAAAAATTTTTTTAGAGGGATTATGATTAATCTTATAATTATGTTTCCTGTGTCTATTATATTTGTGATGTTTATTGGATTAGGCGCGAGCGCAAAGGATTGGATGGTGAGTTATTTAGCAGTTATAATAAGTGCAGCTGTAAGTGTCGTCGTTTTATTTGTTGTAATGATTTTTGTTTTTAGGTCTGAAATATTTAAAGAATTTTTTTTAGGAATATCGGATACCTGGATATCAAAATATGATTTGGAACGATTTCGTAGCGGCGAAAAACAAAATATTATAGGCAATAAAGTTTTAGTGGAAAACGCTGTAAGTAATAATTGCGTTTCGTTTTTTACAGCTTTATTATGGCTATCGTTACATTTGTTAATTAGCGTAGGTTGCATAGTAATTGCGGTATTAATTAAAGACTATTGTATTTCAGATCCCGACAAGTGGTTATTTGTTCCTGGTGCGGCGTCAGCTACCGCAACTATACAGTTAATGTATTTTTTAGTGCGTCTGGTGTATTATGTTAAATTTACTTGTCCCAAATGTAAAAAAATATTCAGCAGGGTGGAGGACGAAACATTATCATACGATTCACACATTTCGGAATGGGAAAAGGACAAGACATACAAAGAAGAAGTGGGGAAGGTTTATTACAATGATACAAAAATAGGTAGTGTATATCAGGATCGGACGGTTACGGACAAATATGTGGGATGTTATTCAGAAGAAAAATTGAGGTGCCGGTGCTTTAATTGCGGAAAGTATTCCGAAGTAAAAAAGATTTATGTAGACGCTTATAAAAAATAGTAATTGTATTGCAGAATTTTTATAACTGTGCTATAATCGATTTATATTAAAAATAAGAGGTCATTATGGAACAGAGCAGATTAAAAAAATACGCCGCCTTAATTGTAAAGTGCGGGTTAAACGTACAAAAGGGACAGGAGGTAATAATCCGTTGCGATCTCGATCAGCCCGATTTCGTGGCGATGTGCGTTGAAGAGTGTTACAAGTGCGGAGCGGAAAGGGTAAAGGTCGACTGGTCGTATATGCCAATAACCAAGCTCGGTTATAATTACAGGTCGCTTGAAACGCTTTCGGAATTTACCGCAGTAGAGAAAGCGGAGTGGGAGAGAAAGGTTGAAAAACTTACCTGTCTTCTTTGGTTGGACAGCGACGATCCCGACGGACTGGACGGAACGGACAGCGAAAAGATTTCAAAGGCCAATCAGGCGAGATATCCCTTTATTAAGCCCTACCGCGACGCTCTCGAAAACAGATATCAGTGGTGCATAGCCGCCGTTCCCGGAAAGGCGTGGGCGACAAAGATCTATCCCGATCTCGATCCCCAAGCGGCCGTGGAAAAACTTTGGGAGGATATTTTATTGTGTTCCCGCGTGGACGAAGATCCTATTAAAGCTTGGAAAAAGCACAATGAAAATCTTGCAAAGCGCTGCAAATTTTTGAACGATTGCAGATTTGCGAAATTGGAATACAAGAGTAAAAACGGAACCGATTTCACCGTCGGTCTCAACGACGCGGGCATTTTCTTGGGAGGCGGCGAATACGCTCTGGGAAGCAACATTTATTACAATCCCAATATCCCCAGCGAAGAGGTATTTACTACTCCCGTGCGCGGAATTGCGGAAGGAAAGGTCGTTGCGACAAAGCCTCTATCTTATCAGGGTAAGTTGATTGAAAACTTTTGGATTAGGTTTGAAAATGGTAAGGCCGTAGAAGTTTATGCGGAGCGCAATCAGGATTTACTGGAAAAAATGATATCAATGGACGAAGGCGCGGCATACCTTGGAGAGGTTGCGCTTATAGCTCACGATTCGCCTATAAACAATACGGGGATACTCTTTTACAATACCCTTTTCGACGAGAATGCCAGCTGCCATTTGGCATTGGGCAGAGGTTTCAACAATTGTTTGGAAGGTTATGAAAAATACACAGTCGAAGAGTGTGAGAAGATGGGCGTAAACAGCTCTATGATACACGTTGACTTTATGATAGGCAGCGCGGATATGTCCATTGTGGGCGTAACAAAGGACGGCAAGCGCGTTACCGTATTTGAGGACGGCAACTGGGCGATTTAATTTTAGATTATATAAAGAAAAACCGCGGGAATGAAACCCGCGGTTTTTTTAAACGTTGAAACGGAACAGTACTACGTCGCCGTCCTTTATTACGTAATCCTTGCCTTCCGAGCGAACCTTGCCTTTTTCCCTTGCGCCGTTGTATCCGCCGCATTCGAGCAACGTTTGCCATTCAGTAACCTCAGCGCGTATAAAACCGCGTTCGAAGTCGGTATGAATTTTTCCCGCTGCCTGAGGAGCTTTCGTTCCCTTTACTATAGTCCAGGCGCGCGTTTCCTTTTCGCCTGCGGTCAGGTACGAAATCAGCCCTAGAAGGGAGTAGCTCTTCTTTATAAGCCTGTTAAGTCCGCTCTCTTCGAGTCCGAGTTCCTCTAAAAATATCGCGCTCTCTTCGGGATCCATTAAAGAAAGTTCTTCCTCGGTTTTTGCGCAGATAACCAAAACTTCGCTGCCTTCGGCAGCTGCATACTGTTTTACTCGCACTACAAGCGGTATGTCATCGTCGTGCTTGCCCATATCGAATTCAGATATATTGGCGGCGTAAATAACGGGTTTTGCCGTCAGAAGGAACAAGTTTTCGAGCAATGGCTTTTCCTCGTCGGAACACTCGAAAAGTCTTGCTGGTTTTTCATCGGATAAAAACTTTTCCAACCTTTCCAAAAAAGCGTATTCTGCCGCGGCTTCCTTATTAGCGCCGCCCCGCGCAACGTTTCTTATTCTGTCCTGCCGTTTGTTTACGGCCTCGACGTCCGATAAGATAAGTTCGAGGGTAATAGTCTGAATATCGGCAACGGGATCAATTTTATTGCTCACGTGAGTGATGTTTTCATCCTCGAAACAGCGCACAACGTGTACTATCGCATCGCATTCTCTCACGTGGGAAAGAAACTTATTTCCCAATCCTTCGCCCTTGGACGCACCCTTGACAAGTCCCGCAATATCAACGAACTCCACGATAGCAGGGGTGATCTTTTTGCTTGAATACAAATTTGCAAGCTTATCCAGTCTTTCGTCGGGAACGGCGACAACGCCCACGTTTGGTTCGATTGTGCAAAAAGGGTAATTGGCCGCTTCCGCGCCGGCGTGGGTAATTGCGTTGAATAATGTTGATTTGCCTACGTTAGGCAGACCTACGACGCCTAATTTCATAAATGCTTCCTTCGGGTAAATCGCAAATAGCGTTTACGCTCAAAAATATTTCAAACACAATTATAATATAAGCGTTAAAAAAATCAAAACGAATAGGCGGTAAAGTTGCCAAAATTTTACGGTTATGATAAAATTATCTCAAACGAGGAAACAATCAATGGACTATCGCGTATATATTGCAAACAAACTTAGTTCGGAACATGTAACGTCAGGCGATATTGCTCTCCCGCCCAATACGGAAATGGGAGACTATGCTCTGCCCTGTTTCAAACTTGCCAAAATTTTACGTAAAAGCCCCGTGCAGATCGCGGAGGATTTTAAAAATTCCTTTGAAACCGACGACGTAATAAGCGAAGTTTCGGCAGTAAACGGGTATCTCAATTTTAAAATAAATAAGTCGGGCTTTACCCAATCGGTTTTAAAGACCGTTTTAAAAGAGGTCGATAGATACGGCTCCGCGGACGACGGAGCCGGCAAGACGGTGCTTATCGATTATTCGTCGGTGAACATTGCCAAGCCCTTTCACATAGGGCATCTTTCCACTACTGTAATAGGTAGCGCGCTGTATAAAATTTTTAAATTTTTGGGGTATAACGTAGTCGGCATAAATCATCTCGGAGATTACGGAACGCAGTTCGGTAAGCTTATAAGTGCGTATAAGCGCTGGGGCAACAGAGAAGAGGTGGAAAAAGGCGGTATTCACGCCGTAAACGAGCTCTACGTGCGTTTCAACGAAGAGGCGGACGACGATATGCAGGCGGAAGCCAGGGAGTATTTCTGTCATATAGAAAACGGTGAAAAGGAAGCGTGCGAACTGTTCGAATGGTTTAAATCCTTGACTTTGGCCTATGTAAATAAAATTTACGACAGATTGAACGTACACTTTGACAGCTATGCGGGCGAGCGCTTTTATACCGATAAAATGCAGCCTGTAATCGACGAACTCAAAGAAAAAAATCTTTTGAAACAGAGCGAGGGCGCGCAGATTGTTGATCTTGAAGATTACGGAATGCCCCCCTGTTTGATTTTGAGATCGGACGGCGCGTCACTTTACGCAACGCGCGATCTTGCCGCGGCGATGTACCGTAAAAACACATACGACTTTTATAAATGTCTTTATGTCGTTGCGTACCAGCAAAATCTGCATTTCAAGCAGTTTTTTAAGGTTTTGGAACTTATGGGCAAGCCTTGGGCGAAAGACCTTGTTCACGTAGCTTACGGTATGGTCTCTCTTGAAGACGGCGCGATGTCTACAAGAAAGGGCAAAGTGGTGTGGCTTGAAGACGTTATTAAAAGGTGCGTCGAAAAAGCTTATACAATAATTTCCGAAAAGAACGCGGAGCTTGAAAATAAAGAACAAATTGCGGAGACGGTCGGTATCGGGGCGGTCATTTTCGGGGCTTTGTACAATAATAAGATTAAGGATATAACCTTTTCGTACGATAAAGTGCTAAGTTTCGAGGGGGAGACAAGCGTTTACGTCCAGTATACCTGCGCCCGTGCAAATTCCGTGCTTTCAAAGAGCGGCGACAACTACGTTTTACCTGAAAACTTTATTCCCGACGCTACGGAATACGAAGTTGTAAAAGCAATCGCGTCTTTCGGGCAGACCGTACGCGACGCAGCCGAGAAGTACGAACCTTCATTGATAGCCCGTTATGCGGTCGACCTTGCTCAGAAATTCAATAAATTTTATATCGAATGTAAGATACTGACCGCCGAGGGAGCGGCGCGCGATTTCAGACTGTGCCTTACCAAGGCCGCACATATTGCGCTTAAAAATTCGCTTTCATTACTGGGAATAGGTGTTCCCGAAAAAATGTAATATGATAAAACATATAATTTTTGATCTTGACGGAACGCTGCTTGACACTTCGCGCGACATCCTATGTGTATTGAACGCAAGTTTAAAAAAGTTTTCCGTTCCGGAGATCACTTTGTCGCAATCGATACAATTTCTCGGCGACGGCGCGCGTGCGCTTGTAAGGCGAGCCGTTGGTGAGAAGTACGCGCATTTGGCGGATAGAATTTACGAAGACTATTATTATAATTTTGTAAATTGTGAGAATGAAATGACCGCTTTGTACGACGGCGAAGAGACGGCACTTTCGGCCCTTGCTTCCGTCGGAATTGAGATGAGCGTCATAACGAACAAGCCGCAAGCCGCGGCGGAAAAGGTGATTGAAAAACACCTGAATAAATTTAATTTCAAGCATATTATAGGCAATTCCGAAAAATTTCCTTTAAAGCCCGATCCTACTTCCGCGCTTTGGATAATCGGGCGGTTGGGATTAAAAAAGGAGGAGGTTCTCTTTGTCGGCGACGGGGATGCGGACGTAAGAACGGCCGCAAACGCGGGCATAAAGTGTGCGTCTGTGCTTTGGGGGTTCAGGACCGGGGAGGAACTTATTTCTGCGGGTGCGACGACTTTTGCACGTACGTACGACGAATTGGTAAAAATAGCATTGTTTGACACAATTTCATAAATTTTTCACTTCAAAAGTCTTGTAATTCAACTTAAAATATGCTATATTTATATTACTTAAAATATTTAAGTTAAGGAGATTTTAATTTATGAAAAAATGTGCAGTTTGCGGCGAAATTGTTGAAGACGGCGTAGAAGTATGCCCCGTATGCAAGGCGAAAAAATTCGTGCCCGTGACAAGTGAAAACAAGTTCGCTACAGAACACGTAATAGGCGACGGAAAGGTCGATAACGAAGAAATTATGGAGGGATTGCGCGCTCACTTTGCGGGCGAATGCACCGAGGTAGGTATGTATCTCGCTATGTCGAGAGTTGCCGACCGCGAAGGCTATCCCGAAATTGCGGAAGCTTACAAGCGCTATGCTTATGAAGAAGCTGAGCATGCAGCTAAATTTGCGGAACTTCTCGGCGAAGTTGTAACCCCCTCGACGCAGAAAAACCTCGAGCTTCGTGCGGCTGCGGAAACGGGCGCTTGCGAAGGTAAGTTTGCAATAGCTAAGCTTGCAAAACAGTGCGGATACGACGCTATTCACGACACAGTCCATGAAATGGCTAAGGACGAAGCAAGACACGGCGCAGGTTTTGCAGGTCTTTTGAAGAGATATTTCGGCAAATAATTAAATAAGATAAAAATTAATAGACGTATTAGGACGCGGACGAAACTTTTCGTCCGCATCTTTCATATTATAAAATATAGGGCAAGGGGGAAAACCTTTGCTCGTACTTTACGAAAAAGGATATGATATACGTATGTGTAATTTTTGTAATATTTGCAGTTGCGGTTTGTTGAATTTGTTTAATTGCCGGCCCTCGTGCGGTTGCGGCAACGACGGGAGAAACAGCTGTGGATGTAATTCGTGTAACTGTTGCCGCCGCAATACCTGTAACGGTTGCGGTTTTTACAGAAACGGTTGCGGTTCGTGTAACGGTAACAGGACTGTAACAGGTTGCGCTAATTACGACGGCGAAGCATATTGGGACAATTATTATGCGGCTCAGTACGGTTTGACGAGGAATTTCGATAATTGCAATTCCTGTGGCCGCAGTTCCTGCGGTTGCCGTTGTAACTGTCATCATTGCTGTCACAGATGCAATAACTGCTTCTGACAAAAAAATTTAGGGTATTCCTGAGGGGATACCCTTTTTTTATGTATACGCTTTCGAAATAATGCGAAAAATACTTTTATGCGGAAAATTCTCGGCGTAATAAGATATTATTCGGATAGGCGTTTTTCCACGTTGGCCGGCACGTTGGTATACTTTTTATTGATGAGTATAGCGCCGTTTATACTTTGGCTGACGTTGGTTTTCGGAAACGTGGAAGTCGATAAAATACTGTCTCACAAAATTATCGAAAATGTGAGTCCGTTTTTGCGTTATCTGAAAAATTCGGCCGAGAGCGCGGCCAGCGGCCCGGGGATAGTTCTGCTTGTAACTTCGCTATATTCTTCGACTAATTTTTTCTATCACTTGAAGCGAAGCGGAGAAATAGTGTACGACGCTCAGCGGTTAAAAGGAGGCGTCAAATTGAGACTGTTTTCCCTAGGGTGCATCGCGGCGGCGATTATATTGGTTGCGTTTATAGCTGCGGTTTCGGTTGTAGGAACAAAGCTGTTGGATTCTTATCTGCCGTATTATATTTCTGATTTGATTTCCTCGATTTTTTTAACCGCGTTGGCTTTTTTTGTCGCAATACTATTGAACCTTATAGCTTGTCCATATAAAATAAAGATAAGTGAAGCGCTGTGCGGCAGCCTTCTCACAACAGCGCTATGGCTTACCTGTCTTATCGGCTTCGGAATTTATACGCAGTTTGCCGATCCTGAAAAGCTCTATGGAAAAATAGCGTCGCTCATATTATTTTTGTTGTGGTGTTACATTATGATGAGCTGTTTCGTAATAGGTATGATAAACAACGGCAAACACATAGTAAGACCTAAAAAAATAGCGCCATTAAAATAAAACCCTTCCGAAAATCGGAAGGGTAATTTAATTAATATCTTACGGCGCAGCCAATCGCAATGGCTCCGGGGCCTATATGACAGGAAACGCTGAGGGAGAGGGGATCAACGTAAGTTATTTCCACATTAGGGAAAGCCGCTTTTACTTCCTCCTTAAAAGCTTCGATTTCTTCCGTGCTTTGCGTATGCGCGAAAGCAAGAGTCATTTTACCTGCGGCTACCAAGTCTTTAAACCTCGTCTCGAAGTCGTGCTTTATAGCGTTTATCATAGTGGTCTTTGCGTCGGAAATTTTTCTTACCTTAGCAAACTGGTCAAGTTTTTCACCCTGAATTTGTAAAACGGGCTTAATTTTAAGGAGAGTTCCTATCGCAGCAACGGCGGGAGTAAGCCTGCCGCCCTTTTTGAGATATTTAAGCGTGCCTACCATAATATATATGCTCGATTGCTTTTTCGTCTCATTCAGGTATTTGCAAATTTCTTCCGCGGTCTTGCCGTCCTTTACCATGTTAAGCGCATCCATTACGCTTTGACGCTGGGTAATGGAAATTCTCTGATTATCGATTACGAAAACTTTGCCCTTGAACTGTTCTTCAGTCTCTGCGTAATGGGTAAGAGTATGGCATGTCTCGGAAAGTCCGCTGGACATAGGAATATAGATTACCGCGTCGTTGGTTTTCAGCGCTTCCGCCCATATTTCCCCTACGTCGAGAGGATTAGGTTGCGAAGTGGAAACGTTCGCGTCGCCCTTTAATTTTTCGTAAAATTCTTCTTGGCTCAAAGTAAGGTCTTCATAATACTGTTCGCCGTCGATGAGAACGGGCATAGGCACTACGGAAATACCTAACTCTTTTGCAAGAGATTGGGTTATTCCGCTGTTGCTGTCGGTAATTATAGCAATTTTCATATTTTTCTCCGTAAATTCAGTTTATTGGATTATACTGTATTTTGGGTTGATTAGTCAACAAAAATAATGCTTATAATTATTATAAAAATTTTCCGTTTTTAATTTTTTCAACTCGCAATATTTGAAAAATCACATAATTAACGCTTAAATTATAGCGATTTAACAAAACCATAACAATTCTTTTATAAAACTATTAAGTTCCCTATATATAATGTTGTTTAAAGGGAGATATGTAAAATTGTTTAAACGCCCGCACGGACTGTTTCTTATATTTATATATACGCTCACGGTTATTGCCGTCGGCGGTACCGTCGCGGTACTCATATGCGAACCGATAACGCCGATATGCGAATTTTTATCGTATCTCTTGTACGGCGTTACGGCCGCACTTTTGACCTATTCCGTTTATACTGTAATTTTATATGCTCCCGAAGTAAAGAGCAAGTTTATAACTAATCTCAAAAAGCGGCCGTTTGCGGCCTCGTTCATAGAACATTACGGTTACAAGACAAGCGTAATGGCCGTGTTGTCGCTAATTATGACTGCGGCATTTGCGGTAACAAACAGCGTCAACGCCGTAATATATTCTTCCGGTTGGTACGGCACGTTGGCCGGGTATTATTTTGTTTTAGTAATTTCCCGAGGCGGCATTCTTACCGCAGATACTGTCTGTAAAAGGAAATACTCTCAAAATCCGGAGGCATATGAAAGAGCTAAATGGCATATATATCTCGGTTGCGGGATATTTCTTGTCTTGCTCGAATTTGCGACGGCTTTTACAATTTATCAGATGATTCGATCGGGCAGACCTTCGCAAGGCGGAAAGGTCATGGCAATAATTACCGCGGCGTACACTTTTATCAAGGTATCATTTGCAATATATAATCTTATCAAGGAAAGGAAGTTTGAAAACCCCGTCACGCAATCTTTGAGGAATATCGGCTTTGCGGACGGTTGTACTTCCGTAGTTTCCTTGACCGTGCTTATGCTTGCGATATTCGGGGAAAAAGCGGATCTTCCGTACGTTAAAATGGCGGTCGGTTTCACTGCCTGCGCCGCGATAATCGCGCTATCGGTCATAATGATAGCTCGCGCGGCGGTCAATTTGCGAAATACAAAGGAGGGAAACAGAAATGAATGAAGAGAATGAACCTTGCGAAAAGGATTTAATAAAAGTCGCGGTAAGAGAAAACAGGGCGGAAGAGCTGGAAAAAATTTATTCGACTTTTTTATGGAAAAAAGTCAGTACCGAGGAGAGAAGGCGCGGCAATATCCGCGATCTGACTTTTTCGCGGCCGCACAAAATAAAGAACAAGGACGACTTACAATACTTGCAAGTCGCCGCGGAAAATTTATTCAATGATCTGGACGAACTGGAAAGCAACAAACGCGCGGGTTCCGTTGCGTTGGGGCTATGTTTGGGAATTATAAGCGTTTTCATAATACTTTATGGTATACATCTTTCCGTAGTAATAAACACCGTAGAAAGCATAGCTTGGGGGTGTGTCGTCTGTTTCTTCGGCGCGGCGCTTTGCGTGCTTGCCGTTGTGGGCGCGTACAGATACAACCGTGCCAAGCGCGAGATATGCGAAAAGATAATTGAGGAAAAGACGGGTGAAATTCTGTCTATTTTAGAGGAAGCCGCAACCTTTGTAAGCGAGGAAAGTGAAGATGAGCGCAAGTAGAAGACATTCCGATAAACTTAAATCGGCTTACAAGTTTGACGGAAACGCCGTAAAGGTCAAGACCGAAACCGTAGGGTTGAGGCCGCTGAAAACGATTTTCGTCGGGTTACTGATAATTTTGCAGTTGGCAATAATAATATGTCTGAACGTCTGGTTTGGAATGGCGTTTGAAATTTATTTGCTGATTTCCGTTATTTTCAGTTTGATGACCTGTATATATTGTCTGTCGTCTTCAAAAAACGGATTATCCAAAGCGGTGTGGGTTATGATACTGCTTCTCGGCGCAAGCTTCGGATTTATAGTATATTGGCTGTCCGATGAGAGGATATTTTTTTACAGACCTAAAAAGCGTTATCGGGCTATTTTCGATAGAACCGACAAATTCTGTCCCGAATACAGACCTGTAAATTCCTCCGTATGTGTACAAAACGACTGTGATTATTTGTACACGGCGGGTAAATTCGCTGCGTACACCGCTACTCAAATTAAGTATTTTCCGTCAGGCACACAGCTTTTTGACGACGTTCTCGAAAGACTGAAAGGAGCGGAAAAATTTGTTTTTATAGAATACTTTATAATTTCGGACGGCAGACTGTTGGATAAAATTGTCGGCATACTTTCAAAAAAGGCGGCGTGCGGGGTAGACGTGCGCATAATATACGACGATATGGGCAGTCACAGCGTTTTATCCCGCAAGATGAAAATGAAAATCCGCCGGGCGGGGATAAAGCTTACCGCCTACAACAGGCTTGTTCCATTTTTCAACGTGGCGTTAAATTACCGCGATCACCGCAAGATGATAGTGGTAGACGGCAAGACCGCCTATTCGGGAGGAAGCAACCTTGCGGACGAGTACGTTAACGAAAAGCGTATGCACGGGTATTGGAAGGACACGGGCGTGCGCATCGACGGGGAAGCTGTGGACGGGATGAGCTTAATATTTTTGCGGCAATGGGAATATCTTTCGGGTATCAAGGAAGATTATACTCCGTTTTTCGGAAATTATGAAAAGTTTCCCAACTCGTCGGTTGTCGCGCCGTATGCGGACGGACTCGACTTTGAAAAGAACGTCGGCAAAAACGTCTATGAAAATATTATTTCCGGCGCAAAAGAAAGGCTGTGGATTATGACGCCGTACTTTATTCCTGATGAAATAATTACGGGGCTATTAAAAAATAAAGCCGCTTCAAACGTGGATGTAAGAATAATCTTACCCGAAGTTCCCGATAAGGCGTTTGCCTATGCTGTGACAAGAAACAATGCGGAAAAACTTATTGGTTGCGGGGTTAAAATTTATTGTATGAAGCACAGCTTCGTTCACAGTAAATTGATACTGACCGAAAACTGCGCCGTGATAGGCTCTATAAATATGGATCTGCGCAGTTTCTTCCAACAGTTTGAATGCGCCGTTTATACCGACGACGCGGGCGTAATGCAAGATATAGAAAAGGATTTTGAAGATACATTCGGCAAATCTGAGACAATAGACGAGGATAACGGCAGACGGTCCAAGTTGCGCAACAGGGCACTTGCCGGAGTCTTGCAGATATTCGCACCCCTGATGTAAAGGAGTTAAAATGAAAACCAAAAAAAATATAGTTGAGTTTATACCTTTTTTCGCTCTTTTGGCGGCAAGCGTAGTTACGCTTTTGATATATTTGCTTGCAATGGGGGAGAGAGATCCCGTCAGGATTTCTGAAGCTTGTGTAATACCTTTAATTGCGTTGATTATCCCCGCGCTCAACAGAATTTTTAAAATAAATATTCCGTTCTCGTTCAACGTGGCTATTTGCATATTCTCGTTGTTGGCGGTGGATTTGGCTTCGGTATTGAATTTTTACGCCGTTGTTCCTATATTTGATAAAATAATGCATACGGTGTTCGGAATAGTGGGCGGTTTCGGAATTACAATAATGTTGATGTACGGGCGGGGCGATAAAATGAAACCCTGGTGTTTTTTCATAGTCGTTATGTTATCCGTATTGGGACTTGCGGCGCTGTGGGAAATTTACGAATATACCGCAAGCGCGATACTCGGTTCGGATATGCAGCGTTGGCTTCCCGATTTCGATAAATTCGGCGATATGACGGTAAGCGACTTTTTCAAAAATTATAATCCTTTATGGGATACCATATGGGATATAATAGTGGCGGCGTTCGGCGTATTAATTTATTACGGCCTCATTTTTATCGACAAGTTGTGCGGCTATAAAGTGATGAAAAGCGTCTACGTACAAATAAACGATAATAAAAAAATAGAGGAAAACGTTGTTGAAAGTGTGGACATATTAAAATAAAGTGATATAATTTAACCGACGGAAGAAAGTCCGTCGGTTTTTTTAAAGGCGCGATATGTTCGGTTTACTTATAGCAATTATTTATCTGAGCTTCATAAGTCTGGGTTTGCCGGATTCCCTTCTGGGCGCGGCCTGGCCTGTAATGCGCGTAGAGCTGGACGCGCCAGTCTCTTACGCAGGCATCATTTCTATGTTGATCTGCGCATGCACGATAGTTTCAAGTCTTTTGAGCGACAGGCTTACAAAAAAATTCGGTACAGGCCTTGTGACCGCTGTCAGCGTAGCGATAACCGCAGGCGCGCTTATCTGTTTTTCCCTTTCCAACGCTTTCTGGATGTTGGTTGTGTTTGCCGTTCCCTACGGTCTCGGCGCAGGCGGAGTGGACGCGTCTTTAAACAATTACGTTGCATTGCATCTGAAAAGCCGCCATATGAGTTGGCTTCACTGTATGTGGGGCGTCGGCGCTGCCGTGAGCCCTTACGTAATGAGTTTTGCTTTGACGAACGGCGAGGGGTGGAACCAAGGCTATCTCATAGTGGGAATTATTCAGATTTGTATTTCCGCTTTGCTCTTTGTAAGTCTGCCTATTTGGAAAAAGTGCGCAAAGCCTTCTGTTGAACAATGCTCGGACAGTACTGCGACAATGGAAAAGTTAAAGCCGCTTTCTTTTAAAGAGATAGTAAGCACGAGGGGCGCCGTCGCATGCTTTATTTGCTTTTTCTGTTACTGCGCTTTGGAGCAGACCACTATGTTGTGGGCAAGCAGTTATATGGTTACGTTCAACGGAATAAACGCCGAGGATGCGGCCAAATTCGCAAGTATGTTCTTTATAGGCATAACAGTCGGAAGAGGTATAAACGGATTTCTCACCATAAAATTCGGCGATCGTACTCTTATAAGAGTCGGACAGTTTATTATACTAATAGGCGCTGTATTTATAATTATTCCGTCGGTATGGGCGCTTACCGTTATAGGCTTTATATTGATAGGTTTGGGGTGCGCGCCTATATATCCATGTATAATACATATGACTCCGCAACTTTTCGGCGAAGATAAATCGCAGGCTTTAATAGGCGTGCAGATGGCCAGCGCATATCTCGGTTCCTGTCTTGTGCCGCCCGTCTACGGACTGATTGCCGATAATTTGAGCGGTTACGCGTTGCCGTACTTTCTTTTGGCTTTCCTCGTATTGATGATAGTTATGCACGAGACGGTGGTTACTAAAACGCGGAGAAAATCGTAGGTCGGTATACTTACCTTCAAATGGCGCATATTATTTGCAGAAGGTAATGTTATGAAGTTGAATTGCGGAGACGTTTGTCCCAAGAGCGGTTCCTATAAGGTAATCGATTCCAAGGGCAGAGTTATCAATTCGGTTTACGTAGGCAAAGGACAGTCGATGCCCCCTACACAGTATTCCGACTGTCATTACGAAATAGAATCTTAATTTTTTCCCTCGGGCAATTATAGGTCCGAGGGAATTTTTACCTTTTCGTACTGTTGACATTTAATGTGAAAAATGCTACATTAGTATTAATTATGGAAAAGAATGAAAATAATAAATCCGTAGTCGTTACCGATGAAAAGTCGGTTGAAGCCGACCGTATGACGATCTACGAGTACGAACAAAAATACGTCAAAAGGCAGAACGTCCGCGGGGCAAAAATTTTATTAAGACTTATAGCTTCGGTTTTGGGCGTGCTCTTATTTGCCTGTCTGTTTTTTATAACTTATAGGGTTTGGGAGATATACGAATATGCAGGCTATGCCGTAGGCGGCGTATGCGTAATACTGTACATAGTGCTTTTCATAGTCCCGCTTGTAAAAATAATGAAGTCGGAATACTTTATCGTGAACGTCAACGCCAAGACGGCCCGCGCGGCTAAAAATCATAATAGGCGCGTTCGCCGTGAAATTGCCGATAAAATGGTGGATTTTACCGGCAAGGTGGAGGGCGTCGGTTGGTACGATTCGCAAATAGTCGGTGAAATGGCCATAGCTCTTCGTACAAATGACGATAAAAAGATAATGAAGTCTTTGACTGCGCTCTACACTGGCTGCGTTAAAAAGACCGCTAAGGATATGATTTTTAAAACGTCTATGAAGTCTGCTATGTACTCGGCGCTTTCTCAGACGAGCAAGGTTGACGCCGCGCTTGTTATTGTGCTGAATTTGCAGCTGGTTAAAGATTTGGTGTTTTTGTACGGATTCAGACCGTCGGACGCAAAGCTTATGAAGATCTTCGGCAGAGTATTGCAAAACTCTTTAATTGCGTACGGTCTCGGCGGTGTCAAGATAGGTAACAGTATAGTCAAGACTATGGGCGACGTGGTAAGAAGCGTACCTATTTTGGGTTCGGCCATATCGGTACTTGTGGACTCGTCGGTGCAGGGACTTACCAACGGAGTTTTAACTGCGGTTATGGGTTATCAGACTATAAGATACCTCAATCAGGAATATCGTTTGCAGGAAATTCTCGACGGCGTCGAGCTTGCGGAAACGGAAGAGGAGTTGAGGGAAACCTGCGTAGAGATTGAGGAAGAACTTAAAAAAGCTAAAAAAACTCCAAAGGTGGCATAGGTGAATAAAATGGCAAAAAGTATGAAAGAACAGGCCGAAGAGGTCAAAAAGAAGTTCAAAGGGCTGGGCCCCGTAAAAATTATCATTTTGATAATAATGATTATCGGTACGATATGCGCTTACGTTTTTTACGATTATATTTTCGGCGAAAAGAGCGTGTTCAAAGAGCCTATAACCGATCTCGGTTTTATTAACGCTATTTGGGGGGCTATACCTAAACTGATACAGGCGATACAGGCCGTTACGGTAATCCTTGTTATCGCTACGCTTATAGTAATAGTGGTAAATAAGGTGCTTGTAAAAAATCAGCGCGAAATTACCGTAGCTAACCTTATAAGAAGCATAATTAAATGGCTCACCGTTATAATTCTGATAATAACCGTGCTTGCTATTTGGGGCGTCGATACGACGGCATTAATCACAGGAGCCGGAGTAATTACGTTGATTGTCGGACTTGGAATGCAAAGCCTTATCGCAGACGTCGTCGCGGGACTTTTTATTGTTTTCGAAAACGAATTTAACGTCGGCGATATAATTACAATAAACGATTTTCGCGGAGAAGTCGTTTCGATAGGTATCCGTACAACCAAGCTTGTTGCGCTCGGCAACGTCAAGATATTCAACAACAGCGATATAAGGGGAGTACTCAATCAGTCGGCAGATCTTTCTACGGCCAAAACTCTTATTGACATAGAATACGGCGAATCTCTCGACCGCGTTGAAACCATTATAAAGGAAAAACTGTCGGGTATAGAAATTGTCGGAAAGATAGGCGATATTTCATACGACGGAGTAGCCGCGCTGGGAGCTTCCGGCGTAACGTTGCAATTTACATGTAAGTGTCTTGAAAACGATATTTACGGAGTAGGAAGGGAATTGAACAAACAGCTTAAATTGATGTTCGATGAAAACGGCATTAATATTCCATTTAATCAACTAGTCGTTCACAGCGCCGACGAAGATAAAAAATCGGACAAGCATAATAAGAGTTAAAATAAAAGTAAATTAAATATAAAAACGGCGAAAGTCGGGCAATTTGTTTTTGCCCGACTTCCCCGTTTTTGGCGCAGAGAGAGGGATTCGAACCCCCGTACAGTTGCCCGTAACACGATTTCGAGTCGTGCGCGTTCGACCACTCCGCCATCTCTGCGTAGGAAATATTAAATTGAAGAGAGGAGTGGGAGAACGTGCAGCGTTCGTCGTAACGAAGCACGAAGTGCTTACCACTCCGCCATCTCTGCGTGGGAAATATTAAATTGAAGAGAGGAGTGGGAGAACGCGCAGCGTTCGTCGTACCGAAGCACGAATTGCTTGCCACTCCGCCATCTCTACTTTACCTGATAATTTTATAACATAATGAAATAAATTTCAAGCGTTTTTATGTTATTTTAAAAATTATTTTCTTATTACTCAAAATGCTTGTGTTTAACTCGCGGATTAGTGTCTGCGCTTAAAATAATCAAGCTAAAAGGAAAAAGGAAGCAATTAATTTGCTTCCTTCACTATTTTATTGAATTAAGATATTGTTTTAAACATACACAGGGTACGCCCGACTTGTCATAACCTGTGTCGCTGCATATCTCGCAGGAGTAACGAGGGATAAACTCTGATTTATTCAATCCAAGTATAGCAAGTCGTCCGTCGGCCTCGTTTTCGAGTTTGGTTATTCTTTCGGACAGTTGTTCCGCTTTGGTTTTATCTCTTATTTCTGCAAACGCCAGCTCTATCGAAAGTGAATTTAATTCCTTTCTCAATTCACTATATATACTGTCTGACATAGCCCTTCCAAAAGCTGTTTCGGCTCTCTCTTCCGCCGCGTGTCTTAAATCGTAATAGTGTCTTTCTATATTGCTTCTAAGGGATCCTTCTGATTTTTGATCGGATGAACTGATTTGACGCGAAGCGGTGGGGGTGATTTTATCCTTCGAATAAATTCCGTCGGTTTTCCAACCTGATAAAATGCCGCCGATATAGGCCATAGGGTTTGATTTTCCCGAAGATAATTTGGCTGCTTCAAGTAGCATTTCGTCGGAAAAATTCCAACTGCGCCATTTTGAAAGGTTTTCTCTGTCCCAAGGGACAATCTTTCTCGTAAGGCCGCAGGCCGTGAGTATTTCTCTTATAAGTTTATCTTCCGCCTGTCGTTTTTCTATGTAATCGTCCACGCTTCTGTCGGCTATAATGCCGCTATCGTAAAGTTTACGTATAAAACCGTTCATCTCCTCAAACGAGTTTTTTTCCTGTCTGAAAAGATATTTGGAAAGCTTTTTAAGGCATTCGAAAGTAAATCCGTAACCGCACCATACGTTGACGTAATTTTCCACGTAGGGGGCGGGATTTTTCATATATACCCCCAAATTTTTGGCAATATCAAGGGTGAGGGCATAAATGGAATTTTTATTTTTACAGTAATCTTCTATTTCCTTTACGTCGAACTTCTTATTTTTGAACAGCTCTTCTATCGCAGTATCCAGCTTTTCGCAATTTCGCGCTTTGAACAGTTTTGCGGCGACAATAATTTCTTTATCTCCGAATCCAAGCTCTTCGTTCCATTTTTTGTAAAGTTTATCGTCATCCACGTCAGGTTGCTTTTTAATACCGGCCGCCTTGAAAATTTCCAAAAGTGCGGGGGTTGAAGAGGTATAGGCGGAAAGTCTGTCATTTACCTTTTTGGCGGTTACGTCGCCGTCCTCGGCGAAGCTCTTTGCAACTTTTTTAATGTATTGCAACCGAATATTATCCCCGTGCAGGTTTACGCAATACGTAATTATCATAATCAAAGCATTCTGTTCGAAGCCGTAATCTTCAAGCAAACAGAAGTATTCCAAAAATTCGTTGGATGAAATCATTCTGCCGGAAATAATGCTCTGTACGGTTTTTGTGAAATCGGCGTATTTTTCGGGTTTGATTTTTTTCGGCGTTCCGTTCACATTTTCCGCTTCGAGAATTTTTATCTCGAAAGGGGAACGCGATATAATGGAGATTAGTTCGAATTCTTCAAGATATATGAAGCAGTCCTTAGCTTTTTCTTCCGTAATTCCCAAAGTAGCGGCAAGATCTTCCAAATTATATGATGAGCCGCTCTGCAATAAATAGAGTGAGTAGAGATATACCTTTACCGCAACCGGATCCAATTCGGGCAGATACTTGGTTATAAACTTGTTTTCGACATTGGTAGTCGATTTTTTAATCAACCCGTCTGCGGCCGAAATAAAGGGCATTTTTCAAATCTCCTGTTTTACCGCTTGATTTCTTGTGTTTAATGCACTATAATATTAAACGGTAGATAATATTATAAACTCTTATCATACAAAAATCAAGGCAATTAATGAAAATTTTACACACTTCCGATTTACATATAGGTAAAAAATTGATCGGCAGAGAGCGTTATAACGAATATCGGGCCGTATTTTCGGAGTTCAAGCGTATAAGCGACGAAGAAGGTGTGGAACTTGTTTTGATTGCCGGCGATATTTTCGATACTTATACTCCGTCTGCCGAGGCGGAGGAGATATTTTACAGCGGAATTAAACTTCTGTCGACAAACTGCGCGGTATTGATAATTAGCGGTAATCACGACGATTACGTCCGATTGACCGCGGCTTCCGCTCTTGCCCAGGAGCGGAACGTATATATTATAGGAAATAATTTTATTCCGATTAATTGCTCTGAAAGAGGAAACGTATATCCTGCAAGTTCAGGTTCAGGCTGGGTAATTTTTAAAAATAATTGTGGAGAACAAGTTTATATAAACGCTTTGCCGTATCCTAACGAAGCTAGATTTAAAGAGGGCAGGTCGGATGAAACGTATGTTGAAAAGATAAGCCGTTGGATTAATTGCGGCGAACAGGGCAAAGAAGAAAATATTTCCTCGATATTTTTGTCACACATATTCGTTGCGGGCGGTTCGGTTAGCGAAAGCGAGCGTGAAATTGATCTCGGCGGGGCAAGGGCCGTCCCCGTAAACGTTTTGCCCGATTGCGATTACGTAGCTTTGGGGCATTTGCACAAGCGACAGAAACTCGGTAAAAACGTATATTACTGCGGCGCGCCTATGCAGTTTTCGTTTGACGAATGCGGCGCGGAAAAGACGGTAAACGTATTTGATCTCACTTCAGGCGGACTAAATGACTTTAAGCAAATTCCCGTTGGCGGCACGAGAAAGCTTATAAAATTACAGACAAACGGCGTAGATGACGGTATAAAATTACTCAATGCCAACGGCGATTATTTTGTGGAACTGACAATTAATTTGACCGCGCCGTTGACTCCGCAGGAAAATACCGCGCTGCACGGATGCGAAAATCTTGTGTCGTTGAAAGTCGAACTGCCTTCGGTTGATTTAGGCTCCGAGACGAAAATATCAAACAGGGGTAAAAGCTCGTCTCAGCTCTTTACAGATTATTATAAATCGAAGTTCGGCGTTGACGCTCCCGAAGAGCTTTGCACTCTCTTTCTTTCGCTTACGGAGGTTGAATGAAACCTTTAAGATTGGAGTTTTGCGGGATAAACAGCTTTTCGGAAGAGACCGTTATCGACTTCGAGGCGTTGACTGCGGGCGGTTTGTTTGGTATATTCGGTGATACGGGAAGCGGTAAGAGTACCATTCTCGACTGTATAAATTTTGCACTCTACGGCGACGTCGCGCGCAGTAAAGAAAAGATAGATATAATCAATTATCGGTCGGATAAGGCAAAAGTCACGTTCTCGTTTAATATAATAAATAACGGCGTTCGTAAAATATACACGGTGGAACGCACCATAAAGCGAGATAAAAACGGTACGCATAAAGCGTTTTTGTATGAAAGAGACGGAGACAATGAGATCTGTATAGCAGATAAAGCTTCGACGGTGGAAAAAAAGATCGTTGAACTTCTCGGTGTAGACGCGGACGACTTCCGTAAGTGTATAGCTCTTCCCCAGGGTGAGTTTGCAAAGTTTGTAAACTCGCTTCCGAGCGAAAGACTGAAATTAATGGAAAGGCTCTTCAATCTGTCTAAATACGGCGACAGATTAAAGTATAAACTTTCGGAACATCAAGCGGAAATCGAAGCGCGGTTTCAGAATGTAAGCGGTAAGCTTTATGCCTATTCCGATGTAAGCCTTGAAGCATTGAAAGACGCGGAGGAGACTCTCAAGTCGGAAAAGACAGAATATATCTCGCTTAGCAAATTTGAAAAATCCGTTGCGGCGGAGCGTGAAAGACTTAAAGATCTTAATTTAAAGCGCAAAGAATTGTTGAAAGTAATATCCGCGCTTGACGGACTTGCGGAAAAGAGTAGCAGTATAGAGGAATTGCGCAAGGAATTGTGCGTACTTGAAAGCTGCCGTGAAGCGGTTAAGTTATCCGATAATATAGGGATAAAACTTGCGGAAAAAGATAAGTTTGCGGCGGAAGCGGCAAATGCCGTAAAGCATAGGGAAGCCCTCGCGGTCGAAATTTCCAAAATTGAAAAATCGATTAAAGATCGGGCGTTTGATAAAACCATTCCGGAAAAAGTCGCGCTTGCCGCCAGGTATGCAACTTGCGAAGGTAAGGCGGAAAAGCTGGAATCGCTTTTAAAGGAACTCGCCGCAAAGCGTGCGGAGTATAAAGTAAAAGAGAAAAGCGTTCTTGCCCTGAATGAAGAGTATGAAGCGCTAAACGCAAGCTACACACGGCTACAACAGGAGAGCAGTTCGGGTAATTCCGGCAATATTGAAAAGCTTATAAGCGTGGGATTTAAAGGCGCCGTTTTAAAGGATGAAATTGTAAGAAATCTCGACTGGCTTGCAAACCTGAACGGAAATATCAAAATTTACAGGGACGATTCTCCGCTTTACGAATACGTAAGTTGCGAGGTCGAAAACAAAATAGCCGAATATACTCACAGAATACTCGATCTGCGCGATTTTAAACCGGAAAATGCGGACAAGCTTTTAAAAGATTTCGAGAGAGTCGAAAAGGAAAGAGAAGCCTTACAAAGCAAAGTAGCGCAACAAAGGGAAAAGCTGATAGGTATCAGTTCCAAATTGGAAATCGAAAGGAACAATTTAAAAATACTGGAACGGGACGGTTTGGAACTTAAAAGCCGCGCCGACGAATTAAAGACGGAACTCGAAAATATTTTCGGGCGAGATTGTACTGACTTTACGGCGGTTATCGCCGCGAATGAGAGAGAAGTTGCAGAACTTTCAGACCTTAAAGAAAAGCTTTCAGATGAGTTGGAAAAACTCAGATATAAGAGGACGGAACTTGATATCGCCGTAGAAAAATACGGAGTACTGTCATCGTCCGCGGAAGCGGAATTAAATAAATGCGTACAATCGCTTGAATCGATGATTGAAAGTCGCTCATTGGGTAATATTGAACAGTGCCGCGCAATCGCGCGAAAATTTGCCGATTTCCTTTCCGCGGAACAAGCGGTTAAGAATTACGATGAAGAAAAACTTTCTTTAACTTTAAAAAAGCGGGAGCTTGAGGCAGCGGACGGTATATATCAGGCCGATGACGAAAGGCTTGCTGAAGTTGTGGAAAGGCACAGCGCATTGGCAGAAAAGTTATCTGAAATTACGGGCAGTATCGCTGTAAAAGAAAATATCGTCAAAGATTTAAAATTAAAGTTATCCGAAAAAGAGAATATCGAAAAAGAATTAGAAGTAGTTGGAAAGGAACGCGAACTTGCCGCAAGGTTGAAAGAGATAACAAAGAACAATAAGTTTTTGGAATACGTTGCAAATGAATATCTCATAGATATATCCTCCGCATCCTCGTCGACGCTTATCAATTTGACTAACGGAAGATATTTTCTGACTTATAAAGACAATAACTTTTACGTCGGGGACAATTTTAATTGCGGCAGTTTGAGGGGCGTGAATACGTTGTCGGGCGGCGAAATATTTCTTGTTTCGCTGTCGCTTGCCCTTGCGCTGTCTCAGACGATTTGTTCAAGGTCTATGAAATCGATAGAATTCTTTTTTCTCGACGAGGGTTTCGGCACGCTCGATTCCGCGCTCGTTGATACGGTTATGAACGCGTTGGAGAAGCTGAAAAGCTCGGCTTTCACTATCGGCGTAATAAGTCACGTGGAAGAATTGAAGTACAGGATAAACTATAAAATAACAGTTAATAAAGCGACAGAAACGCACGGTTCTACCGTGAACTTAAGTTGTTGAGGAGTACAAATTGCCTAATATTTTAACACCCGTTTCATTGTGGAATAACTTTGATTGTTCGCTGGAACTCAATCCCGAAAAGGAGTTCGAGGGAATTTACAGCGGCGTGAGAGTGGAACTTATTAACTTTTACGGCCGCGATACCGGCGAGGGCAGAATTAAGATCGCTGCGGCGTACGCAAGCGACGCTAACGCTTCGTCACCTACGAGCGGCACTGTGTTGATTTTACCCGATAGCAAGGAAACTATAGATATCGAAGTTATAAAGTTCTTTGCAAAGCGCGGCTTTAACGTGCTTATGGTTGATTGTCGCGGCGAGAGCGATGGATGCAATCACTTCACCCGCTATCCGGAAAATATTTATTACGCCAATACGGCAAAGTGCGGCCGTCATAAGGACTACGTTGACGACAGCGCGGATAAGACCTGTTGGTTCGAGTGGGTAGGCGTAGGCTTGTACGCAGCCAAATATATACGCGAAAGAACGGGTAACGACAATATAGCCGTAGTCGGTATAAGGGACGGCGGCGAAACGGCGTGGAAATTGGGCGTTGCGGACAAATTCAAATGTATAGTCCCCGTATGTGCTGCCGGTTGGAGAGCCTATAACGGTATAAGCAAATATTCGGCCGCTGATATAGAACTCGATAACGAAAGATACCGTTTTATTGCCGGGGTTGATTCACAGGCGTATGCGCCTTACGTATGTTGCCCCGTGCTTATGCTCTGTTCAACAAACGACTTCGATTTCGATTATGACAGGGCCTACGACACTTTTTCAAGGATTAATCCCCAATACTTGGGGGAAAGCGTAATAGCATATTCCCTCAGATATTCGGCAAGTATCGGCGCTAATTCCGTGAACGATATGTTCTTATTCTTGAATAAGCACCTTAAAAATCATCAGGTATTCGTGCCTAAGCCTGCCGAAGTAACTGTTGAAGTGGACGAAGATTCAAATCTGATTGCAAGGGTTACGGTGGACACTCACGGAGTTGTTGATAAGTGCGACGTGTTCCTCGCGGAAGATTGTCAGAATTCGGCCCTGCGCGACTGGGGGATTTGCGCTCCCAAAGATGAGTTGAAGAGGGAATATTTTCTGAACATCTACGAAAAATCGGCTACGATTTTTGTTCTTTGCCGCGTTAGATATTTTAACGGGTTTACAGTATGGTCAAAAGTTGCGGTAAAAAAGATCAGCGGTAAATTCCGCAATATGCAAAAAAAGTGTAACGTACTCTGTTCGGGAAATAAGGCAGTGGACGCTTTCTCTATAGCAGATCCTTTCTCTTGCGCCGTAGGCGGAATATTTCTTGCGGAGGAAGATGCTCTTCCCGCGATAGTTACTAAGGCTAAAGGCGTAAAGGGAGTGTATTCGCCTTTCGGGCTCACAACGTTCAGGTTGTGCAATCCTCAGTTTGCGGCAAGCGGTACGAGCGTACTGTCGACCGATGTGTTCTGCGACGAACAGGCGGATTTAATCTTTACGTTGCGCGATCTCACTGGCGGGGAAGACTATGTTTGCGCAGTTAACGTTGTTGGCGGCGTTTGGCAAAACGTAATTTTGGAGAGTAAAATGTTCAAGACGGCAAACGGAGTTCAACTTGCGGACTTTTTGGGCGATATGAAAATGTCTATAACCTGCCGGACGGACTTTGCGATAAATAACGTTATGTGGCTTTGAGGGAGCAATGGAAGAAGATAAAAATTGCAAACTTTTGAATGTCGGCGAATCTTTAATGGATTCAAAGTGTTCTCAGGTTGGCGACTTTATTTTAAATTTCATACTTGCCGCGTTTACCGTTTTGGTAGTTTGCCAGTTGCTTTTTAACTGCTTTTTTACGGGTATTTACGTGGTCAACGTCTCTATGCAACCTAACTTTAACGGCGCAGTTGCGGAAGACGAGCCGGGCGGAGATTTCGTATATGCAAACACCTGGGTTTCTCCCCGTTACGGAGACGTGGTTATCGTCGACAGAAAATTTTTGGGCGAGCGGGGAAATATCATAAAGCGCGTTGTAGCTTTCGGCGGTGATACGGTCGAAATAGCGGAGGGAGTGCTCTATATCAACGATGAAATAGTCGATGAAAGCGGTTATATCGATCCTGACAGAAACACTCCGGAAACAAATAATTTTGCGAGACACGTCGTCAGGGAAGGACATATGTTTCTTCTCGGGGACAACAGGAATAAGAGTACGGACAGCAGAGATTACGGGGATTTTCCTATGTCGTCTTTGGTCGGTGTGGTTCAACAGTGGTCGATAACCTGTAAACCTTTTACGTCGGCTCTATATAATTTTTTGAATTTTTGATTTATAAGCTTTAAATATTTTTAAAAATAGTTTATAATAGGAGGGCGCTTATGAGGGCGGTACTGACGGTAGTAGGCAAAGATAAGACGGGTATAATAGCAAAGGTAAGTGCCTTTCTTGCGGAAAGAAAGATCAATATTCTGGATATAAGTCAGACTATATTGAGCGATTATTTTGCAATGATAATGCTTGTGGACGTATCGTCGTCGACGGAGCCGCTTGCGGTATTGTCCGAACAGTGCAGTGCGCTAGGTAAAAGTATAGGTATGTCTATACTCGTCCAGCACGAAGAAATTTTCAACGCAATGCACAGCGTATAGGGATCGTTATGTTTAGTACGGATGAAGTTTTACAAACCGTGAATATGATCGAGAAAGAGCACCTTGATATCAGGACGGTAACAATGGGGCTTTCTTTGATACCGTGTATAAGCGGTGACGCGGAAAAGACTGCTGTTTGCGTGTACGACCATATATGTCGCAATGCGGAAAAAATTGCGGCGGTAACGTCTGATTTATTCTTGGAATACGGGATTCCTATAGTCAACAAGCGTATTTCCGTAACACCGGCAAGCCTTATATGCGCTCCATTTCCCGAAAAGGCGCACCTTATAGGCAAGGCTTTGGACGATGCGGCAAATACCGTCGGCGTAGATTTTATCGGCGGTTACTCGGCGCTCGTTCATAAGGGAATGGCGGATTATGAGGAGATATTCATACGGAGTATTCCCGAAGTTCTCGCTTCTACAAAGAGGCTTTGCTCGTCTGTTAATGTCGGTTCTTCCAAATCGGGAATAAATATGGACGCGGTTAAGCTTATGGGCGAAGTAATAAAGCAGACTGCGCAAATTACCGCAGGGGAAGGCGGTTTCGGTTGTGCCAAACTCGTGGTTTTCTGTAACGCCGTTGAGGATAATCCCTTTATGGCGGGTGCATTTCACGGCGTAGGCGAATGCGAAAAAGTAATAAACGTGGGGGTTTCCGGTCCCGGGGTAGTTCAGCACGCGATAGAAGCGATTCCATCTGCGGATTTGTGCGAACTTGCGGAAATGATAAAACGCACCGCGTTTAAAATTACCCGTGCGGGACAGCTTATCGCCCGCGAGGCCGCAAAGAAATTGGGCGCAGAGTTCGGTATAGTTGATCTTTCGCTTGCACCTACGCCCGCAAGGGGAGATTCCGTTGCCGCCATTTTGGAAGAAATGGGACTTGAACGGGTTGGAACGCACGGCACTACCGCCTGTCTTGCAATGCTCAACGACGCAGTAAAGAAAGGCGGAGTAATGGCAAGTTCGCGTGTCGGCGGACTTTCGGGGGCGTTTATACCCGTTTCCGAGGATGCGGGAATGATAGAAGCCGCCGAAAAGGGTGGTTTGAATATAGATAAGTTGGAGGCAATGACTGCGGTCTGCTCGGTGGGATTGGATATGATAGCCGTTCCCGGAGATACGAGCGCGTCGACTGTTTCCGCAATAATAGCGGACGAAGCGGCCATAGGTATGATAAATAATAAAACTACGGCCGTCCGCATAATTCCCGTACCTGGCAAAAACGTGGGAGAGGAAGTCAACTTCGGCGGACTTTTGGGACGCGCTCCGATTATGCCCGTTCATAACGAAAGCGCGGAAAAGTTCATATCCCGTGGCGGGTTAATTCCCGCGCCCATTCATTCCAATAAAAATTAGAGGTATTATATATGAAAAGAGATCAAGTCAAAGAAAAATACAAGTGGAATACGAGCGATCTTTTTGCTACCGACGAAGAGTGGGAGCAAAAATTAAAGGAAGCGGAGAAACTGCTTGATTTTGCAAAATACGAGGGTAAACTATCGGATAGAGATACTCTTTTGAAGTTTTTTAAGGCAAACGACGAGTTCGGTAAACTGTTTGAAAGATTGGAAGTATATGCTCATATGCGCCATGACGAGGATGCCAACGTAACAAAATACGGCGCTTTTTATTCCAGAATAATGTCACTGTATACGAAATATGCGACGGAACTTTCGTTCTATGAGCCTGAAATGGCGGCTTTGGATGAGGAGTATCTCAATTCATTAATATCGGACAGCCGCTTTGCGGATTACGACTACGATTTGAAGAGGATTATAGCCCGTAAGCCTCACGTTGCTTCCAGGGAAGAGGAGAGACTTGTGGGAATGTCGGGTGAAATACTTGAAAACTTTTACGACAGTTTTTCCGCTATAGATACTCTCGATCTTCCGTTGCCCGAAATAGAATGGAACGGAGAAAAGACGACTTTGACACACGGTCTTTACGGTATCATACTTCATTCTTCAGACAGGGCAAAGAGGGAGGAAGCTTACAATAAATATTACGGAGCATATACTTCGCTCATAAACGTTCTCACTTCGGTCTATAAGGGCAACGTTAAAAAGGACGTCTTTTTAAGTAGAGTTTATAAGTTCAAAACTTGTCTCGAACAGGCGTTGTTTTCCGAGGACGTGGATAGGGCGGTATACGACAATCTCATAGCGGCGGTGGACGAGCACCTGCCCTCTATGCACAGATATATATCCGACAGGAAGAAGATACTAGGGTATGACAAGTTGTATTTCTACGACATCTACGCGCCGCTTGTAAAGGGCGTCGAAGTCAACTATTCTTATGACGAGGCCTATAAACTGGTGATAGAGGGACTTGCTCCCCTCGGTAAAGAATACCAGCAGCTTCTTAAAAGGGGCTATGACGAGCGTTGGATAGATGTTGAAGAGACGGAAGGCAAGCGCGGCGGCGCGTACAGTACGGGTTGCTACGGAGTGCATCCTTACGTTCTCTTGAATTATCAGCCTACGTTGAACGAGGTATTTACCATAGCTCACGAAATGGGACATTCCATTCACACTTGGTTTTCGCAGAATAACCAGCCGTTCTCAAAGAGCCAGTATAAGATCTTCGTCGCAGAGGTTGCAAGCACGGTAAACGAAACCTTGCTCTTGAAATATATGCTTAAAAATGCCGAGGACGTAAATCTCAAAAAGTATCTTTTGAACTACTATCTTGACAGTATTCGCGCAACACTTCACAGACAGACAATGTTTGCGGAATTCGAAGACGCCGCTCACAATATGGCGGAGAGAGACGAGCCTTTGACTAAGGAAGCTCTGTGCGGAATTTATGCGGAAATCGGCAAAAAGTATTATGGTGAAGACATCGAGCACGACTATAATATCTCCTGTGAATGGACGAGGATACCTCATTTTTACAGGGCGTTCTACGTGTACAAATACGCCACAGGAATAACGGCGGCGATAAATATCGCAAAGCGCATTCTCACCGAGGGCGAGCCTGCGGTAAAAGAATATTTCAATTTTCTTTCCGGCGGGTGCTCAACGGATCCCGTTTCGCTGTTAAAGCTTGCTGGAGTGGATCTTTCTACCAAAGCTCCATTCGAGGTCGCAATGGCGGAATTCGACGAAACTTTGAAAGAATTAGAGAAACTAATGAATATTTAATAGGTTTATAAAGTACTATGTCAGACAAAATAAACACAATGCCCAATAATTTAGATGCGGAACAGGCTCTTTTGGGATGTATGCTTATAGATAACGAGATACTACCCGAAGTGCTTGATATGTTGACGGAAGATGATTTTTATCAGGATTCGCATAAATATATAATTTCCGCAATAAAGTATACTTTTTCCGCAAGACAGCCGGTGGATTTCGTCACTCTTTCCGACAGATTGGAAAGCGACGGGAATCTTGCGAAGGCAGGGGGAATACAGTACCTTACCGAGCTTACTCAGGTAACGCCCTCTTCGGCGAACTATAAGTCTTATCTGGATATAGTCAAGCGCGACAGTATAAACCGTAAACTTATTCGCGCGGCAAACGACGTTATAGAGTATGCCAAAACCAGCGACGATTCTTTAAAGAGCACGCAGTTTGCGGAGTCCAAGATTTACAGCGTTTCCCAAACTAACGATACTTCGCACGTCAAAGATATTAGGACCAGTGACGGCCTTGATCTCGTAAAGGAAAGATTTGAAAATCTGGCAAGGGATAAGAATGCTTACAGGGGTATTCCCACGGGATTTACCCGCTTCGACAACCTTACAAACGGTTTGCAGAGATCTGATCTAATCGTACTTGCGGCGCGTCCCGGTATGGGTAAAACGTCGCTTGCAATGAACATAATCGAGCATGCGGCCGTAGTCGAAGGCAAAGTTTGCGCGGTTTTCTCACTTGAAATGCCGGAAGTTCAGATAATTCAAAGACTTCTTTGTTCTAACGCGGAAGTCAGTATGGCGGCCGCGCTTGCAGGCAAGCTCACCGATAACGACTGGAAGAAGATTGCAAAATCTATGGACAGGCTCAGAAAGTGCAGGATCAACATTGACGATTCGTCGCGTGTGACTCCTGCGGAAATTCTTTCTAAGTGCCGCCGTATTAAGGCAAAGAACAACGGCGAACTCGACCTGATTATGGTCGACTATATTCAGCTTATGTCAAGCGGAAGGAAGGGCGAAGAGAACAGAGTTCAGGAAGTTGCGACGATCACAAGAGAACTCAAAATAATGGCTAAGGAACTCAATGTTCCAATAATCGCTCTTTCACAGTTGCGCCGTATTCAGTCTGCCGAACCTCAGATTTCGGATTTGCGCGAATCTGGCGCTATAGAGCAGGACGCCGATATAGTTATGTTTATTTCCCGTCCGGACGTTGGTGCTACGGATGCTGAGCTTGCAAGCGGTAAAGTCGTAAAGGGACAGGCCTTTCTTAATATCGCAAAGCATAGAAACGGCGGTCTTGAAAGAATACCGTTGCGCTTTAAGGGCGAGTTGACAAAGTTCGTAAATCCCGAAATGAACGAATCTATGGAGAACAGGGCGAATGAGACCAGGGGGCCTAAAAATCCCAACGAATATACGCCTTTAACAGAGGAAGACGCTCCGCCTCCCGACGAAAATCCTCCCTTCTGATAATTTATGGAAACAAAAATTTTACCTGTTGACGAAAATTCTCTGAGACTTGCCAAGGTGATAATCGAGCATGGCGGCGTGGTGGGTATGCCCACGGAAACCGTTTACGGACTGGGCGCGAATGCGTTTGACTCCTCGGCTGTGGAGAGCATATTTAAAATAAAGGGCAGGCCCAACGACAATCCTCTAATCGTACACGTTCACGCGGAGTACGACTTGAATTTACTTGTGTCCGAAATACCCGATTACGCGCGTAAGCTTGCAAAAGTTTATTTACCGGGACCGCTTACTATGGTCTATAAGAGCAAGGGGGCTGTAAGCGGCGCCGTGTCTTGCGGACTGGATACCCTTGCAATCCGTATTCCTTCCCATGAGGGAGCGCAAAAATTTTTGAAATACGTGAATTTGCCCATAGCGGCGCCTTCCGCAAACGTTTCAAAGCACGTAAGTCCTACTTCCGCCGATCACGTGTATGCGGATTTAAACGGCAGGATTGAATTGATTTTGGACGGCGGAAAGTGTTCCGGCGGGATAGAGAGTACCGTTTTGGATTGTACGGGTAAAGTTCCCGTAATTTTGCGTAGCGGACTCGTTACTCGGGAAATGATAGCAAAAGTTGCCGGCGACTGTGAGGAATACGTTTACAGGGAAGGCGGTAAGGCGCTGTCTCCCGGAATGAAATATAAACACTATTCGCCTAAATGCAGGACAAAGCTGTTTGCTTCCAACGAGTTGTCCAAGGCTATGGAATACTACGGCGAACAAATAAAAAAGGGGGTAAGGGCGGTAATAATGTGCGACAGCCTGACGGCCGTAAAAGTCGCGGGTAACGTTCTCGATCTCGGTTGTACGGGTGCGGAGATAGCCGCAAATCTCTACGGTAAACTGAGAGAGGGCGAAGAGATTGCCGATGAAATAATAGCAATCGAACCCGAAAATCAGGACGGCGTCATGGTCGGCGTTATGAACAGATTAAAAAAAGCCTGTGCTGAGTTAAAATGAAAAGAAAAAAAATATTGTTCGTTTGTACTGGCAACACTTGCCGAAGTCCTATGGCGGAAGCGCTGTTGCGGACAAAAATAAAACGTAATAAAATCAAGTGGTGGGACGCGTCGTCCTGCGGTATACAAGCGGAAGTCGGCGGCACGATAAGTCCCAACAGTAAAACCGCTCTTGCGGAGATAGGTATTTCTTCGGAAAAATTTGCTCCGCGTCAATTAAAGCAAACTCTAATAGAAAAGAGTACTTTTGTTATTTGTATGACCGAAATGCAGAAGAAACTGCTTGAGGGGTGTGGAAACGTCTATTGTATAAAGGATGTTTGCGGTTACGATATTCCCGATCCGTACGGTTGCAATATCGACGCGTATAGGGTAACGCGCGACGCGCTTTCCCGTGCCTGCGATATTATAATAAAAAATTTTATTAAAACATATAAGGATACAGAGTTATGAAAATTGCAATAGCCTGCGATCACGGCGGACTCAATCTCAAAAACAAAGTTATTTCTCATCTTGAAAAAAATGGATATGAAATTGTCAACTTCGGTACGGATACGTTCGATAGTTGCGACTATCCCGATCACGCGTTGCCTGCCGCGGAAGCGGTCGCCTCTGGAGAGTGCGAAAAGGGAATAGTTATTTGCTCCACAGGTATCGGCGTATCTATAGTTGCAAACAAAGTGCCCGGAGTACGTTGCGCACACTGTCACGATACGTATTGCGCGGAGTTTACAAGACTTCATAATAACTCCAATATGCTGGCTCTCGGTGAAAAAGTCGTAGGGGAAGGTTATGCGCTGAAAATAGTTGACGCCTTCTTGAATACGGAATTCGAGGGTGGCAGACACGAACGCAGAGTAAATAAAATAACCGATATCGAAAAAAAATACGGCAAATAAAATATAGGGCCGCCCATAAAAAGGGCGGCCGCTGTCGCTTTATAAGATTTTATCTTTGCTTTAATATGCCGTTTTCCGTAAAAAAGCTTATCTTGCCGTATTCCGCAATATTGTAGTAAAGTCCCTTTTTTGAAAAATACACCGTGTTTTTTGCGTTGCAAATTTCTCTGCGCATTTCAAAATCATAATTTATGTTCTCGGATATAAGCAAATCGCAGTCTGTGTAGGGAATATCTCCGCAGCTTATACAAATTTTTATCCCGTTGTCTGTTACAGTCAAATTGTAACCGTCCGTAAATTCAAAATTCAAATCGGATAGTTGAAATTTGTGCGCGTAATTGAATTTTATGTCTCTGTACGGTTGTACAGGGACGTAGAAATCGGAAATGTAAACGTTGTCGCAGTTCAATGCTCGATCATAATTTACCGCGCAATTTTCGTCTCCGAGTAAAATTACTCCGTCAAGATTAAGCGAATAGTTGTCGTTAAGTAAATCTGTTATTCTTGACGTGCTTGCGCTGTCCGTAATAACAAGCACGTTCCCGCTAGAACCTTTAAATAGCACGCATCCGCCGTATGCATTTGCGGAAATTGCAATTTTATGTCCCGTTAAAGGCGTAAAAGTCGCAATCAGAACATATCCCGTTGCGACGACCAAAGTTATCGCAAAAAATATACTGCCGTAGATAGCGCCCAAATTCAGTTTGTCGGAAGACGCTAAAAACACAAAACAGTAAAGCAACGGAAACAATCCCGAACCAAAACCCGTAATAAGTACGTTTTCAAATCCTGCGGTGGCTAAAAAAGATATTACTGCTTGCAACGGTAGAGCGGCGTATGTAAGAATTATTCCTAATGGCGGCATCAAAGCGGCAGCAATAGCGGCAACGAACATTATCTCAAACATTAAGGATATGACGGGAACGACAATGATATTCAAAAGTATTCCTGCGCCGCTCAGGTAACCAAAGCCCGCCATCATAACTGGAAGAGTGCCTGCCGTTGCGCCGAGTGACGCGCCCGCGCCGTCCGCAATCTTTTTGGGAATTTTGATTTTGCGAAGAAAGTTTCCGCACTTGGAGGAGAACATAAATATTCCTCCCACGGCGCATACGGAAAGCTGAAAACCTATTGCAAACAAATTTAACGGATTTATAAACAGAATAACCAATACCGCGGCGGCGAGCATATTCAGGCCGTCGCGTTTTACGTGTATTAACCTTGTCAAAATGCTTATGGCGCACATAATTACCGCGCGGACTGATGAGAGAGTAAACCCGCAAATACCGGCGTAAAAAATAATTGCCGATATACATATTAATGCAGCGGCGTATTTATTTGCGCGCAGTTTTTTTAATATCCCGCCGAGTATCGCGTAAACAAGCCCGATATGAAGTCCCGATACAGCAAATATATGGGCGACTCCGCCGAAGCGGAAATTTTCGAGCGCGCGTTCATCCATGTCATTCGTTTCACCGATGAGCATAGCGTAGCATATAGCCGCCGTATCATCGTCAAGGTTTTCGTATAGAGCGTTCCTTATTTCCTTGCGTATGCTTCCGAAGAGAGAGAAGCGGTACTGCGATTTCATTCCGCCGTAAACGGCGCAGGAATACCTTACGTCGTTCTGCGCATAGTAGTTCAGTTCGCCGTACGGAAACAATTCGAACTTCGTCACCGTGGTAAAAAATTCGACTCTGTAGCCTATATCGCAAAACTCGCCGTACCCGACTTTTAATTTTACGAGTATCTTGCCGGCAAAAGGCGTATTATCGACAGTCGCATTGTCTATAATAATCGTTTCGCCGTAGCTATTAATATTCTTTTCAACAACCGTGCCGCATACGTAGTGAGGATTGCTTGTGTCGATTTCGTTTAATTTATAATTTTCAAGTTTTGAAATGCAACTGAAAACACCTACTATAAAGAGAATTACGGCGAGCAGAGTAAATATGACGAATTTGGGTCTTTTAATTGCCGTAAAAATAATCAGCGGGATTAAAGATGTCGGCGCGACACAGATTAGCCATATTAATTCTATATTTTTGTAAACAAAATAAAAACCCGTAATTATGCCTGAAAGCAGTGCTAAGGCAAGTATTACGGGTATTCTTATATTTACAAAGCGTTTTTTCATATAGTTAATTTAGATTTTTGTTTGATTATAGCATATAAAAAATATTAAATCAACATTGTTATAAAAAAAGCTGAAAATTGCAGTATATCTTAAAATTGACAAGCATATTGACAAGTAACCATATATTTGATAATATTTAAATGGCGAAAAACATTAGAGAAGCGGTAAGGGGATGCAATGAAAAAATTTGTGGTTTTATTATTGTCGGTCATCTGTGTGTGTGGAGCTACGTTCTGCATTTCCGCATGTGAAAAATCACCGGATGACGGCGGACTTTCTCAGATCGTTCAAATAACGGATCTAACGCTGGATGTATCTTCCATGAATTTGCAAGTCGGCGAAAGCGGAACGCTTATCGCAACGGTAAAGCCTGAAAACGCAACAGATAAAACGGTAACTTGGCAAAGTCTCGATCCTAATGTGGCAACTGTAGAAAACGGGAAAGTTACGGCGGTCGGCGAGGGCGTGACGTCGGTATTCGCGGTATGCGGGTTGAAAAACGCAAGCTGTATAATTACAGTAACAGACGAGCCAAAAACAGAAGTAACAAGCATTACTTTAAGCGAGCAAGCCTTGAATATGCAGATCGGCGAAAATAGAATGCTTATCGCAACGGTAAAGCCTGAAAACGCAACAGATAAAACGGTAACTTGGCAAAGTCTAGATTCTAAAGTCGCAACGGTGGAAAACGGAAAGGTTTCGGCGGTCGGCGAAGGCGACACTACGGTCTTGGCTGTGTGCGGTTCAAAGACAGCAAGTTGTATCGTTACCGTCTCAAAGAAACCGATTGAGGATATCGATTACGGCATTACGTTCGATAAAACTTCGCTGTTGATTCATATAGGTGAAAGCGCTATCATAAACGCAACCGTAAACATAGGCGGCGTGGACAAAACGTTAATATGGCAGAGTACGGATAAAGAGGTTGTTACAGTTAAAGACGGTAAATTAGAGGCTTTAAAAGCGGGAATGGCTATTATTGTTGCGACTTGCGGTGATTACAGTGCAAGTTGTGTTGTTTCGGTAATTCCGGTTGAAACGACGGGTGTTACGCTCGATAAAACCTCGCTATCTTTATACATAGGTGACAACACAGAACTAAAAGCAAATGTTTCTCCCGATAACGCGACAAATAAGACCATACTTTGGCAGAGTTTGGATAGTTCTATCGCACGTGTAGTTGACGGTAAAGTTTATGGCGTTTCCGAGGGGTCTACTGTAATAACCGCTATGTGTACGTCGGCTACCGAAGTATTTACGGCTACCTGTGTAGTAAAAGTCATAGACGGCGCGGTCACGGGTCTGGTGTTTGACAAAAAGGAACATTCAATGTTTATCGGAGAAACTTTTACCGTTGCGGCCAAGGTTTTGCCTGAATATGCAAAGGATAAGACGATAATTTGGAGCAGCTCTGACGAGAATATCGCAACGGTAGAGGACGGTGTAGTGACGGCGCTTTCCGACGGAGAAATTACTATAACGGGTAGCGCCGGCGGATTCGAAGCCGTATGCAAAATTAAGATCGAAGATCCAAACCCCGTGGTAAAAATAGAAGTTATCGGTGAAGAAAACGCGTTTATTGATGAATTTTCTCTCTCCGACTACCATATGAAAGCGACTCGCCGAAACGGGGTAACGGAGAATATTGCGATAGACGAAGAATATATTTCCGTCGAAGATTTTGAAAAGCTTTCCTCTGTCGGAGCTCATACTATAACCGTAACGTATAAAAAAATTCCGTCACAATGGGTTATAACTATCGTCAACCACGATTTCGAGGGCGTTGAATTCGAGTCGCAGACCTTTGTTTACGACGGGAGCGCAAAAAGTCTTAAAGTAACGGGAGCGCCTGAAGGTACGGAAATAACGTATGAGAACAACGGACAAACGGATCTCGGCGAGTATATAGTTACTGCAACGCTGACAAAGCAATATTATAATACTAAAACGCTAACTGCGACGCTTACGATAAAATTCAACAGTTTCGATGAAGCGGAATTTAAATCGCAGACTTTCCTTTACGACGGGGAAGAAAAGAGCCTTATCGTTACGGGCGTGCCCGAGGGAACTTATATAGAATATACGAATAATGCGCAGACCGAAGTGGGCGAGTACATCGTTACGGCGGAACTGAGAAAAACTTTCTATTATACCAAAACGCTTACGGCTACTCTTAAAATAGAACTTCGCGAACACAATGTCACATATGTTTTGTGTTACGATAACGTCACGAACGATAATCCCGTAAAATTCAACGTTGCGCTTGGGCTTAAACTTTTATCTCCCGTTCGGGTGGTGGATGACGGAAAGTATTTCAGCGGTTGGTATACGGACAGCGGTTACGAAAATAAAATTTCAGAGATCGTTGCGGGTACTGACGAGGATATTACGCTGTATGCAAAATGGGAATTGCCCTATAATGTTTGGCGGGACGGAACGATTACCGAGGTAAACAGTCTTGGCAAGACTTTGTCGGAAATAATCATAATTCCGGAAGTTGACGGAGTTAAAGTTAAAAAGATAGGCGTCCTTGCATTTAGAAATTGTACTTCTTTGGTCAGTATTAGCATACCTTACGGAGTTACCGTTATAGATAATGTCGCGTTTGGCGGGTGTCGAAATTTAACTAACGTAGAGTTGCCGGAGAGTTTAACGTCTATCGGCAATGGTGCATTTCAAGATTGTGCGAACCTTACGGAAATATCGATACCGGACAGTGTAAATGCTATAGGTCCATTCATTTTTAACAATTGTAAAAGTCTTATAAACGTAAAATTGTCATCAAAGATTACTAGAATCGAGCAAAAAGCGTTTTCCGGTTGCAATAAGTTGTTAAACGTCAATATTCCGGAAGGAGTTACTTATATCGATTCAAATTCGTTTTCCGGTTGCGTCAGTTTAAAGAGCATAGATATACCTGGCAGCGTCGGTAGGATCGGCTTTCTCGCATTTAACGGATGTAGTTCGCTTGAAAGTGTAATTCTCCCTGAAGGTTTAACTACGATAGAAGGCTATTTATTTTCGGATTGCCATTCGCTAACGGCCGTAACTATTCCCGAAAGCGTAACCGTTATAGAGGACAGGGCGTTTCTATATTGCCGCAGTCTTAAAGACGTGCATATACCGGAAAACGTTATAGAAATACAGGAAAACGTGTTCGGAGGCTGCAACTCGCTTACAAATTTGAGCGTGAGCGAAAATAATTCCGTCTATAAAATGGTCGATAATTGTCTTATAGATATCGAGGCCAAAACGTTGATCGCAGGATTTATAAACAGTGCAGTACCTGCGGACGGCAGCGTGACGGAGATAGGAAGTTATGCGTTTTATGATATCGCGATAACTGAAATTACTATCCCGAAAGAAATTACCGTTATCGGTAAATTTGCCTTTGGGGATTGTGAGGATTTAAAGAACGTAACATTCGAACACACCCAATGGAGTTATTATACCGAAAACGATCCTGATGGAATAATTATTCCTCCCGCATATCTTGAAGATCCCTTGCAGGCCGCAAAATGGCTTGCGGGCGACAGGTCAGGTTATGAGTGGAGAAAAAGAGGATAAACGCCAATAAAAAAGGGATCCCCTAAATAGGGCACTTCCCGTAGGGAATTAATAAACAGAATATTTTATTGATACGCTTTCAGACTATGAAAAAAGCACTCGAATATTTTATTCGAGTGCTTTTAAATGCACATTATCAGAAAGATAAATTGAAATTTATCGTTATATTTTACCAAATAATTTCACCATTATAGTAAATTGAGTTAAGATCTGAAAAATAGGATTTTATTCCATAATATGGCGTAATCAACAAACCGATAAAACAACCCGTGCCGATATAAAACCCTAATTTTACGCTATATTCCAAATCGGAATTTTTCATTTTATATGCGAAATATAAACCGGTAGGCGGCAAAAAGAATATCCAAATACCGCATACAACACAGGAAAGTATTTTTTCAAAACCCCATTCTAATGATATATCTAAAAAGAACAATAGTATGAGAACGGCGACTAAAATAAAAGATATAACAAATGTAATGATTTTATATTTAATTTGATGTTTCATAACAACCCCTCATTAAATTACTGTTTATCGTGCAACTATTATATCACGAAAAATGAAAGAACGCAATCGATTGAATTTTGCGGGATATATAAAACATATCTTTATCTAACTTGGCTACAAGTAGCCTCGCTCGTCCACTCAATATGAATATCAAAAAAGGCGTGGCTTCACGCCACGCCTAATTCATTTTTCCCTGAGACTTACCCATATTTTACTATCAGAATTACGATAATCAGGGGATCTTTTTTTATTGGTGCCGGTGATCGGGGTCGAACCGATACGGTATCACTACCACGGGATTTTGAGTCCCGCGCGTCTGCCAATTCCACCACACCGGCGAATTACTTATTATTACCGATTAATTATATAACAACTTAAATTAAAAATCAAGCGTTTTAAGTTTAATGTATTGATTTTATATGTAAAAAGTGTTAAACTTTATTATATGAAAAAATTAGTGCTCATAGACGGCAATAGCCTTTTGAACAGGGCGTTTTACGCTACGCCCGTATTTACTACCTCGGAAGGGGTTCCGACAAATGCGATATTCGGATTTATAAAGCTTTTATTTAAAATACAGTCGGACGTCAAGCCTGACTATCTTGTGGTTGCTTTCGATATGAAAGCGCCTACTTTCAGACATTTGGAGTACGACGGTTATAAGGCTTCGCGCAAGCCTATGCCTGAGGAGCTTGCCGCGCAGGTTGAGCCGTTGAAAGGACTTTTAAAAGCAATGAAGGTTGCTACGTGCCAAAAGGAGGGTATCGAAGCCGACGATATTTTGGGTACGCTGTCAAAAAAGTTTGACGCGCATAGCTATATTTATACGGGCGACAGGGACAGTTATCAGCTTGTGGACGAAAAAACCGACGTTTTTTATACCAAGCGCGGCGTTGCAGATCTCTTAAAACTCAATATAGGTAATTTCAGCGAATTGACCGAATTGGCCGCTCCTTCGCAGATAGTGGATCTAAAATCTCTTATGGGTGACTCTTCGGACAATATTCCCGGCGTTCCAGGTATTGGCGAGAAGACCGCGCGCGAGCTTTTAAAAAGCTTCGGTTCTCTTGACGGAGTATATGAACATGTCGAAGAACTCAAAGGCGCGGTATATAAAAAATTAGTGCTAAATAAAGATATGGCGTATCTATCCTACAGGCTTGCCACGATAGACAGAAATTGTCAGCTGGATATTAAGTTGGAGGACTGCACTGCTCCCGATAAATACGGAACAGACGTAAAAAAATTATTCCGCGATTTGGAATTTAAAAGTTTATTGAGCCTCAATATATTCGAATCGGACGCATCCGATGAGGAAACGACTCACGCCTATCCCGAGAAGATAAAGTGTAATTCGTTTGGCGAAGTTGCTGTCGTTCTTGAAGAAAACTCCGAGTATGCCGTGATAGCGGGAGACGACTATGCTGAAATATACACGGGAGGAAAACAATATTCGCTTAAAGCGGCTGATGATCTAATAAGCGGCAACGGCGTAAGTTTTGAAGAATTAAACGACGTAATGAGGAAAATTTTCTCTTCCGATAAAAATAAAGTAATTTCATTCGACAGTAAAAAACTTATGCGGCTTTTGGATGAAAATCAAATTTTGTTTAATTGCGATTTCGAGGATTTATCTCTTATAAATTATATCACCGATTATGAACGCGCCTCGCTGGACGCAAAAGAATTATGCGCATATTTCGGCTATGATTACGAATACAGCGCGTATGCGCTTAATAATATTTTCAAGGCCGCTTATGCAAGGGCTAATACCGATAATATGCTTTCCATATACGAAGAAATAGAAAAACCTTTGGTGAAGGTTTTGTTCAGTATGGAAAAAGAAGGCGTAAAAGTCAGCGATAAAGTCCTCAACGCGCTTTTAAAGCACTTTCACGAACTTTCGGACGAATATAGGTGGAAGATCTATGAAGCCTGCGGCAAGGAATTCAATTTGAATTCGCCTATGCAGTTGGGAGATGTCCTGTACAATATGGGCGTTACGGAAGTAAAAAAGAAAAAGACGGGTAAATATTCCACGGGCGCAGATGTGCTTGAGAAAATTGCGGACAAGTACCCCGTAATTGCCGATATTTTAAAATACAGATTTTATCAGAAGATAACTTCGACATACCTGGAAGGATTCAGACCGCTGATCGATAAGAGAAACGGTTTGATTCATACTACGTATAACCAAACGGTTACAACTACGGGAAGGCTTTCAAGCGCTAACCCCAATTTGCAGAATATTCCCATACGCGACGACGAGGGGCGCGAGCTTAGGAAGCTCTTTGTTGCGCGTGAAGGCAACGTGTTTATAGATGCGGATTATTCTCAGATCGAGTTGCGGCTTTTGGCCCATTTCTCGGGTTGTAAGGAACTTATCGAGGCTTATCGCTCGGGTACGGATATTCATTCTGTAACTGCCTCTCAGGTATTCGGCGTGCCTTTGCAGGACGTAACGGCTAAGATGCGCCGCGCGGCAAAAGCGGTGAACTTCGGGATTATATACGGTATAAGCGATTTCGGATTGGCAAAAAATTTGAATATTCCTACTGCGACGGCCAAAGAATATATAGAAAAATATTTTGCTACTTACAGTGCCGTAAAGGACTATATGAATTCCAATGTGGAATTTGCAAGGGAAAAAGGTTACGTTTGCACGCTTACCGGAAGAAAGAGAATGATTCCCGAAATTAAGGCGGCTAACTTCAATTTGAGACAATTCGGCGAACGCGCGGCAATGAATATGCCTTTGCAGGGATCAAGCGCGGACATTATAAAGATTGCTATGGTGAACGTATATAACGCGCTTAAGAAGGAAAATTTGAGCTCAAAACTTATTTTGCAGGTACACGACGAACTGGTGATCGAGGCGCCTGAAAGCGAGGCTTCACGCGTGGCAGAGATTTTAAAGGATTGTATGGAAAACGCTGTGGAATTGAGCGTTCCTTTGACTGTTGAGGTGCATACGGGAAAAGATTGGTATGACGCAAAATAAAAATATAAGGATAGCAATAACGGGGGGGATAGGCAGCGGGAAATCTACTGTTTCGGACATAATACGCGGTCTTGGATTTCCCGTCTATTCCTGTGATGAAATTTATAGAGAGCTTTTAGGGAACGAATGCTTTTCAAAGAAGATTGCCGCGGAGTTCCCCGCAGCGGCAAATGTAGACGGAACTTTAGATAGAGTTAAACTTTCCGGGTTTGTATTTGATGACGACAGGGCGTTGGCGAAATTAAACTTGCTGACTCATCAGGAAATATTCAAATCATTTGACATAAAATCAAAGTCGGAGGATTTTGTTTTTTGCGAGGTTCCGCTTTTATTTGAAGGGGGATATGCGCGCCTGTTTGACGACGTCATAGTTGTATTGCGTGAAATTAACAGCAGAATAGATTCGGTTGTTCAACGTGACGGGATAGACTCATTATCTGTGAAAAAACGCATAAAAAAGCAGTTTTCATATGATAAAATTAATTTTGAAGAGTACTATGTCATACATAATGACGGAAGTTTAAGTGATTTAAGACAAATTACCGAGATAACGGTAAGAAAAATAAGTCAAAAGTATTTTAAAAAAAATTGAAATATTAATGTTTTTAACTTGACAATATAGATTTAATATTATAAAATCTATGTTGTTTTTAAGCACTCATGGCGGAATTGGCAGACGCGCAAGACTAAGGATCTTGTGGTTAACACCATGCAGGTTCAACTCCTGTTGAGTGCACCAAATAAATAACCCGAGCCGACTGTTATTTTCGGTTCGGGTTATTTTATTGTATAACGAAAAATTGAACATAACATATTTCAGGTTAATTTTTGCCAAATACTTGCAAATTAAATAATAATTTGTTAAAATAATTTTATTGTACAATACGTTTTAAATAAAGATACGTTTAGGGAAAATGATATGAAAAAACACTTAAAAGTAGAATTTCTGGGCAGTTGGATACTTAAGCATAGAGATGATGACATTTTGCCGGTAAAATTGATAGAAAAAGATCTTAAAAATCTATCGAACGTGAGCGTCAGTGAAGCCACGCTTGCATCATTTGTAATTTGTTTTGACGACTCGGCGATTAACGAAGCTGAACTTGAAAAAAATATAACGGAAGTTTTTAATAATTATTATCCCGACGATGATGCAGATAAAATATTGGAATTCAGTATTGGACTGATATCCGATGAAGTCGAAGAGAAAACGACCGCTTCGGAAGGCTCAAACGAAAGAACTCAGATTTCTTTTTCCGGGATATTGCACGAAGACCATAGATTAAGACGCCGTGATAAATTCGAATCCGCGTCCTCGGAGGAAAAAGAAGATTTTAATGTTGCCGAGGCAAAAGACAAGATAACTCAAGTAAAAAATAAGATAGATAGGCTTGTAGGTGCGGCGGAGTTTAAATTGCTTGCTGACGAGGTGTTGGAGATTGCTCCCGCTTTGAGCGGTAAAAAGATTCAAGATGTATTTACATACAGAAGTTATTTATTTTCAATAGGCGACGGGTGCGGGCTGTCTACTTATTTGAATTTATTTGCGGAATTGATAAACGCTACCGGGTTATTGAATATAAAGGGATATAATGCAATACGTGAGGTAAAGTTAGGTCCTGTAAAGGAAAGCATGGATCCCTTTGAAGAAGCTATAAATGCGCTTGATAGTGGCAGTAACGGCGTTAAACTGTTGAGTATAGATATAAGCGAATGGATCAATGCTACGGACAGTCGGTTCTTTAAAAGATTTTTAAAGTGCGTTGAAAAGGAATCGGACAGTTTCATAATGGTGTTCAGACTGCCGTTTGTGGAAAAAGATATACTGGAAAAAATAAGGCGCTCTTTGAACGATCTGCTGTTTATCAGGACGGTTACGATACCGCCTCTCACTAACGACGAGATAAAGCGAAGTGCCGAGACGGAACTCGATTCGTACGGATTTAAAGTATCAAAGTCCGCTTGGAAGCATTTTATGTCGCGCATATCGGAAGAAAAGAGTGACGGTAAATTTTACGGGCTCAATACGGTAAAAAAGGTTGTAAAAGAGCTTCTTTATAAAAAACAGCTTTCCGACGTTCGCAACGGTAAATCGGATAATACAATTTCCGAAAAAAATATGAAAAGCCTTTGCGAAGGTATAGCCGATTCTCAGTTGACCGGTATGGAACAACTTAACCGCCTTGTAGGTTGCGAAAACATCAGAAAGAGTATCGAGCAGATTATATCTCAGATAGAATTATCCGTTAAAAGCGGTATCTCCGATCGTCCTTGCATACATATGAGATTTACCGGTAACCCCGGTACGGGCAAAACCACGGTTGCACGCATAATAGGAAAAATTTTAAAAGAAAAAGGTATTTTGCGGTCGGGAAATTTCTACGAGTATTCGGGCAGAGATTTCTGCGGAAGATACGTGGGTGAAACCGCGCCTAAAACTTCAAGTATGTGCCGCGATGCCTATGGCTCGGTACTGTTTATAGACGAAGCTTATTCGCTCTATCGCGGCGACGGAAACGATCGTGATTTCGGCAAGGAGGCCTTGGATACTCTTATTGCCGAAATGGAAAATCACAGAAATGATTTCGTTGTAATTATGGCGGGATATACCGATGACATCAGAAAACTTATGGCAGGGAATGCAGGGCTTGCGAGCAGAATGCCTTATAATATAGAGTTCCCTAATTTCACGCGCGACCAGTTATATGAAATCTTTATGAATATGACGAAATCTAAGTTCAAGTACGACAAGAATTTGCTTCCTGCCGTAAAGGAATATTTTGCGTCTATGCCGGAGGAATCCTTTAAATCAAAAGATTTCAGCAATGCGCGGTTTGTACGCAATCTGTTTGAGCGGACGTGGGCTAAGGCCTCTATGAGATGTCAGCTTGAAAACAATTCTGCGGTTGTTCTTACCAAAGATGATTTTGAAAGGGCAAGCGCCGACAAGGAGTTTGTTCAGATAATACCTAAAAAGACCGTGATCGGTTTTTAATAAAATAAACGGAGGAAAATTATGGTAGAAGAAAAAGACTTAAAGCAAGCTCTCGCCGTGTATAACTCTTTGTGCGAAATGCTTGATGAAAACGAATTTCATTATGACAAAGACGTTGAAAATTTAAAAATTCATTTTAGTACGTCGGGTGACGACTTGCCCATAGAGCTGGCAATTCAGGTTGACGTTGATAGGAAGCTTGTGACGTTGTTGTCCTGGATGCCTTTCAAAACGCCCGAAAACAGACGCGTTCCAATGGCTATTGCTATCAGCGCGGCAAATAACGGTTTATTGGACGGCAGTTTCGATTACAACATTTTGGACGGACAAATAATATTCCGTATGACTTCAAGCTATCGTGAAAGCCTTTTGGGCAAAAATTTGTTTGCATATATGTTGCTGGTTTCCTGTCAAGTTATCGACGATTATAACGACAAGTTTTTTGCGGTTGCAAAGACGGAAATGAGTGTTGCGGATATTTTAAATTACATAGAGTAAGGGGGATTGAAATGACAGACGATAAGATGATTAAGAGGGCGACGGATGTTTATGATTCGCTTTGTGAAATGCTTGAAACAAATAATTGGAAATTCGAAAGAATACCTTCCGCGAATATAGTAACGTTCAAAACGGTTGGCGAAGACTTGCCAATGGATTTTATAATCAAGGTAGATGCCGAAAAACAGCTCGTAAGGTTGCTGTCGCCTATATCTTTCGAATTTCCGGAAGATAAACGAATGGAGGGCGCGGTAGTTACATCCTTTGCGAATTATAATCTTGCCGATGGAAGCTTCGATTACGATGTGAAGACGGGTAAGACGGTTTTCAGAATGACGACAAGCTTTATTGACAGTTTAATCTCTTCCGAGTTGCTTCATTTTATGGTAGGATGTGCTTGCTATACTGTGGATGAATATAACGATAAATTTTTTATGGTATCCAAGGGTATGCTCTCGTTGGACGATTTTATAAAGAATTACGCTTAAACTATTTGATTTAATTAAAAAAGGCGATCGCTTATTACGCGAACGCCTTTTTATTTTTTCAAAAATCACAACGGTTTGTTTTTTCGCATAAAATGTAATACTGTACGAGGTTTTTAATGTCTTTAAGCGTGTGTATGATCGTTAAGGATGAAGAGGCAGTTATCGCTCGCTGTTTAAATTGTGTTTCAAAGTTTGCCGATGAGATAATTGTTGTTGATACCGGTTCTACGGATAATACCGTCGAAGAGGTAAAAAAGTTTACGGACGAAATCTATTTCTTTAAATGGTGCGGCGATTTTTCCGCCGCGCGAAATTTTTCTCTTGAAAAGGCAAGCTGTGATTACGTTATGTGGCTGGATGCCGACGATTGGATTTCTGACGAAAGTTGTGATGAGATCCGTCGGCTTGTAAAAGACGGTGGGTTCGATATGGCGTTTTTACCATATGCCGCAGCTTTTGACGGAGACACGCCGTCGTTCGTGTATTACAGAGAAAGAATTTTCAAGCGCAGTGGGAATTACAGGTTTAACGGCGCGGTTCACGAGGTTGTAACGCCTTCGGGTAAAATTATCTATTCTTCGGCGCGGATAAATCATAAAAAGATAAAATCATCTGAGCCGTTGAGGAATTTAAAAATTTATCAACGCTTGATTTCCGAAGGGAAAACGCTTGACGAACGCTCGGAATTTTATTACGGCAGAGAACTTTTATTTAATGGTATGCTTAGGGAGAGCGTAGCCGTCCTCGAGTATTTTTTAACGCGAGAAGGTTGGATAGAAAATAAAATCGAAGCTTGTATTGATTTGTTTAAAGCTTATTCCGCGCTTGGCGAGAATAAAAAAGCTATTGACAGTCTTTTGCGTAGCCTATTGCTTGCCGCTCCGCGCAGTGAAGTATGTTGCCTTCTAGGCGGCTATTTTTTTGAAAAGGGAGAAATCGAGCCAGCTATCTATTGGTATAAAAGCGCGTTAAATAGCGTAAACGACGGTAAAAACGGCGCGTTTATCAACTTGGATTATTGCGGCTATATTCCCAATATGCAACTATGCGTTTTGCATGATAGATTGGGGGAATACGTTGCGGCTAACGAGTTCAACGAGGCCGCGGGCAAATTGAAACCCGACAGTAAGGAATATTTATTTAACAAAAACTATTTTAAAACCAAACTCGGAGAAGGGGTATAAAATGATATTTATGAATATGTTTTTTGCGTGTGACAGAGATTGTAATTGCGGATGTAATTGCGGTAATTCTCAGGGCGCAAGAAGAATTTACGTCAATACGCTGACCGGTATTACAGGGCCTACAGGCGCGACAGGTGCGACCGGACCAGCAGGGCCTACAGGCGTGACCGGGGCAACGGGTGCGACCGGTGGTACCGGAGCTACCGGCGCTACGGGTGCTACAGGTGTAACGGGCCCTACGGGGGCAACCGGTCCGACAGGTGTTACCGGTCCCACGGGACCTACAGGTTCAACCGGAGCTACCGGTCCTTCAGGAACGGGCCCCACAGGCCCTACGGGACCTACGGGGTTAGCGGCAACGGTTGTAGTCGGAACAACGGATACCGGTGAGCCCGGAACAGCGGCAATAGTTTCAAATAGCGGAACGCCGCAAAACGCTGTTTTAGATTTTATAATTCCGCGCGGGGCAACGGGTTCTGTCGGCGCTACTGGTGCCACAGGAGCAACGGGAGCAGACGGTGTAACAGGTCCCACTGGTGCCACAGGAGCAACGGGAGCAGACGGTGTAACAGGTCCCACTGGTGCTACAGGTGCAACAGGAGCGGACGGCGTTGCCGGTCCAATAGGCCCCACGGGTGTCACAGGAGCAGATGGTGCAACCGGTCCGACAGGTGCAACAGGAGCAACAGGAGCAGACGGAGTTACCGGCCCTACAGGTCCCACGGGCGCAACTGAACAAGTGCCATAAGGGAAAGGTAAAAAAACAAAAGCAAAGCGTTAAGTTATGGTAAATAAAAAATAATAAATCCACAAGATATAGTGCTTATCTTGTGGATTTTTTCTATATATGGGTATGTTGTGTTGTTTAGCGGCTTTTTCTTTTCTTTCGTCAATAATTCTTGATATTTTCTTTCGCTTGTGCTATAATAACAATGCGACTTCAATTTAAGAATATCTATCTCTACTCTCGAAAGGGAGTATTATATTCTTTTATTGTGGTTATAAGCTGTAATATCGGTAGCTATACTGTTCCCAGCTTGTTTCCACAAGAGATAGGTAAATTGAAGTCGCATTCAAAGGGACGGTATGCTATGGTGCCGTTCCTTCGGGGGCGGCATCTTTTTTATGGTAACAGTTGAAAAGACTTGTTCGTGTTTCGGGCATTCCGACGTCGATATAACTGATGAACTGACAGCAAGAACAATGATAGAAATCAATAAGGCAATAAACGACGGCGTGAGGATTTTTCTATTCGGCGGCAGAAGTGATTTTGACGATTTGTGCTATGACCTTGTAACCAAAAAGAGAAACGCCGAACCGCAACTCAATATCAAAAGGGTGTTTTGTTTTGCACTCGACAAACAGTTGCGAAAGTCGCCGAGATGGTTTATCCAAAAAGAGTATGAAGCGTTGGAGTGTCCGACAAAGGATTTTGATTATTGGTACACGGCAATCTATTATCGTAACCTTGCAATGATAGACCAAAGCGATTTGATTTTGTTTTGGGTAGAGCAGAGAGAAAACAGCGGCGCATACAAGACCTATCAGTATGCGGTTAAAAAGCATAAACGAATCGTTAATTTGTTTACCCATAATGGCGTAGGAGAATAATATGCTCACTAAAATACAAAAGAAAACTATAATGTGCATGGTTATGCTCTTGTCGCTTTTAATGACTTTTGGGGCGTTGTCAGCTAACACATACCTAAATGCGCAGGCGGAAACATTTGAGCAACGTATTCCTAATTATGGGTTTTATTGCAATGATTCCGAAACAATAACAAGCGGTAAAGTAAAATTTGATTTAACCGACACGGAGTTATTATCGCAGGGTACCCGAAAGCAATCGTTCTGACGCGCTTGGGCGACTTTTACGAGATGTTCGGCGAGAGTGCCGAAAAAGCATCTGACGCGCTTAATTTAACGCTTACGGGGCGAATAGTAGGTGTAGACCGCATACCTATGTGCGGCGTTCCGTTCCACGCAACGGACGCATATATCGAAAAACTGATAAAGCAGTATCCCGTTGTCGTGCTTGAGAAAGATAAAGAGCCGATTTATATTCAATCTCACGCCGAATCGCTTGCACAAAACGAAGAAGCGGAAAAGCCTGCGCCTAAACTAATCGAAGTAGATGACGACGGAGATAACCCGTTCGACAATGACGAACAGTTAATGCCGGACGAAGAAAACGGCGACGAACACCCCGATTATATAGGCGAAATAGATACACGTTTTCCCATAGACGACGAATACGACGACGAATATGCTGCCGAACAGAACGAGCTTGAAGATGAGGACGATGCGGCGTACGATGACGAGAACATAGACAAAGAACAAGCCGAAGAAGAAAAGGAAAATCGTCCACAGACGAAGCCAAAACAGAGCAAACCCATACAGAGCCGTAAGCGCAAGGAAAAGCCACAGTTGTCTTTCTTTGATATGCTTGACGGCAAGACACAGGAGAAAACGCCGCAAGAGCAGTTAATCGAATACGGCTTGAAAATCGGTAGCGGTGTGCATCAAGGCAAATTCCGTATATACGACAAGTACAAGGAAAACCCGACGGTACTACTATGTGAACTTTGACGATACGCCGCCTACAATGAGTTGTATGGGCGCGAGCTTCGGCTCAAACACGAACGCAGGCTTTACCGTAAGAGCCGAAGA
>CAJUOY010000003.1 GCA_910588645.1 uncultured Christensenellaceae bacterium
TATAATATAATTAATTAATAATAGAAGGAGAAATAAAAATGTCTATTAATAAAGGTTTTAAAAGTTTACCCAGACTCGTGCAGATCATTCTGCTCCTTATTCCCGGCGTAAACTGGATTACGGAAATTCTTGTCCGCGGTTCCGCGGCTCTGCACGGTAAGGCAACGTTACAGTTCATAGTGCTTATTTTTGCTATACTTCCTACCGGCGTTCTGCTCGGCTGGATCGACTTGTTCTCTTGCCTTTTCCAGAAGAAACTTATTCTTACCTAATTAAAAAATTAAAAGACAGCCCCGCGCTTATGTGCGGGGCTGTTTGCTTTTTATAATTTCAGTTCGTCAAAAACGTTTCCTTCGAAGTCTTTGAAATAAAAAGTTTTTCCGTCGAGCAGTATATAACCGTGACGACTGTTTTCCTTAGGCAACGAAACCGATCCGGGGTTAAGATGATAGTACCCGCAATTTTCGTTTAATGGTACGTGGGTGTGTCCCGTGACGTATACGTCGCTTTGCGCCAACGGGGGTACCGCTCTGTGCCCGTGAGATAAAACCATATTGATACCGTTCACGTTCATCGTCGCGTAGTCGGAGGAAACGTTGAAAGGCAAAACCATTTGGTCTACTTCGCTGTCGCAGTTGCCGCGAACGCATATTATACGGTCTTTATATTCAGCCAGCATTTCCGCAACCGCGACAGGCGCATATTCGTCGGGCAAAGGATTTCTCGGCCCGTGATACAGAACGTCGCCCAAAATCAAAAGTTTTTCCGCGCCTTCGCGCTTGAACGCGCTGATAAGCTCGCCGCACCATTTGGCGGAACCGTGTATGTCGGAAGCTATTAAAATCTTCATAGATGCTCCTTGAGTCTTATTATAACCCCACCTTCCGCATTCGAAGGCAGTTCGTTTTTAAATTTATCTTTGAGCCCTTTAAAGGCGTTTGCGGTCACAAACGGATTGCCGCATACCGACAACATCTCGTAATCGTTCATATGATCGCCGTACGCCTCGCATTCCACGGACATAATTTCAAGCTTTTTCAAAAGCGCTTTCAGCGCTTCGCCCTTGTTTGCGTTCAAGCAGGATACGTCAAGCCAGTCGTATCCCGAAACTATGGTTCTAAGTCCCGTCAACGCAGGTTGAAGTGTGGGGCCGCCGTGCTCGGCGCAGGGCGGTTTTTCGTCCCAGACGGATATTTTTACTACCTGCTTTTCAGTCGCAATTTTATGTAAATTTTCAACTTTTTTACAGGAAGAATACGATCTTTTCACTACTTTTATAAAAGCTTCGTTGTCGCTCTCGTAATATGCGCAGTCGGCGCAGGATAGAAGGGGATACATTCCTTCCGCTTTACCGATAATTTCAAGAGCAAATTCAACGTCTTCCTTGGGGGTGGGGTTGGAATAAATAATTTCACCCCTATACCATATCAGTCCGCCATTCTCCGCGATGATCGCAATCTTGTCAAGCACGGGAGCAAAAATTTTTAATATGTCGGGCAGCTGTCGCCCGCTTGCGGGGACGAACAGTATTCCCTTATTATACAGTTTTTCTATGAGTTCGAACGTTCCCTCGGGCGGCGCACAGGTGTGCGGAGGGAACAGCGTTCCGTCCAGATCGGACGCAATGAGTTTTATCATAAATAAAGTATATTTTATTTTGGTCGTTTTGTCAAATTCAGATGAGCGGAGAAAAGAAGCGCAGTAAAAATCGTTTTAACGACTTTTTATCGGCATTTTTGCCCAAAGCCGTTTCTTTGGACAACGCAAGACATTCGGCAAAATCTTTTTCCACAGTTTCGCAAATTTCTTTGCCAAAAATTACGCCGCATTCATAGTTGAAATGAGTTGAGCGGAAGTCGAAGTTATAGCTTCCCAAAAATACGTTGTCGTCGCAAATCACGGCCTTTGCGTGCATAAATCCCGGAGTGTATTCATATACTTTAACTCCGCTGTGTGCGGCAAGGTGTGCAAATGCCTTTGAAACGGCGAATGCATACTTTTTATCGGGCACGTGCGGAATGATCACTTTTACGTCGACGCCGCGTCTTGCGGTGAACGTTAGAGCGGATAGCATCTTGTCGCTCAGGCAGAAGTAAGGCGTCATTATATGAACGCGCGTTTGCGCGCGGCATATTTCCGAGACGAACGCGTCCTCGCAGAAAGCCCTTTTAGGCGGACTGTCATAGAACGGAAGGCAGTGAAATTTTTCGTTTACGGCAGCTTTCGGCGACTTCATTTCGTACTTGCCGAACCACATAGACAAAAACATTCCCTCGAATATTTTAGCCGCGCTTCCGCATATAACTACGCCCGTGTCTTTCCAGTATCCGTAGGGGGAAGTCAGGTTAGCGTATTCGTCGGCAAGATTTATTCCTCCCGTGAACGCAATTTTGCCGTCTACGGTGATAATCTTTCTGTGATCTCTGAGGTTAATCTTGGAGTGCGCCAGCGGCAGAAGTTTATGAAATATTTTTACCTCCGCGCCCGCCTTTTTCAGCCTTTTGAGATCGCGCTTGCCAAGCTTGAAAGCCGAGCCGACCCCGTCGAGCAGTATTTTAACTTGCGCACCGTTTTTCAAAGCCTTTTTCATGGCCTCGGTAAATTCCGTCATAATGTGTCCGCGGCCTATAATAAAAAATTCGATATAAACGCTTTTCTTTGCCTCGGCTATGGCTAAAAAGGCGGACTTGAAAAATTCCGCGCCGGTGGGGAAGTATTCGGCGCTTTCGTAACCTACGTCGGACGTTCCCGAAAGTATATTGGCTGCCCGCGCCGTGCCCGTGCTTTCCGCATCTGATACGGTAAGTATTCCGTATGGTTTGCTCTTTACCGATGCAAGCAGATAGATAAGCGCACCCGCGACGGGCAGGGCGGTGATTATTACGAACCACACGCACTTGACCTCGGGCGCGCCGTTGCGGGTAAACAGCACGGCCGCGGAGATTGCGGAAAGCGCCCATACGATAGCGGACACCGCGGCGAGCGGCAGGAAGGAGGGTATATAAAGGCACAAAAAAATAATTGCGGCAACCTGCGCCGCAATTAAAATTATAATCCAGAAATTCAGTTTGAAAAATATCTTGGAAACGTTGCGCATATAAATTTGCGCAGGATCAGATAATCATTTTCAGTACGGTCAGCTTGTTGCGCTTGCCGGTGGGATTTTCACACCGCTCTGCAAGCAATGCTGCGGGGTTGTATTCGGTAAGCACTTCCTTTTCGAAGTGAGATATATCCACTGCGCCGTGTACAAGCATGTTTATTACTGCGTCCGAATTGCCGAACGAATTTGAAACGCCGAATACGGTCAAATTTTTTTCGAGCACATCGTTGGCCGCAAGATTTGCGCTCATAATCGAATTAGTGCTGAGTACAAGCGTCTTGTTTTTGCCGACCAGTCGGGTTGCAAGCGAAAGCGTTAAACGGGAAGTGCTGCAAAATATCGCCGCGTCGCAAAGATTGCCGCCGGTAACGTTCATAACGTTTTGAATGAGATCGTCGTCGGCGGGAAACGCATAGTAAACGCCGTAATTCTTGGCCCTTTCAAGGTTTGCCGGGGAATTGTCAATGATTATAGGAATGATTTTGTGGTACAGGAGCACCTGAGCGGTAATTATACCGTCGAAATCGGCGCCCAGTACGGCCACTCTCTGTCCTGCGGTAAGATTAAGTTTATTGTAAACAGTTTCCGCAATTCCTATATTTTCTATACAGAGCGCGTTTAAATCGTCCACCGAATCGGGCAGAGGCGCAACTTCCGTATATTCGCACACGACAAAATCGCGCATAAATCCGTCAAAGTTCTTGCCCGCGGTAAGGTAGGAGGTGCACTCCTTGCTTTTGCCGCTTTTACAGGCAAGACATTCTCCGCACGCGCGGGTGGGCTTGAAATATACCCTTGTTCCCCTTTCAACGCCGTAGCAGCTTTCACCGACTTCGGTAACTATTCCCACAGCCGCCCTTCCGGGGATCTTGGGATAGTCGACTTTGATCGAGCCGTTGAAAAGCAATTCGTCAAATTCTGTTAAAAGCAGGTGTGAAACCTTGATTTTGACCTGCGTAGGAGCGACGTTCGACGCCGCCTGAGGTTCGTTTACAAGGTTTTTAACGCCTTTTAAAATCCAACTTTCCATAGCTTACTGTCTATTATACCGCAAGTTGCCGTTTTTTGCAACTAAAATTGTAATAAAAAACCGTAAGCAACTTTTTTTGGCTAAATTGACAAAAAATCCTGTTGCGTCGGAAAAATCGATTGACTAAGATAAAAAGTTGTTATATAATAGTAAAGCTAACGAAGAAATAAGCGAGGTGAAGGTATGAAACCCGAGATACATCCCGAATATCACGAAGTAACGGTTGTTTGCGCTTGCGGAGCTACGTTTAAAACCGGCACGACTAAAAAAGTTGACACGTTAAAGGTTGATATCTGCAATAAATGTCATCCCTTCTTCACGGGTAAGCAGAAGCTTGTCGATACCGGCGGCCGTGTAGAGAGATTCAACAAAAAATACAATCTTTAAAAACAGAAGCTCCAAAGATTTTTTGGAGCTTATTTACTTTTATTATGCTCGGATGACGGAATTGGTTCGAAATGGCGGATAAGAAAGAGAAGAAAGAAAAAAAAGCTAAATCAAAAAAGTGCGGAACTTATATCGGCGGTCAGGCAGTCCTCGAAGGCGTTATGATGATGGGCAAAACCTGTATGGCTACGGCGGTACGCGATCCGAACGGCGAAATTCAGATAGAGGCAAAGCGGCTTAAAAAGAGCGAAGGCGTGAAAAGGGCTTCCAAAATTCCCTTTGTGCGCGGCATTGTCAATCTTATATCTTCGCTGATTTTGGGTACGGGTACGCTTATGCGCACCGCGGCGGTATACGGCGACGAGGATGAGGACGAACAGGAGGAAGGCAAATTCCAGAAATGGCTTGCCGAAAAATTCCAGGTAAGCCTTATGGACGTAGTTACCGGGTTTTCCGCTATCCTCGGAGTGTTGCTTGCGATAGGAATTTTTATATTCTTACCGCGTTTTCTCATTACCATAATTCCCCCCGTACAGAACACTATTTGGGAATACATACTTCTCGGCGTGTTCAAGCTTGTGATCTTTATAGCCTATCTTGCAATTATATTGCTCTTAAAGGATATACGCAGGCTTTACCAGTATCACGGCGCGGAACACAAGACCATAAACGCCTACGAACGGGGTGTTGAGCTCACGCCCGAAAAAGTGCGCGACTGCTCGCGCATACACGACAGGTGCGGCACGTCCTTTCTGTTCATAGTTCTTTTTATAAACATAGTTATAATTTCGCTCGTAACCTGGGCGTTTCACACTTACGTTATTACAGTAGACAACAGTATCGCAAAGTTTTTTATAAATTTGGGACTGGAACTCATACTTCTTCCGCTCATTGCGGGTATATCGTATGAAATCCTCAAATTCCTTGCGAGGTTTGACAACAAGTTCGTGGCGATATTCAAAGCGCCGGGAATGCTGTTGCAAAAGACGCTTACTACGCGCGAGCCCGAAGAAGATATGATCGAAGTGGCTATAGCCGCATTTAAAAAGGTTCTTGAAATGGATAACGATCAAAGCGTGCCCGAAACGGAGTTTATTACGGGTGGATTGCTTTCAAAAATGCTGGAAGCGACTAAAAAGGAATTTAAAGACGCGGGAATCGACGAGAGCGACGCGGAATGGATTTACGCCATTACTCTCGGCATAAAGCGCAGCGACCTTGTAAGACAGCGCACGATCAAGTCTTCCGAAAGCAAGGCTATCCACGGTATTGTCAAGGAAAGGCTTGCGGGCAGACCGCTTTGGTATATAATAGGCGACACCGAGTTTTACGGTTGCAAGATCAAAGTGGACGAACGGGCGCTTATTCCCAGACCGGAGACGGAGCTGCTTGCCGATACCGTGGTTAAAAGCGCGGAAAACGGTGATAAGATATTGGATATGTGCACGGGCTCCGGATGTATAGCCGTGTCCGTCGCAAAGGCGTTGAAGGGAAAGAACGTAAGCGTCACCGCGGCGGATCTCTCGGATGCGGCCATAATGCTTGCGGAAGAGAACGCAAAGTTAAACGACGTCAACGTGACTTTCGTTCAAAGCGATATGTTCACGAACGTCCGCGGCAGATACAATATTATCGTCTGCAATCCCCCCTATATAAAGAGCGGAGAAATACCTTTCATACAAAAGGAAGTGCGCGAGCACGAGCCCCGCGTGGCTCTCGACGGAGGCGAGGACGGCCTCGAATTTTACCGCATACTTGCAAAGAACGTAAAGAGCTATCTTGCAAAGGACGGTATGCTCATTATGGAGTGCGGTGAGGGGCAGGCCAACGACATACTTCAAATTTTTCCCAAGAGGGATTACGCCATAGTTATCAAAGATCTTGCCGGAGTGGACCGCTTCGTAAAGATTGCTTTCTAAAATGCGCCGAGTATCGAGGGCGAATTAATTTGCTAACGTTATGAAAATGATTGAAAAACTGAAAGACATTTACGCCCGCTACGAGGAATTGTCCGAAAAAATGAGCGATCCATCCGTTATCGCAGACACTGCGTTGTGGACGGAAACGGCCAAAGCTCAGGCGGAAATATCGGAAACGGCGTTGAAATACGCAGAGTACGCGCAGACCGAAAGGCGTAAGGAGCAGGCGGAGGAAGCCGCCAAGACGGAAGCCGATCCCGAAATGAAGGAGTTGCTTGCTGAAGAGATAGAAGAATGCAAGCGGCAGCTGCTCACGCTCACGGACGAACTCAAAATTCTGCTGTTGCCCAAGGATAAAAACGACGACAGGGATTGCATAGTCGAAATCCGCGGCGGCGCGGGCGGAGAGGAAGCGGCCTTATTTGCATACGAGCTTTACCGTATGTACCTCAATTACTGCGAAAGACATCGGCTCAAAGTAGAGCTTGTCGATATAAACGAAACCGAGCTCGGCGGGCTCAAAGAAGTGGTGTTCAACGTCAGCGGTAAGGACGCCTATAAGCAGTTGAAGTTCGAAAGCGGCGTTCACCGCGTCCAGCGCGTTCCCGAAACGGAGTCGCAGGGAAGAGTTCATACCTCCACCGCTACGGTGGCCGTTCTTCCCGAGGCGGAGGACGTGGAAGTGGAAATAAAGGATTCCGATATAAGATTGGACGTGTACCGTTCTTCGGGCGCGGGCGGTCAGAAAGTAAACAAGACCGAGACGGCAATCCGCATAACCCATATGCCCACGGGCATAGTGGTTACCTGTCAGGACGAGCGCAGTCAGCTGAAAAATAAAGACAAGGCCTTTAAGGTTTTGCGCTCGCGGTTATACGATTACTATTCTACGCGCAATCGTTCGGCTTACGACGAGCACAGGAAAAGTCTTGTCGGCACGGGCGACAGGTCGGAGCGCATACGAACTTATAACTTCCCCCAAGGGAGGGTAACCGATCACAGAATAGGGCTTTCGGTATATAATCTCAACGAATTTATAATGGGCGATATAGAGAATATGATAGAGGCCCTGACTATTGCAGACCGCGAGGCCAAACTGGCGGGAGAAGAATAGTACTGTTGACATCGGGCTGTTAGCGTAGTATAATCATAATATGAAAAGAAATCAATCGGCAGAAGATTATCTGGAAAGTATATTGCTGCTCTCGCGGGAAAACGAATTTGTTCACCGCGTGGAAGTGGCGAGGAAAATAGGAGTTTCCCAGCCGGCGGTGCAAAAGGCGATAAAGCTTTTGCAGTCCGCGGGGTACGTCGAGTGCGACGGGCTTCATATCTATCTCACTCTGAACGGAGAAAAATACGCCTCGGAAATCTATGAAAGACATTGCATAATACGTGATTTTCTGAAGTTGAACGGCGTGAACGCTGTTGATGCCGACGCGGACGCTTGCGAGTTCGAACACGCGGTTTCCGCGGCAACGTTTGAAATGATGAAAAATTTCGTTAAAAATAAAAAGCCTTAAAGGCTTTTATTTTTTTAAGGCGGTTGACATATGCCCAACGCAGTGATAGTATATAAATAATAATATAACAAAGCTTAAATCCGTTTAATAAATTTTTTCGGTTTGGGGGTTTTGTAAAAAGGAGAAAGGTTATGAAAAAAGTTTTTGCAAGTTTATTGGCGTCCGTTGCGGTTGTAGCAATTTGCTTATGCCTCGCCGCCTGCGCGTCAAGTCCGGTAGGTAACTACAAGTTTTCCGAAATGTCTATGGGCGATGTAGTATTTAAGCCGGGTGAAACGATGAACGGTTTAATTGAAATCGAGGAAGATATGTTCACCCTTGAAATCAAAGAAGACAACACTCTTTCTTTTAAAACCAATGTTGCGGGTGAAGTGGAGACCGAAGTCGGAACCTGGGAAACGAGAGGCGGCAAGCACTATCTCGTCATAGACGGAGATGAGCAGGAAGTTACGTTGAGCGGCGGTTACCTTGTAATGTCCGGCAGTTTCGGCGGACTGGAAATTACTATCAAACTCCAAAAAGTATAATAAATAATAAATCGGCGGAGCCTGTGGCTCCGCCGATTTTATTCTACGGGATAAACGTTGGTTATCTTATTTTGCTCCACGTCCACCGCGTAATATTTAACTTCGTATAGGTTTTGCGCTTTGGGATATACCAACCCCGCCGCGCGGACGTCGCCGTGTTCCGAATAGAAGCTTTCCGTCGGTACTGTTACCGATACAAAATCGCCCAAGTAGTCTTTGAGTACGACCGACCTGTCCTTCAATTCGTCGGCAAGATATGCGGAATAATCTCCGCGGGTAAGCACGCTCTCGAAAAAGGCGAAATGCAGTACGTTTTTTTCGGGCGGGCGCGTTTCTATGGTCCTGCTTGCTTTGAGGGTAAGTTTTTCTCCGTCGTAGGAATACACGCATTCGGCTTTTGCCGCGGTGCAGGTTTCGAAAGCGGCAGTAATTTCAAGAACGTCGGAAAATTCCGCTTTTTCCGCATCGTTCATAAATATCCGTTTGCCCCTGTCGTTGAAAATAATAAGCGAGTTGCCGCTCTTTACGGTCAGAACGGGATACCCCGCCAACATCTTTTCTTCGAATACGGCGTTTGTGAATTTTTGTGGCAACTGTATTAAGTTGTAATCTGCTCCCTCGGCGGAAAGGTACGCGCCGCCCTGGGAAAACAGCGTGAAAAGTATTCCGCAAAATCTCGTCTGAGCTATCACGTTCAACGCCGCGCCCTTGTTGCCGTATTCGCGCACGAAGATCAATGCTTCGCCCGACATCAGGTACACGTCGAGAAAGGGAGGAGGTTGAAACAGGAGCTTTTCGTTTATGAAAAAATTGACGCTTTGAAGATTTTCACCAGGAACAATCTCCGCCAATACGCTGTCGGCGGGATCTATGTCTATGTGTCTTTCGAAAAGGTCTATACCGCCCACGTAGAGGCCGTTCAGTTTAAGTATTGCGGGCTTGTACGACAAAAAATAAATACGCAAAGTAACACCACTCTTTTTGCTTTTGGGATTTTAAGCGCCCCTTGACGGTGGCGCTTAAAATCCGTGAATTTCTATTATTATTTAATGTATAACGTTTAAAAATTATGTCAATATCTTTGTTGTATGGAGGATATTTTATGAACAAGATAAACGGCTATACGGAAGATGAAGCGAAAAAGCTTGTGGAGTACATTTCGGACGGCAGAAAGGAAGGCAAGACGCTTTCCGGACTGTTCGCCTCTTACGCGCAAAAGACGGGCAGGGCCAAAGGCAGCGTAAGAAACTATTATTACGCGCTTTTGCGCAGTACAGGGGACAGTCGCGTAAAGGAAATGCTTTCGGGCAAAGACCTCAAAGCGGAAAAAATACTTCCCTTTTCTGAAGAGGAAACGGATAAAATATTGAAAGAAATCCTCGTCCAGAAAAGCAAAGGTATTTCCGTAAGGAAGGCTGTCTTAAAGCTTGCTGGCGGAGACGACAAACTTATGTTGCGCTATCAGAACAAATACCGCAACGTCCTCGGCAAACAACCGGAGAGGATAGAAAGGCTTATGCGCGAGTGCGGGCTTAACGGCGGCGAGGACGGCGCGAGACGTCGCATAGAAGAGGAGATAAACGGCCTCTACGACAAGCTGGCTTCAAGCCTGAAGGAAGAAAACAAGCGTCTGACTACCTTAATAAAGCGTTTGACGGACGAAAATGCGCTGTTAAGACTGCAGCTTAAAAATTCTTAAAAAGATAAACGGGAGGACGTAACCGTCCTCCCGTTTAATTTTAAAGGTTTGAATTTCAGTCTTCCTGAGAATCGGAAGTGAGCTTTTTAGCGCCGTTCTCCAACTCTTCGAGTTTTTTATCGATATAGCACTCCGCTTTACCCATAAGGTCTTCCTGGTTCTTTTTGACTAAGTTTAAAAGTTTGCAGTTATTTGCTACCAAAAGCGCGCCGCCGGCCATACCAACGGCAAGCCCTATAATAAACTTTTCCAATTTTTCTCTCCTTGTAACAGGCGTGATCGCCTTAATCAAAGTATGAGCGATTGCCGGGGAATTATGATTGTAAAAAAATGCCTGAAAATATACTTGAAAATTTTCCGCGGCTGTGTTATTATAGCCGTATGGAGAGATACGTCGCATTCGATATAGGCGATAAGAGAATAGGCGTCGCGGTTTCGGATCCGTTCAATACGTACGCCCTGCCTTCACATACTTACTTCCGCAAAGGATTTGCCGAGGACGTTAAGGCGATTGCGATGATCGCAAAGGAAAAAGGCGCTACCGTCATAGTTTGCGGGCTTCCCGTGAATTTCGACGGAACGGAGGCCGTTCAGACGGAAAAGACTGCAAGATTTATCGAAGCGTTGAAGCAAGCTACTTCCATACCCGTTGTGTGCGAAGACGAAAGGTTCACTACCAAAATGGCGCACGAAACTTTGATAAGCGAGGGTATGAGCCGTGAAAAACGCAAAAGCTATGTGGACGCGCTTGCGGCCGCCAATATTCTGGACGGTTATCTCAATAAACTTAAAAAGGAGCAGAAAATGAGCGAAGAACTTGAAAACGAGGAGTCCTGGGAAGACGAAGAAATAGTCGAAATGTATGACGAGGAAGGCAAAATAATAAAATTAAAGCTTTTGGACGTCATAGATTATAAAAAGGAAAAATACGCCTTTTTACTTGCGGCGGAGCCTTCCGAAAGTATCGACGAGGACGAGGTCGTGATTTTCCGTATCAGCGAGGACGGTCAGTGTCTCGAACCTATCGAAGATGAAAATCTTTTGGAAGAGGTGTTCGAATTTTATCAGCAGGAAATCGAAGAGGACGACACGGAAGAAATTTAAAATTAAATAGGCTAAGCTCCTTTCGGGAAACGAAGGGAGCTTATTTTTATTTAAGTCTTTACATTTAAAAACGTTTGTGATATAATACGAATATCATAAACCTTGGAGATAAAATATGAAAAAAGTATTATTCCCGCTGTTTGTGGCGGCGGTTGCTCTGTGTATGTGCCTTTTTGCCGGTTGCGGACCTGCGGCGGATAATATCGAAATTGCGGATTCTTTGAATTTGGTCTGCGGCGAGACCGCTGCGCTCGAATATACGGTCACGCCCGAGGACGCAAAAGTGAACGTGTCGGTATCGGACGAAAAGGTTTTGACGTATTCGGACGGCAAGGTTACGGCGCTTACGGCGGGCAAGGCGGTAATAAAAGTTGCGGACGGCCGCAATTCGGAAGTTTATGCCGAGTGTGAAGTTACCGTGGCTCCGCCCCAAGGTTATACCGCTTATGCTACTGAAGACTATAAACTCGTCTATCCTTCCGGTTGGGAAAAGAGTACTAACGGCGTGATTACTATGTTTTCGGATAAAACTTCGGAAAACAACATTAATATAAGCAGTGAAAAGAAGAACAACTTTTATTGGATTATGACGGACGCGACTTATAGAAAAGCGCTCGAATCGAATTTCAGTATAATGGGTATTACCGTGGAGTTTAAAAGCGTAAAAGTCAACGTTTATGACTATCTCGGTTCTTCCCGCGTGCATACTTCCGTAACCTATAGTCTTGCGGGTGTGGAAATCTGCCAGGAGCAGACTATAATCAACTCCGGCGACAAGACCTATATTTTGACGACGACATCCAATATAAGCGATGCCAAAATGTTTGAAACCTTATCGGAACAATTCGTATCATTGAAATAATATCGTCCGCCTGCGGAAACGCGGGCGGATTTTTTTAAAAAAGGCGGCGAAACGGCGAAAATACGCTTTACAAACGCTCTTAAATTTGCTAAAATATCAAGGCTATAATTCACACCCGACGGGCGGGCGCTCCGTGGCGGTAAATCTTTATGCCGTAATAAAGCGCCGAATTAGCTGCGCCGACGGGGAGGTAAACGGAGGAATAATATGGCGGTAATTTCAATGAAACAACTGCTCGAAGCCGGAGTGCATTTCGGGCACCAGACGAGAAAGTGGAACCCCAAGATGTCCAAGTACATCTATGCGGCAAGGAACGATATTCACATTATCGATCTTCAACTTACCGTAGGCCTTGTAGAGGACGCGTATAAGTTTGTATGCGATTCCGTAAAAGACGGTAAATCCATACTTTTCGTAGGAACCAAAAAACAGGCTCAGGAAGCCGTTAAGGAAGAGGCCGAGCGTTGCGGTATGTACTACGTAAACAGCCGCTGGCTGGGCGGTACGCTTACCAACTTCAAAACTATCCGTACCCGTATCGACAGAATGGTAAAGATAGAGAAGATGGAACAGAACGGCGAATTCGATCTTCTTCCCAAAAAGGAAGTTGCAAAGCTTAAAGAAGAATATGAAAAATTGCAGGCGAACCTCGGCGGCATAAGGGAAATGAACAAGCTCCCCGGCGTTATGTTTATCGTCGATCCCCATAACGAGGATATCGCGGTTGCGGAAGCACGCAAGCTCAATATCCCCATCGTCGCAATAACCGATACCAACTGCGATCCCGATCTCATTGATTACGTTATCCCCGGTAACGACGACGCAATAAGAGCGGTCAAGCTCATTTCGTCCGTTATCGCAAACGCGGTAATCGAAGCTAACCAGGGTGAAACTCCCGTTCTTCCCGTAGAGGACGACGGCGAGCCTACCTCTATCGAAGAGATCGCTATGAACGACGTTCCCGTAGAGGACGCGGAATAATAAACAAGGAGAATCTATTATGGCATTCACGGCACAAGACGTTAAAGACCTTCGCGAAAAGAGCGGCGCAGGTATGCTCGACTGCAAAAAAGCGCTTGTCGACGCAGACGGCGATATGGAAAAGGCTATAGAGCTTTTGAGAGAACGCGGAATTGCAAAGGCAGTTAAAAAGGAAGGCAGAATAGCTGCGGAAGGAGCTGTCGGCGCATACGTTTGCGGCGGTACGGGCGTACTTTTGGAAGTCAACTGCGAAAGTGACTTCGTTTCCCGCGGAGACAAATTCCACGCCATTTTAGATAAAGTGGCAAAGATCGTTGCCGAAAATAAACCCTCCGACGTAGACGCGCTCAATGCGTGTGCTCTCGACGGAGCTACCGTTAAAGATTATATCACCGGCGAGACAGCTGTTATAGGCGAAAAGATTTCCATTCGCCGTTTCGAAATTTACGAAACCGAAGGCAAGATTGAGACCTATATCCATATGGGCGGTAAAGTAGGCGTTATGGTCGAAGCCGTAAACGTTACGGCAGGCAGTGAAGAGACTCTTCACGACGTTGCTTTGCAGATTGCGGCATCCAAGCCTCTCTATCTTCTCCCCGCAGACGTTCCCGCAGAGGAACTCGAAAAGGAAAAGAAGATCATGCTCGTTCAGATGCAGAACGATCCCAAGAACGCAAGCAAACCCCAGGCTATCCTTGAAAAGATCATCGACGGAAAAATGGGCAAGTACTACTCCGAAAACTGCCTTATGGAGCAGGTATTCGTAAAGGACGATACCCAGAAAGTCAGCCAGGTTATAGGCAATAAATTCAAGGTCGTAAGATTTGCGCGTTTCGAAATGGGCGAAGGACTTGAAAAGAAGAGCGAAAATCTTCAGGACGAAGTTGCAAAACAGATCGAAGCAATGAAGAAATAATTTAAAAAAATTAATTTTCCCCGCAGGCTTGTAAAGCCCGCGGGGAATTTTATTTTCCGCAAAATTTGCGGTTACCGTGTTTTTCCGTAAAAAATACGGTACAATAAATATATGGAAGCATTTGCCAAAAAATTGAGGGAAACCCGCAAAGAGAAGGGATTGACGCAAAAACAGCTTGCGATAGAAATTAATGCCACGGACGACAGCGTGTTTTCGTGGGAGAAGGGAAGAAGTCAGCCTTCCCTTGAAATGCTGTGCGCACTTTGCACTCTGTTGGAGGTTTCCGCGGATTATCTTTTGGGACGAGAAGAGTAATTTTATTGCCTGCCCGCATTTTCGCGCGGGCAGGTTTTTAATTTTAAATTACACGTAAATTGCGGTTGATTTTTAACGACATATCTGTTATACTGTTTTAGAATAATATTTTGGGGGATCTATGGAACCTAAATATAAAAGAGTTCTTATCAAACTTTCGGGCGAAGCTCTCGCAGGCAAGCAGGGACACGGGCTGGATGAAAGCGTTATCTCCGGCGTTGTCGAACAGATTAAGGCCGTTCACGATATGGGCGTGGAGATCGCGCTTGTAATAGGCGGCGGAAACTTCTGGCGGGGACGCCAGGGTAAGCAGATGGACAGAACCACTGCCGACCACATGGGTATGCTTGCCACGGTAATGAATTCTTTGGCGATGATGGACGCGCTCGAACAGCGCGGACTGCCCACCAGGGTTCAGACGGCGCTCATAATGACGTCCGTCGCCGAGCCCTATATCCTAAGAAAGGCTTTGCACCATTTCGAGAAGGGGCGCGTGGTAATAATGGCCTGCGGTACGGGTAACCCGTATTGTTCTACCGATACCGCCGCGGCGCAAAGGGCTTGCGAAATTCAGGCGGATCTTCTGCTTATGGCAAAAAATATAGACGGAATTTACGACAGCGATCCAAAGCTCAATCCGTCGGCTAAGAAATACGAACATATAAAGTATATAGACATTATAAACAACGGTATAAAAGCTATGGACACCACGGCCGCCACTATGTGTATGGAAAACAACGTGCCCGTGCTTGCGTTCGGGCTTGACGAAAACGACTCGATCGTCCGTGCAGTATGCGGCGAAAAACTGGGTACTCTCATAGACAATCAATAACGGCATAAAAGGAGATTATATAAATTATGATAGACAATGAACAGGTTGAAGAAATTTTGCTCGTTCTCGACGATAAGCTCACTAAAACGATAAGCGTACTCAAAGAAGAATACGCGGCCGTTCGCGCAGGGCGCGCCAATCCGCATATACTGGATAAGGTAACAGTGGATTATTACGGGGCTCCCACGCCCGTTACGCAGACTTCGAACATCTCCGTTCAGGAAGGCAGATGCCTTGTCATTTCGCCTTGGGACGTCTCTCTTTTGAAGGGGATAGAAAAGGCTATACAGCAATCCAATATCGGAATTACTCCCACCAACGACGGTAAGGTAATTCGTCTTGCGTTCCCTCAGCTTACCGAAGAGAGGCGCAAAGAGCTTTCCAAGCAAATCCGCAAGATGGGCGAGGACGCAAAGGTTGCGGAAAGAAATATCCGCCGCGACGCGTTGGAACAGCTTAAAAAACTCAAAAACGATAAGACGCTTTCCGAGGACGAGTATGCTTCCTGCGAAAAGGACGTTGAAAAGGCGGTTTCCGACGCGATAGCCGAGATTGACACGGCCGTTTCCGCTAAGGAAAAGGAGATAATGACCGTCTGATGGACAAAAGAGAACCGCTTAAAATTCCGCTTCACGTAGGGCTCATTATGGACGGCAACGGCAGGTGGGCGAAAAAGCGGCATATGCCACGGTCTTTCGGGCACAACGCGGGTATGAACGCAATGATCAAGCTTGCGGAACACGCGTCCGGACTCGGCATCAAATATCTTACGGTATATACGCTGTCTACGGAAAATCTTCAAAGGCCTGAAGAAGAGCTTGAAGGGCTTTTCGGGCTTTTCAGAAATTACTTTACTACAAACGTAAAAAAACTTTATAAAAAAAATTCCGCCGTGAAGGTGATAGGCGATCTTTCGGTTTTGCCGCAAGACGTGCAAAAACTTTTAAGGGACGGCGAGGACAATTCTCCCTCCGGAGCGGAGTTTACTTTGGTGTTCGCCATAAATTACGGCGCGCGCAACGAAATACTGCACGCCGTAAATTCGGCTGTGGAAAACGGTCTCAAATTGGATAGGGATGGATTTGAAAATCTTCTCTATACTCGCGGTATGCCCTATCCCGATCTCATTATCCGCACGGGCGGAGAGAAGAGACTGTCAAACTTTCTCGCGTATCAGGCGGCGTATGCGGAACTTTACTTTACGGAAGTATTGTTCCCCGATTTCAGTCCCAAGGAATTCGATAAAGCGATAAAGGACTTTTCCGGGCGAGACAGGCGTTACGGCAAAATAAAAAAAGAGGATAATTGATTTGGCTCAACAGGCGCAAAACAGCGGGCTTACGCCCGTCAACAATGAAAAGAAACACTCGTCCTTAAGGGCGCGTACGATAACGTCGGCAGTGTACGTCACCGTTTGGGTGATTATGGTCGTTATGAAGTGGTGCATCCCTCACGGTAATGTAAACGGTGGTTGGGGCGCATTGGGCTTCGACGCGGTGTTCTGTGCGGTATCGGTAATAGGCGCGTTTGAGTTTTTGAGGGCTATCGAAAACGGAAAGGGAATGGGCTTGAGAATATCCACGCCCCAGCGTTCGGTCACGATAGCGTTCTGTGCCGTCGCCGTTCCGCTGTACGTATTGGTGGAAGTCGTTCCCGAGACGACGGGCGCGGGCTTTCTTGCGGTTGCGGTTGCATTTACCATTTATACGATGTTGCTTGCGGCAACTTCGGTGTTTGATCATAACAGAAGCAGCGTAAAAGGAACTATTTCCTGTATTTTCTGTATGCTCTATTGCGGCGTTCTTGCGGTGATGTTGTCTTCTATTAACCACCTTGGAACAAACTCTATGGCCGCTATACTTATGCTCTTTATGGGCTCCGTGCTTTCCGATACGGGCGCGTTCCTTTTGGGCAGTACTTTGAAAAAGTACGTGCCGTTGAAGCTTGCCCCGCAGCTGTCGCCCAATAAAACGGTTATCGGCGCGGTGGGCGGCCTGCTCGGCGGTATTGCAGGCGGCGTTCTGGCGTTCTACGTTATGTACCTTTTGGGAGGTATAAACGACGAGATTTTCCTTGTCAGATTCAACGAAGTGTTCCTTTCGGTCAAGAGCCCTACGTTCCCGCCCCTGCTTTCGTTCATATTAATAGGTCTGTGTACGTCCGTTATGAGCCAGATAGGCGACCTTTTTGAGAGCGCGATAAAGCGCGAATGCGGCGTGAAGGATATGGGCAATCTGCTTCCCGGACACGGCGGCGTGCTCGACAGGTTCGACAGTATGCTCTATTGCAGTGTTTTGGTATTGTTCTCGTTCGGAACGATTTTCTAAATCGCTTAGTTTTTACCATAAAATTCTATGCCGCATTAAAACGCGGCATTTTTTGTCATTAAATATAAATTATCGGGTATAATATTTATGAAAAAGATTGCTTTGATCGGTTCTACGGGATCAATAGGAAAACAGGTGTTGAACGCCGTAAGGCTTCACCCCAATACCTTTAAAATCGTCGCTCTGGTTTCGTACGACAAATCCAAGGAATTTGCAAGGCAGGTCAAGGAGTTTGCCCCTATAATGCACGCTACCGCGGCCGACGATAAGGCCGTTGCGCTCAAATGCGCGGAATGCGAGGAGGCGGACGTAGTCTTTAACGCCGCCGCAGGTTTTGCCGGGCTCGAATACAGCATAAGGGCCATAAAAGCGGGGAAAACGCTTGCTCTTGCCAATAAGGAAACGCTTGTATGCGGAGGCGAACTGGTAACGGCGCTCGCCGCAAAAAACGGCGTGGAAATAATTCCAGTAGACAGCGAGCATTCCGCCATATGGCAATGTTTGGGTTTCAGCCGCAAGGCCTCTTTCAAAAAATTGATTATTACAGCCAGCGGCGGAGCGTTCAGGGGGTATACCGAAGAACAGCTTAAAACGGTCACTCCCGCGCAAGCGCTAAATCACCCTACCTGGCAGATGGGTAAAAAGATAACGGTAGACAGCGCCACTATGATGAATAAGGCATACGAGGTTATCGAAGCTCATGAGCTTTACGGAGCGCCCTATTCCAAGATAGATACCGTAATTCAGCCCACCAGCGTAGTTCACTCTATGGTGGAATTCAACGACGGTTCCGTAATGGCGCAGATGGGAACGCCCGATATGGAAGTGCCCATTCAGCTCGCACTGACGTATCCCAAGAGAATGACGACGTCGGCAAAGCCGCTCAACTTCAAGCAGCTTTTGACTATCGAATTTCTTCCGCTTCTCAAAAAGGATTATCCACTTTATTCGTTGGCTTTGGAATGCGGAAAGGCGGGCGGCACTATGCCTTGCGCTCTCAATGCCGCGGACGAAGTTGCCGTAAAGGCCTTCCTCGACGGCAAAATAGCGTTTACGGACATATACACCACCGTGGCGCAAGTAATAGCCAACACTCAGCGTGACGACATCGTAAGCTATAAACAGCTTGAAAAGGTGGACGGCTCCGCAAGGTGGAAAGCGCACAAATTGGTATATAAACTCTCTAAATAACCTGCGGAGCCAACCCGCGGGATAAAGGATTTAATGAAATTAAATTTTCTGTTATCGGTATGGTCCACGGTAGGCTCGGTGATTTTGGCAATTCTTATTTTGCTGATAATGATTACCGTGCACGAGTTCGGACACTATATCGCGGGTAAAGCTTTAAAATTCAAAATCAACGAGTTCGCCATAGGTTTTGGCCCAAAGCTGTTTAAGCGGCAGTCGAAAAGGACGGGCGAACTGTTTTCGATACGCGCCTTTCCGCTCGGCGGTTTTTGCGCGTTTGACGGCGAAGAGGGGGAAAACGGCGATAACGAGGGCGCTTTTACGAACAAAGCCCCCTGGAAGAGGATAATAGTACTTGTTTCCGGGCCTCTTATGAACTGGTTGTTTGCCTTAATTCTTATCATCGCCTCTATGTTCGCGTTCGGCCAACCTGTCTACAAGGTGGGCAGCGTCGATGCCTACGAGGGCGACAACGCGCAAATATTTGCCGAGTACAGTCTCGAAGAGAACGATAGCTTACTTGCATTGAACGGAAGAAAAATTTATATGATAACCGATATGATGTCCGCTCTGAAAGGTAAAAAGACGGGCGACAAAATCGAAGTCGTCGTATTCCGCTCGGGCAAAGAAGTTACCGACGAGATTATGTTGCGCGCGGACTGCGATTTTAAAAGCTCGGAGGAGACGAGTAAGGTTTGGCGCGCTCTCGGACTGGGAACGGTTTTACGCGAGGACGGGCAAAAATACTGGGACGTAGGCGTAGAGGGATACCGATACGGATTTTTTCAGACAATAGGCAATTCGTTCGTCTATTCATTCAAGATTGCGGGAACCATATTCAAAGTGCTTGGTGAGCTGTTGACGGGGCACATAGGACTTTCGTCAATGGGAGGTCCGGTGACTACGATTAAATTAACCTCTCAACTTGCGGCTCAAAGCGTGCAATCATTCCTTGAAATTGCCGCCTATATAGGCGTAAATCTTGCGGTATTCAACCTGTTGCCTATACCCGCTTTGGATGGAAGTAAGGTCATATTCTGTCTGATAGAATGGATCGCAAGAAAGCCCGTGCCGCGCAAGATAGAGGCAATAATTCACTCGGTAGGATTTATTCTTATCCTTGCATTTGCGGTATTGGTGGACGTATTGCAGTTCGTGCGCTGTTGAAACTGTAAAATATTACCGCCCGACGAAATTCGTCGGGCGGTTTGTTTTTTATTTTTCGTTTGTAATCGGACGTCTGTAACTTTCTATCTGTTTTACGAAGGCTCTTGACGATAACAGAACAACGCCTGCGACTATAACGAGCGCGACGTCTACGAAAATATAGCTGTTGTATGCGGTACTGTAAATCCAAAATTCACCCACACCTTTGTATCCGCTCGCGACTGCGTCCGCGCCGAATGCATAGACGCCTGCCAAGACGTGTGACAGAAAGCGTAAGCTTCCCGCCAGAATTGCACCGAGTCCGAATCTGACCTGCGGAAATTTCAGCGCCTTTATTCCGCTGAAAATTCCCGTAAATCCAACCATTGCGTAGGCTATGGGGTAGTCGAGGAAAAATTGCGCGGGGTGGATTATCCAAGGATCCTGCATGGACTGCATAACTCCGTAAATAAAGCCGACGAGCACGCCTTTCTTTGTGCCGTAGATGTATGCGTAAAGCATTATAGGCAGCATAGAAACAAACGTAACGCTTCCCGCCTGTGGCATTCTCCACAGCTTAACGTAGGAAAGCACAAAGCTTGTGGCGACGCATACGCCCGCAAGGGCTATGCTTCTGCTGTCAAAGGCGCTTTTGTCCTTGATACCGAAGATAAAGGCTCCGGCAATCGCGCCTACCGCCAAGGCGGCCGCAGAGATATAGAGAACGGTCTGATCTACGTATTCGTCGTAATAGCCGCTGCCTATCACGTGCCTTGAAAAATATATTCCTATCGTGACTCCCGCGGCAACGAGCCCTGCAGTGCAAAATCCGCCAAGAGCTATCGCAACGGGTTTAAAGAATTTGTAATTCCTTTTCGAAAGCACGAATAAAACGGCTCCGCAGATCAGTACCGCGGCAAAGAGAGTTAAAAGGGGGACCAGAACGTAGTTAATTACGTCGGCGTTTAAATATCCCTCTTCGAGATAGTCGGGATCGGTACGCTTGACAAGCTGCAACGCGAGCATAATTATCCCCGCAACCAGCGAATAAGCGACGAACGACAGGATTCCGTATTTTACGAATTTGCCGAAAAGTCCGCGTTTTACGAAAAAGGTTATCGTCCCCGCTACTATCAACGCGGCGGCAATGCCTACGGTCAGCCAGAGAATTACGGGTTCGGCAACGTCGAAGGCGTAATCGGCCAATAGTGAGTTGAAATACATCTTTTCTCCTTTTACCGCCGAAAAAATAAAACGCCCCTGCAAAAAAAGAGGGAACGCCGAAAATTCTCTTTGTCTTATCGCTCAACCATTACGTTGCCGATTCAAAGGGTATAATCTCAGCCCGTATAAAAATTTACGGACACCCCCGACGGTATTTGATTGTATATTTGAATTATAAATTATTTTATATTTAAAGTCAATTGAAATTTGTAAAAAAATGTTATATAATATACCTATGAGTTATAAATTTTTTGCTTATCTTGACAGAATGAAATATATCCGCCGTTGGCAACTTATGCGTTCCGTACGGGACGAAAACATTATGGAACATTCCCAACAGGTTGCAATGTTCGCGCACGCGCTTGCGGTGATCAACAACAAGGTTTTCGGCGGAACGGCGTCCGCGGACAGGGCTGCTTTGTACGCTATGTATCACGAGTGCAGCGAGGTGATGACGGGAGATCTCCCAACGCCTATAAAGTATTACAATAATTCGATAACGGGCGCGTTTAAGCAAATTGAAGAACTGGCTACGGACAAGCTTCTTGAAACGCTTCCGGAAGAATTGAGGGAGGAGTTTGGCGTTTCGGTAAAACCCGATACTTTAAGCTACGAATATAAACTTATGAAAGCGGCGGACAGGTTGTCCGCGTACGTCAAGTGTCTTGAAGAGTTGCGCTGCGGCAACGCCGAATTTACGAGCGCAAAAAAGAGTATAGAGGATGACCTGCGTTCCCGCAATATTCCCGAAGTGGAGTATTTTTTCGAAAAGTTTATCCCCGCGTTTTCGCTTACTTTGGATGAACTCGAAGACTGATAAGATTACCCGCGCATAAAATCAATCTATTAAAGCATTTCCTTGTGGACAAAGAAATAGCGCACTATCTTCGCTTGCGAAGTATAGTGCGCTATAATTTTATCTTACTTGTTTTTCCATTACATAGTTGGTCAAGACAATTCCATTTCTTTCTACTTGCTGCTCTTTGACTATTTTAAAATCTCTTTGCGCAAAGAACGGTTTAGCCGTTATAGATGAGTGAGTAATTATTTTGTTTACTTTGACCGCTTGTTCTAACTTGTCGCAGATTGCAGTCGCAACGCCTTGATGCTGATAGTCTTTATGTACATATAATCTATCAAGATAACCGGATTTATCTATATCGCCAAATCCGACAATAATATCGTTTTCAACAGCAACAACAGTATAATGTTCGGAAAATGATTTGTTCCACTTTACTAAGTCTATTTCACCCGTTGCCCAAGCATTTAGTTGTTCTTTCGCGTAATCTTTTGCGTTTACAGTATGGGCTGTAAGGTAGAACAAATTTGCCAAAACCTCGCAATCTGTCGGCTCATAAGGTCTGATAATCAATTCGTCCTCTGACTTTATAACTTCTCCTAATAAAAAATTCAGTTTACACTTTTTAAATTACACAACATTAAATAGCTGTTTATCGTAGTTTTATTATATCATAACCGCAATAAAAAAGCAAGGGTAATAAAACCGCCCTTAATGGGCGCTATGTATTTTGAATTAAAGACGCAAGAGTAAATAAAAACATTAATCCCCGTGCAATACGTCGCACGGGGAAATATTTTTAATATTAAATTTTGATTTTGAAACCGCCTCCGCACGGTTACCGTACAGGCTATCTGGTTTATACCGCGCGGCCGATAATGCGCCTTATCCGCCGCTAATCAAAAACCGTGAATGGAATCAGGTTTCACCCGTAAACTTGTACACTGGAGTTTACCTTCCTTTTCTTTCTACTGTTTTGGCAAAGTAAAGAACGTTTTTCATACTCTACCTCCTAAACCGTATTTGCCTTTTTTACCTACGCGGACGGATATTTCCGTCCCTGAAAAAGATTAACCTTGGCCCGCTTTCGCGGCTACTTCTCCTTCATAATAATCTTCTCCGGAAATTAAAATGTTGACGTCTAACATTTTGTGTAAGATATTATCTTTTTGTACTTTTATTGTAGCATAAAAAATTTGTTTGTCAATAGCTTTTTTTGATTTTTTTCTGTTTTTTACTAAAATTTCATTTTTTCTTCAAAATCGTTTCCCTTTTTTTATGAGAAATAATATAATAGATAGGCGGTAAAAATCCGCTTACAAGTAGAATACTTAAGGAGAAAGTTTATGTTTGAAGGAAATTCTTCATTGGGATTTGTAGCGGTACTGGCTATAATCCTGATAACAACTAAATTTTTGGGACTTTTATTCAGACGCATAGGTCTTCCGCAGGTTCTCGGCTACATAATTGCGGGAATATTTATCGGACCTGCAATATTCGGCGACTTCTGCGGCGTAACTTTAATCGGCTTCGAGGGTAAGGATTACAACGCGCTTTTGCTTCTTCCCGAAGAGAACGCGCTTGGCATATTCTCTAAAATCGGCGTATTGTTGCTGATGTTCTCCACGGGACTTGAAACCAACCTCAAAGAGCTTAAATCCACGGGACTTGCCGCCGTACTCATTGCGTGCGCGGGCGTTGCCGTTCCGCTGTTGCTCGGTTTCGTCATCTCTATACCTTTCGGGGGAATAGGGCTCGGCGTGGGCACTCCCGAAGGCATTTTCCGCAGTATATTCATAGGTACTATTCTCACTGCGACCAGCGTTGCTATAACGGTATCGGTATTGAAGGAACTCGGTAAAATCAACACAAAGCTTGGGACTACCATTGTTTCCGCCGCGATCATAGACGACGTTATAGGAATAGTGGTACTATCGATCGTAACCGGTATAGCCAAAGCTCAGGCGGGCGCGGCGCAGGATCTTTCCGGCTTCGAAGGCTTTAAATCCACCATTTACGGTACGATAATAATGATTATCGCATTCTTCGTATTTGCCGTTCTTGCAGGCTGGGGCATTTCATATCTTTTCAGATGGCTTGACAAGAGATGGCCCACTACGCACAGAATTCCCATTTTCTCGCTTGCGGTATGTTTCCTTTACAGCTGGCTTGCGGAAGAAATTTTCGGAGTTGCGGATATTACCGGTGCGTTCCTTGCGGGCGTTGTGCTTTCGACGGTTCACAGGGCAAGCGAATATACGGATAAAAAGATAGAAGTTAATACATATACGGTCTTTGCGCCCGTATTCTTTGCGAACATAGGCATTTCAAGCATTTCGTTTGCCGGCCTCAACCCTACGATAATCGGTTTTGCCGTTCTGGCGGTTCTTATGGGACTCATAGGCAAAATCGTCGGTTGCGGAGCGGTATGCAAGGGCTTTAAGTACGGCTGGCGCGAGAGCGCGATAGGCGGCGTAGGAATGATGGCGCGCGGCGAAGTCGCGTTGATCGTAACCGCGACCGTTACAAGCGCGGCGTTGGGTAAATTTGCCTTGCCGGGCGAATTTATGATAATGACCGTACTTCTGATATTGGTTTCGTCGATACTTACGCCAATACTTTTAAAAGTACTGTACAGCAAGGAAAAGAACGTTCCTCCGGCAGACGAGGGATCCGCACCCGCAGAAGAAGTAGTAGAAACTTCCACCGGCGACGGCGCGGCGGAACACCTCGGTTAATTTAAAGTAAATAAAATTATCGCCCCGCTTGCTTTTGCAAGCGGGGCGATTTTTAATTCGTCAGTGCGACAAAATCCATTCTTTTACGTGTTCGCGTTCTATGGGGACTATATTTTCAGTCCTGTATTTGGACAGCCGTCCCCCGTTAGTGTAGATAAAATACTTTCCCTCGTTTGTAATGTAAAGTGTTTCTTCGTAGCCGTCGGGATCGCCCGGTTTACCGAACGTGAATTTTTTATCAACTGTCGAGGACGCCGTGTCGTAAATGATATTGTTTAATTCAATGCACATAGCGTTTCTCCGTTTACTCTGTTATTTTATCACCGCAATGCGTGAAATGTCAATATAAGACAACTGAGGATGTTAATAAATATCATTTATGTTATTAATTAAATAATTCTGTTAAATAGGTCTAAAAAATTACGACCTTGTCAAGCAAATATACTTGACAAGAGGAGTGCAAAGGTTGTACAATACGGGTATATTCACGTATGGATAAGATTACTTTTATTGCGCTTTGGGATACGTACCGCGGGCTTTTGACGCCCACCCAGCAGGAAATAACCGATTTGTATTTCAATCTCGATTTGACTTTGTCGGAGATTGCCGAACAGAAAGGGATTTCGCGGCAGGCGGTTTCCGAATGCCTTAAAACCTGCAAACAACAGCTCGAAGAGTATGAGAGTAAACTTCATATTTTAGAGAGTACGCGCAACTATTCGTTGCAAATTTCGTTTATGATGACGGACGCGGTCCGCTGGGCGGAAAATTTTAAGTCGGCTCATCCGGAGCTGTCTGCCGAAGCGGACGGCTTGCTTGCGATAATCGATAAGGATTACGGCGAGGAAGTAAAAGCGGCGTTGAAAATCAAGAGGAGCTAATGGGAGCTTTTTCATCTCTATCCGAAAGGTTAAATCACATATTTTCCAAATTGACCAAGCGCGGACGTCTTACCGAACTTGAGATCAAGACGGCTATGCGCGAGGTGCGCGTCGCTTTGCTCGAAGCGGACGTCAATATTCAGGTTGCCAAAAAATTCTGTTCGGAGGTTTCCGAAAAGGCTGTAGGTCAGGAAATTTTAAAGAGCTTGAATCCCGCTCAGCAGGTCATAAAAATCGTCAACGAGGAGCTTATCGCGCTAATGGGCGCAAGCAACCAAAAGCTCAACGTTTCGCCCAAACCGCCCACGGTCATAATGATGTGCGGCTTGCAGGGCGCGGGAAAAACGACGATGTGCGGCAAACTTGCCGTAAATTTAAAAAAGAGCGGCAAAAAACCGCTTTTGGCGGCGTGCGATATATATCGTCCTGCGGCAATAAATCAGTTGAAAGTCGTCGGCAGGAACGCGGGCGCGGAAGTGTTTGAAAAGGGTACTCAGTCCCCCGTTAAGACGGCGCAGGAAGCCGTCGCCTACGCGCGTTCAATGGGATACGACACTGTCATAATCGATACGGCTGGACGACTGGAAATAGACGAGCCCCTAATGCAGGAGCTTGAAAAGATCAAGACGGCTGTGGAAGCGGCGGAAATTCTTCTCACCGTAGACAGTATGATGGGACAAGTTGCGGTTAACGTTGCAAAGACTTTCAACGAGCGGTTGGAAATTACGGGCGTAATTCTTACCAAGCTCGACGGCGATACCCGCGGCGGTGCGTGCCTTTCAATTAAAGCGGTAACGGGCAAGCCTATCAAGTTCATAGGCGTGGGCGAAAAGCTTGGCGATTTGGAGCCCTTTTATCCCGATAGAATGGCGTCGAGAATTCTCGGTATGGGCGACGTGTTAACCCTCATCGAAAAGGCGCAGGAGGCCGTCAGCGAAGAACAGGCCAAGGCAATGCAGAAGAAGATGCTTGAAAACAGCTTTACTTTGGAAGATTACCTAGTGCAGTTCGAAAGTATGAAGAAGATGGGCGGGGCGCAGGCGCTCCTTTCTATGATGCCCGGTATGGGCGGTAAGCTTCGCGCCGAGGATATCGACGAAAAGAGAATAGAGCGTACCAAGGCGATAATACTTTCAATGACAAAGAAAGAGCGCAACGATCCCGCGGTCATAAACTCTTCCAGAAAGAAGAGAATAGCATTGGGCAGCGGCACAAGCGTTCAGGAAATAAACCAGTTGTTAAAACAGTTCGAGCAGACCAAACAGCTTATGAAACAGCTTAAAAGCGGTAAGCGCCGTTTGCCGTTCTGATTTAAACAGATATAATTATTAAATTTTATATATAGGAGAAAACAAAAATGGCAGTAAAAATGAGACTTACGAGAATGGGCGACAAGAAGAGCCCCTTCTACCGCGTAGTTGTTATCGATTCGAGAAAGGCTCGTTCGGGCGAATATATCGATAAAATCGGTTACGTAGATCCCCTTAAAACTCCCGCCGAGATCAATATCGACGTAGAAAAGGCTAAGGATTGGCTTGCAAAGGGCGTTCAGCCTACCGAGACGGTAAAGAGCTATCTCGTCAAAGTCGGCGCTATGGAGCAGAGCGCAAAGCCCTCCGCGCCCAAGACCAACAACAAGAAAAAGAAGTCTTAATTATTGCGCGGCGGCGCTCGTAGTTTAATTGCCGCGCCGCGGCGTTTACAAGCAAATCAGGAGTTTGTTATGGAAGATACCGTAAAGCAGTTAATCAAATACGTGGTTGAAACCTTTGCCGAGAAAAGGGACGAAATAGAATATATCTACGAGGAAAAGGAGACCGTCGACGAAGTGACGGTCAAACTCGCTCCCGACGATATGGGCAAAGTTATCGGCAAGCAGGGCAAAATCGCAAAGGCGCTACGTACCCTTGTGGGTGCGACGACGCCCCGCGGAGCCAAGCGCTGCAACGTAGAGATTAAAGAAAAGGATTGATTTAATAAGCCGAACGCAAGCCGCTCGGCTTATTTTTGCTATGCGATTATGAAAGATAGATTGACAGTTGCTACAATTCTCAAACCGCAGGGTATCCGCGGTGAAGTCAAAATAAAAGTTTTCTGCGACGGGGCGGAAGATCTGTTCGGCGTAAAGACCGTCTATATAGACGGTAACGAATACTCCGTTTCGGGCATACGCGGCGGCGGAGAATTTGCATATATGATGTTCAACGGCGTGTTTGACAGAAACGCCGCGGAACTTTTGCGTGGGAAAGATATAGAGGTCTTGCGTTCTGAACTTCCCGAACTTCCCGAAGGAAGATACTATATTGCCGATCTTACCGGCTGCGAGGTGGTAACTTCGCAGGGTGAAGTTATAGGCCAAGTTATATCGGTAACTCCCGCAAGGACGGATATATATACGCTTAAAACGGCGGGCGGGGAAGTAAGTTTTGCCGCCGCGGACGGCGTCATTGAAACGGTAGATACCGAAGAGAAAAAGATAACGGTAAACAAGAAAAGATTTAAGGAAGTGTCGGTGTGAAAATTACTGTGCTCACGCTGTTTCCCGAGATGTTCAGCCCATTGAAAGAGAGTATAATAGGCAGGGCGCTCAAGGGCGGCAAGCTTGAAATCGATACGGTCAACATACGCGACTATGCGGACAATAAGCATTCTAAGTGCGACGACTATCCCTTCGGCGGCGGTTCGGGTATGGTTATGATGCCTCAGCCGATAGGCTCGGCTATAAACGCGGTAGATCCCGAACATAGGGCGCGCCGCATTTATCTTTCACCCAAGGGGCAGACTTTCAGGCAAGACAAAGTTTTCGAGCTTTTGAATTACGATCACCTGATACTTCTCTGCGGCCATTACGAGGGTGTTGATCAGCGCGTCATAGATCTCTTTATCGACGAGGAAATATCCATAGGCGATTACGTCCTGACGGGAGGTGAACTGCCCGCTATGGTGGTTTGCGACTGCGTTGCAAGATATGTGGACGGAGTAATTTCGGGCGGCTCCCTCGTTGATGAGAGTTTTTCCGACGGCAGACTGGAATATCCTCAGTACACCCGTCCCGCCGAATATATGGGAATCAAAGCGCCCGAAGTTCTTCTTTCGGGCGATCACAAAAAAATAGACGAATGGCGGCGCAGCGAGAGTGAACGGCTTACGCGGGCGCGCCGTCCGGATCTTACGGAAAGGAAATAATGAAGACTATACAGTGGTTTCCGGGGCATATGACCAAGGCAATGCGTATGATGCGCGAGCAGCTGTCACTTGTGGACGGCGTTATTTTTGTGCTCGACGCGCGCTGTCCCGCCGCCTCGTTCAATGAAAAACTTAAAAATATGGCGCAGGGCAAGCCCGTGCTTTACGTGCTTAACAAGGGCGATCTCGCGGACGAACGTACCGACAATATTTTAAAAGTTATACGCGAAGCGGGCGCGTCGGCGATTAAACTCAACGCCGTTAACGCGTCATCGCGCAGGGATATTACGGGGGCAATCGCCAAGCTCGTCGAGGAAAAGAGAGCCAAAGCTCTTGAAAAGGGCTTCAATAAGACGTTCAGATTTATGGTTGCGGGGGTGCCCAATACAGGCAAGTCCACGATAATAAATCTTATCGCGGGCGCGGGCAAAGCGGAGACGGGCAATAAAGCGGGCGTTACACGCGCCAAGCAATGGGTTCGTTGCGGAGACTTCGATCTGCTCGATACGCCCGGCACTATGCCGCCAGCATTTGAAAATCAATACCTTGCAACTCATCTTGCGTACGTTGGCAGTATCAACGACGATATACTCGATATGGACGACGTTGCGCTCGCTCTTTTGGGCGAGCTGTATGAAAGGTATCCAGCAAGATTGAAGGAGCGTTACGGCATAGAGGACGGCGATCCTACGGGAATGCTGGAGACTGTTTGCAGACGGCGCGGCTTTATGCTGCGCGGCGGCGAGTTCGATTACGAACGCGCAGAGCGCGCGGTAATAGACGATTTCCGCAAAGGTAAACTTGGAAGGATAACTCTCGATACTACGGAAGACGCAAGGGGGCTTCGGTTTTGATTGACAAGCTTGCATACGAGAGGGAACTTGCCGAGCGCGGGTATAATCTGATATGCGGCGCGGATGAGGTCGGCAGAGGTCCGCTTGCGGGCCCTGTTGTGTGCGCGGCCGTTATTATGCCGCTGAAAGACGTAGTAGAAGGGGTTGACGACAGCAAGAAGCTGAGCGCAAAAAAACGTGAGTATCTGGCGGAAGTTATAAAGGAAAGGGCCGTTAGTTGGGCAATATGCCGCGTCGAACCGTCGATCATAGATGAAATCAATATATTGAACGCAACCAAGCTGTGTATGAAAAACGCGGTGGAAAGCCTTGCTGTCAAACCTGATTTTCTCATTACGGACGGCAATATGAAGCTGGACGTGACAGTGCCGCAGAGAAGTATCGTCAAGGGTGACGCGCTCAGTTATTCGATAGGCGCGGCTTCTATCATAGCCAAGGTTTATAGGGATAAGCTTATGGACGATTACGCCAAGGAGTATCCCGAATATTTATTTGATAAAAACAAGGGTTACGGAACAAAAGTGCATATAGACGCCTTGATACGTTCGGGGATATGTCCCGTTCACCGCAGGAGCTTCGTAAAAAAATGGCTTTGAAAAATATTACGGAGCGGGGTGAACACAATAAGAAGCTCGGCGTTAAGGGAGAAAAAAAGGCCCGCAGATTTCTGTTTTTCAGGGGCTGGAAGATACTTGCAAAGAATTATAAAACTCCCTTCGGAGAGATCGATATTATAGCGAGGAAGGGTGATACGATCGCGTTTATCGAGGTAAAGACAAGGCTTTCCGACGTGTTCGGAATCCCGTCCGAAGCGGTCGACAAGGCCAAGAAACTGAGATATATCCGCGGGGCAAACTATTTTCTTATCAACAGAAATATCGATTTAAACGTGAGGTTCGATATTATCGAAGTATTCCGCGGACAGATCAACCACATAGAAAACGCGTTTATTTGCTGAAAGCCTATTTACAAATCGCAGTACGGGTGATATAATCTATAAAAAGGAGAAAATTATGGAAAGAAGAGCGTACGACGTTTTTTCAAAAGTCAACGGCGACGTGTCTATAAGGCTTATTCCCGGGCACTTTGCAACAAGGCATTCGCACGTCAATTACTGCGTGGATATGACGGGGATAAAGTCAGATCTCCATTCCGCCAAAGCGGCGGCAAAGCTTTTTTGCGACTGCTTTTGCTCGACGCCGATAGATACCGTTATTACGCTTGACAGAATGAAAATGGTGGGCGCGTTCCTTGCGCACTATCTCTCGCATTCGCAGCTCAACAAGGGGCAGAACATAGGCGTAATTTCTCCCGAAATCCAGAACGACAAATTGCTTTTGAGGGACAACTTCCTGCCATACGTAAAGGATAAAAACGTACTTTTGCTTACGGCTTCCGCCACAACTGGAAAGGACGCAAACAGCGTTGTCGAGGGCATAAATTATTACGGCGGAACGCCCGTCGGCGTCGCTACGGTTTTCGGCGGAGACTTTGAATGTCCCGTGCCTGTCGTAAAGCTTTTCGGCGCGGACGCCGTCACCGATTATACTTCCTATCAGGCATTTGCTTGTCCGCTATGTAAATCGGGAATAAAGGTGGACGCCGTCGTCAATTCCTACGGTTACAGCAAAATTATTTAAAAGGGGCTCTATATTATAATATAGAAAAGCGCCGTTTTTTTGTGAAAATTGCGACACACCCCGCAAAATGAGTTGCAATTTAAAAAAAAGTCTGTTAATATAGACTGGACTTGGGACAGTCCTCTGCACTGACGTTGTCTGACTTGCAAGAATGTCCGTAAAAAATGGAGGTTAAAGTCATTATGAAAGGTTTGATCGAAGCCATAGAAAAAGAGGGTATGAAATCGGAAGTGCCCGTATTCAACGTGGGCGATACCGTTAAGGTCGGCTTTAAGGTTATCGAAGGAACGAAGGAAAGAATTCAGAACTTCGAGGGCGTTGTTATCGCAAAGAAACACGGCGGCATAAGGGAGACGTTCACCGTACGCAGACTTTCGTTCGGCGTAGGCGTGGAAAGGTCGTTCCCCCTTCACTCCCCTAAGATCGCGTCGATAACCGTCGTTAAGCGCGGTAAGGTAAGAAGAGCTAAGCTCTACTATCTGCGCGGGCTCACCGGTAAGGCTGCGAAGATTGCCGAAATAAAGTAAAATTAAAAAAGCTCTCGCTATGCGCGGGAGCTTTTAATTTAAGAGTAAATTTTTACGCGACTACATTTTATGCAAAGGAAAAATTATGTTATCTAAAATTATCAGTTTTGCGTTAAACGGACTTGAAGGCGTTCCCGTTGAAGTCGAGACGGACGTAAACAAGGGAATGGTATCCTACGACCTTGTAGGGCTTCCCGACACCGCGGTAAAGGAGAGTAAGGAGCGCGTGCGCTCGGCTATAAAAAACAGCGCTATGTATTTCCCCGTAAATAAAATTACGATAAATCTTGCGCCCGCGGATATAAAGAAGGAAGGCTCTCATTACGACCTTCCCATAGCCGTAAGTATTCTTATCGGCGGCGATCAGTTAAAAGCCAATACGGACGGATTGGTATTTTTGGGCGAGCTTGCGCTCGACGGATCTCTTCGTCCTGTCGCGGGCATTCTGCCCATACTCATTTCCGCCAAGGCCAAGGGCTATACCCGTTTCATCGTGCCCGCGGCCAACGCCAACGAGGCAAGCTACATAGAGGGTACGGAAGTTTACGCGCTTGAAAGTTTGCGCGACGTAATAGATATGCTCTCGGGCGAAAAAATATTTAATAGAGTTGAGCCCCGTAGTTTCAGCGCGGCGCAGAGCGCCAAGACAAGCAATTACGATATGTCATTTGTCCGCGGTCAAAAAGTCGCAAAAAGGGCTTTGGAAATTGCCGTTGCGGGCGGTCACAACATCTTGCTTGCCGGTCCTCCGGGAACGGGTAAGACTTTGCTTGCGCGCTGTATACCTACGATTATGCCCGATATGACTTTCGACGAGGCGCTCGAAGTTACTAAAATTCATTCGGTTGCTGGCGCACTTTCCGAGGAGGGTATTGTAGCCTTAAGGCCTTTCAGAACCCCTCATCATACTGCTACGACGGTCTCGCTTTGCGGAGGCGGCAACGTTAAAATTCACCCCGGAGAAATTTCTATGGCGCATAAGGGCGTGTTGTTTTTGGACGAACTGCCCGAGTATACCCGCCGCACTCTGGAGTCCTTGCGCCAACCGCTCGAAGACAGGGTGATCACGGTTACGCGCGCCGGCGGAGCCGTCACCTTCCCCGCGGATTTTATGCTTTGCGCAAGTATGAACCCCTGCCCCTGCGGCAACTACGGTTCGGCTTATCTCACTTGTACGTGCACGCCCGCGCAGGTACATAAATACAGAAGTAAGATTTCGGGCCCGCTGCTTGACAGAATAGATCTTCAAGTAGAAGTTGACGGTATAAAGTATGAGGATCTTGCGGGTAATTCTACGGAAGAACCCAGTTCGGCTGTCAAGGCCCGCGTAGAAAAGGCAAGGGAGATACAGCGCGAAAGATACGTTGACGAAAATATTTTGGTCAACGCCAATATGGGCGAAAAGCAGATCAAAAAGTATTGCCGCCTGTCCGCCGAGTGCGAGGACATTCTGCGCACGGCGTTTGAAACTCTTCATCTATCTGCCCGCGCCCGTTCAAGGATTATAAAAGTTGCTCGCACCATTGCCGATCTGGCATTTTCCGAAAATATACAGCCCGAACACATTTTGGAAGCGGCTTCGTACAGAAGTTACGATTCAAATTCGCTCTGATGAAATATACCCAGGAAGAATTAAATTTAATAACTTTGGCGTCGTTCGAGGAACTGACCTATAAAAACACTGCGCTGTTGCTTTCCGATTTGCGAGATACCTCGCCCGACTTTTCCAAATATGAAAATATTTTGATTAAAAGTCTCGGCGGCGGCGTATATAATAAATTGAAAGACAGATACAACTCGGAAAAATATCGCGCAAAGTTGATATCGAGACTGGAAGACAAGGGAATCAAGTGCGTCACATACTTTTCGGAAGATTATCCCGTACAGCTTAAAAACACTCCCTGTCCTCCGCTTGTACTCTTTTGCAAGGGCAATACCGAATTGCTGAAAGACAGACTATTTGCTGTCGTCGGTTCGAGAAGAACTCTTCCAAATATCGTAAAGGAATGCAAAAAAGTTTCGCGCGAGCTGAGTGAAAAGTTTACTGTAGTGTCCGGTCTTGCCGACGGCGGCGACTCTGCGGCGCTGGAAGGTGCGTTGGAGCGGGGTAAAGCTATAAGCGTACTTGCGTACGGTTTCGACCACGTATATCCCGCGGTTAACGAAGCTCTTATGAAGAGGGTTGAAAAGAACGGTCTGCTAATAACCGAGTACACTCCGCAAGTCGCGCCGACAAAGTACAATTTCCCCGTTCGCAACAGGATAATAGCCGGTCTGTGCGAGGGCGCGCTCATTGTTTCGGCAGGGAGCAGGAGCGGCGCGGCCATTACCGCAAAGTATGCCTTGGAATACGACCGCAGGGTATTCGTATTTCCTTACACTATAGGAGTGGCTTCGGGCGAGGGTTGTAACGAACTCATAAAGGAAGGCGCAACGCTCGTAACGGGCGTTAAAGATATTTACTCGGATTTCGGAATCGAATACGAGGAGCGCAGACAGGTTGAGCTTTCCCAAGAAGAGGAAAGCGTTTTGAAATTGATATCCGACGCCGGCGAGGCGTTTGCGGCGGACGTTGCGGAAAAGTTGGGCAAACTGCCCTTTCAGATAATTCCGCTGTTGTCCGCGCTGGAAATAAAGGGGCGCATAGTGCGCCTCGGCGGCAACAGATACGCCGCACTATAAACTTATTGAGAGGTACTTTATGGATCTGATAATTGTGGAATCGCCTTCCAAGGCAAAGACTATTTCCAAATATTTAAAGGGCAAGTATAAAGTCGACGCGTCCGGCGGACACGTGCGCGATCTTCCCGAGCGCACGCTGGGCGTCAAGATAACGGATAACTTCGAGCCCAAGTATGAAATTACCGCTTCCAAAAAAGAGGTTATAAAGAGGCTGGAAGCCGAAACAAAGAAGTGCGGCAAAGTCTATCTTGCAACCGACCCCGACCGCGAGGGCGAAGCTATAAGTTGGCATTTGCAGACGGTACTCGGGTTGGATAAGGACAGCGAGAACAGAATAGAATTCAATGAAATTTCTCCCGCCGCCGTTCAGAACGCATTGAAGCATCCCCGCAAAATAAACACAAATCTCGTCGACGCCCAGCAGGCGCGCAGAGTCTTGGACAGACTCGTGGGATATAAGCTTTCGCCGCTTTTGAATAAACGCATTCAGAACGGCCTTTCCGCGGGCAGGGTACAGTCTGTCGCCCTTCGTCTAATCGTAGACAGGGAGCGCGAAATATCGGCTTTCAAGCCCGACGGATACTGGGTTCTAAACGCGCACTTACAGGACGTGAACGGCAAGTATTCGCCGTTTAAGGCATCATATCAGTTTAAAAAGAGCGGGGAGACAATTCCCGAAGAACTCGCAAACGAAGTAGAGGCAAAGGTCAGGGCGGGTAAGTTTATTGTAACAAAAGTAAAAAAAGGCGTTACAAAACAGCACGCGCCCGCGCCTTTCACAACCTCTTCTTTGCAACAGGACGCGTCTAACAAATTCGGAATGACCTCTCCCGAGACGATGCTCGTTGCACAGCACTTATACGAGGGTATGGACGTCGGCGGCGATCACATAGCGTTGATTACCTATATAAGAACGGACTCCGTCAGGGTTTCCAAGGAAGCGCAGGACAACGCGCTCGAATTTATAAAAAGTACTTACGGTGAGGAATATGCCCCGGCGAACCCCAATTTCTACGCTACGAAAAAGGGCGCGCAGGACGCGCACGAGGCCATTCGTCCCATCAATCTTGCCGTAACACCCGCAAGCGTAAAGGGTATACTTGATAAAAAACATTACAACATATACAAGCTCGTTTATGACAGATTTATAGCTTCGCAGATGACGGAAGCGAGTTATAACTCGATGCAGATCGAGACGGAAAGCGGCGGCGTGACCTTTAAAGCAAGCGGTAAATCGCTCTTATTTGCGGGATATACCGCGGCCTATCAGGATGCGGCCAAGGAAAAGGACGACGATGAGGAAGTGGCAAAATTGCTTCCCCCGCTCGACGAAGGCGACGAACTCAACTTAAACGATTTGGCCAAGGAACAGAAGTTTACAAAGCCCCCCTACCGCTATACGGACGCTTCGCTTGTAAAGGCTATGGAAGATAAGGGCATAGGCCGTCCTTCGACTTATGCTTCGATTATATCGGTTTTGAACAAGCGCAAGTACGTCAGAAAGGAGGGCAAGTATATGGCTCCTACCGACGTTGCTTACGCCATAACCGATATGCTTATTAAATACTTTACGGACATTATGGACGTAGGATTTACTGCAAGAATGGAGGACGATCTGGACAAAATCGAGGAAGGCGGTTGCGATTGGCACAAGATTATAGCAGACTTTTATCCCGCGTTTTCCGATCAGCTCAAAACAGCTTCTACCGACGGAGACGAAGAGACCGATCAGATCTGTGAAAAGTGCGGCAGCGCTATGATAAGGCGCATAGGCAAATACGGCAAGTATCTGGCCTGTTCCAACTATCCCGCTTGCTCAAATATCATAAGCGAAAGCGAGGCGGAAATCTCGGCTATGCGCTGTCCCAAATGCGGGGCGAATATGGTGGTTAAAAGCGGCAAATTCGGTAAATTCCTTGCTTGCCCCAATTACCCCGAATGCTCCTCTATATTGCCGATAGATGCGGAGGCTACGGAAGAAAAGTGCAAGGAGTGCGGCGCTTCTATGCTCATCAAGCACGGCAAGTACGGCAAGTATCTGGAATGCCCCAATTGTAAGGCAAAGCGTCCCGTCGTATCGGGTAAGGGCGGTGAGGAAGGCGAGAAGCTGGAAGGAAAGTGCCCCGAGTGCGGTAAGCCTATGCGCAGAATGCGCTCCAAGTCGGGCAAGATATATTACGGTTGCACGGGTTATCCCGAGTGCAGATTCTTAAGCTGGGATATAGCCACGGGCGATAAGTGTCCCGATTGCGGCAAGTATCTGATCAAAAAAGGCAACAAAATAAAGTGTTCTGATAAGAATTGCAGTTACTCTTTGGATTTGCCGGACGAAGATGAGAATTAAAGTTATAGGCGCGGGGCTTGCGGGTGCGGAAGCGGCTTACTATCTTGCGGAGCGCGGGATAGAGGTAGACCTGTACGACATCAAGCCCGACGAGTTTACTCCCGCACACAGCGATAAAAATTTTTGCGAATTGGTGTGTTCCAATTCTTTAAAGGGCAACGATCCGTATACCAACGCTTGCGGACTTTTGAAAGAGGAAATGCGCGTCTTGGGTTCGCTCACAATGGAGGCGGCCGCGCATACTGCCGTCCCCGCGGGCGGCGCACTTGCCGTCGACAGGGAGAGCTTCGCAAAATACGTAACTGATAAGCTGGCTGCCAATAAGAATATAAATATTATCTGTAAAGAAATACGTGAAGTTCCCGACGAATGGAGTATAATTGCGACGGGGCCTTTGACGACCGATGCTCTTTCGGAAAGTATTTCAAACATATGCGGGGGGCAACTTCACTTTTACGACGCTTCGGCGCCAATAGTTTCAAGGGACAGTCTCGATTTCGACCATTGCTTTTTTGGCGACAGATACGGTAAGGGCGGCGACGACTACGTCAACTGCCCTCTCAACAAGGATGAATACGACGCGTTTGTAAGAGAGCTTGTTTCGGCGGAAAGAGCTGTCTTGCACGAGTTTGAAAAGCGGGAGATATTCGAGGGCTGTATGCCTGTCGAAGTTATGGCCGCCCGCGGTGAGCAGAGCCTTCGTTTTGCGAATTTAAAGCCCGTAGGATTAAGGGACAAGGACGGCAACCGCTTTTACGCCGTTCTGCAACTCAGAAAGGAAAATGCGGAAGGCACTGCGTACAATCTCGTAGGCTGTCAGACCAACCTCAAATGGGGAGAGCAGAAGAGAGTGTTTTCAATGATCCCCGCCCTGAAAAACGCGGACTTTCTCCGTTACGGGGTTATGCACAGAAACACTTTTATAGATTCGCCCCGATGCTTAAACATTGATTTTTCCTTAAAAGGCAATGAAAGTTTGTTCTTTGCGGGACAGATTACGGGTGTGGAAGGATACGTCGAGAGTGCGGCAAGCGGACTTTTGGCGGCTATAAATCTATATCAAAAATTACAGGGCGGAGATTTGTCCGTTCCCGATAACACTACCGTTTTGGGCGCGTTGTCGGCACATATATCCGCTCCTAACGAAAATTTTCAGCCTATGAACGCTAACTTCGGCATATTAAAGCCTTTAAATGAAATAGTAAGAGATAAAAAGCGGCGGTATGCTTTGCTTGCCGAACGCGCCATCGAAAATATAAAGGTTTACAAGGGAACTTTATTATGATTTTAAAGGGACAGCCGATAAGCTTTTTTTTATCGGTCCGGCATCTATTAAATAGTTGCTATGAAATTGCGCGAGCGGCTCGTTATGGAGCGGGTGGCGGAATTGGAAGAAAAGTTTTCCGATATGCCGCTTGAAACGGCCGAGAAAATTTTGACCGATAGAGGAATGATTAACGAAACAGGATTTTTTTCGAGGGAAGGCGATATTTTCGGCGGAAAAATAGTTTCGTTTGAAAACGCGGATATTTATATTTTCGGAGCCGGCCGTGAAATTTCAGGCGACGGCCACGGGCTTAAAATCAAAGTTTATCCTTTGAAAATAGACGTATATGCCGAAATATATGACGGCGTTGACATAGGTAAAGCCGTTGCGGCCTATAAACTCGACGGCGCGCTTTTTAATTTTATCGATAAAAAAGATCTCATAAAAGATTACGAAGCGAACAAGCAATTTGTATATTTAAAGACCGATAAAAAGAATTTTGTACGCTCCGCTTTCGGTTTTAAAATTAAATAAGCAGTTTATATATAAATATAAGATCTTAAAAATATTGGTACGGCGATATAATCCGCCGTTTCGACAAAGGAGTTGGATATGACTGAATTCCACGCAACGACAATATGCGCCGTAAAGAGAAACGGCAAAACCGCTATTGCGGGCGACGGACAGGTCACTATGGGCGAGAACGTAATTTTTAAAAATTCCGCCCAGAAAGTGAGGAGAATTTACGGCGGCAAAGTTATACTCGGATTTGCGGGTTCTGTAGCGGACGCGTTTTCGCTCAGTGAAAAGTTCGAGGGGATGTTGAATAAATTTTCAGGAAATCTTATGCGCTCTGCGGTTGAGCTTGCCGAGCTGTGGCGCTCGGATAAAGCCGTAAGAAAACTGGAAGCGTTGATGATTGTCGCCGATACCGAAACGCTTTTGATTGTTTCAGGCACGGGCGAGGTAATAGAACCCGACGACGGCATTGCCGCGATAGGAAGCGGCGGCAATTACGCTTTGGCGGCGGCGCGCGCTCTTTATCAGAACACCGACTTTTCGGCCGAAGAAGTGGCGCGTAAGTCTTTGAAGATCGCAAGCGAAATATGCGTGTACACCAACGATAATATCAAATGCGAGGTATTGTGATCATGAATTTAACACCCAAACAGATCGTACACGAGTTAAACAAATATATCATCGGACAGGAAGAGGCTAAAAAGGCCGTTGCCATAGCGCTGCGCAACCGTTACAGAAGGAGTATGCTTTCGCCCTCGCTTCAGGATGAAATTACCCCTAAGAATATTATTATGAAAGGCCCTACCGGCGTGGGCAAGACCGAGATCGCAAGGCGACTTGCAAAGCTGGTTAAAGCGCCCTTTATCAAGGTGGAGGCGACGAAGTATACCGAGGTCGGTTACGTCGGCAGGGACGTGGAATCTATGGTCAGGGATCTTGCCGAGTGCGCCATACGCCTTGTCAAAGAGGAAAAGACGCAGGAGGTAAGCTATAAGGCCACCGCCGTTGCGGAAAGGCGTATAGCCAAAATTCTTGCGGAGATGAAAAAGGACGAGCGCGGCGAGACTGCAAAGGCCGTGTTCGAAGATAAGCTGGTCGAGGAAATTCACGAGGGTAAATACGACAATACCGTTATAGAGATCGAAGTCAACGATATGCCCAAGCCTTTGGAACTGTCGCCGGGCAGCGGCGCGGCTATAGATCTTGGCTCGATCTTCGGCGGAATGGGCATCAATAAAAAGAAGAAGCGCAAGATCTCCGTACGCGAGGCAAAGAACCTGATCGTCGCGGAGGAAGCCGATAAACTTATAGACAACGACGCCGTAAACGCAGAGGCAATGCGCCGCGCGGAAAACGACGGAATTATTTTTATAGACGAAATAGATAAAATAGCTGGCAAAGGAAATCAGGGCGCGGACGTCTCGCGCGAAGGCGTTCAACGCGATATATTGCCCATTGTAGAGGGCTGTACGGTAATGACTAAGTACGGTCCTGTCAAGACCGATTATATTCTTTTTATTGCGGCGGGCGCGTTCCATGTAAGCAAGGTTGAAGATCTTATTCCCGAATTGCAGGGCAGGTTCCCCATTCAGGTTGAGTTGAAGAGCCTTACGAAAGAGGATTTTATTAATATCCTCACCCAGCCTCAAAACGCCATAACGACGCAGTATTCCGCTCTGTTGGCGGTTGATAATATCGACCTGCATTTTACAGAGGACGCGATAGAAAAGATAGCGGAAATTTCCGCTGATATAAACGATACCTCCGAGGATATAGGCGCGAGACGTCTGCATACCGTTATGGAAAGATTGTTGGAGGATATCTCATTCAATGCGGGCGGCAACGATTATCCCGTAGTCCCCGTCAACATTAACAGCAAGTACGTAGAGGAACATCTAGAAAACATTACAAGAAACCGCGATCTCAAAAAATACGTGCTTTAATTCGGTGAACGACTATGATAAATATACCCAAGGGCACAAAGGACGTTCTGCCCTCGCAATCCTATAAATGGCAATATATCGAGGATGCCGCAAGAGACGTTGCGCGCGTCTTTAATTTCAAGGAAGTGCGCACGCCCGTGTTCGAGCATACGGAGCTGTTTCTCCGCGGCGTCGGCGAAACCACCGACGTGGTCAATAAAGAGATGTATACCTTCGAGGACAAAGGCGGCCGCTCTATGACTTTAAAGCCTGAAGGCACTGCCGGCGTTGCGAGAATGTTTATAGAAAACGGACTTGCAAATTCCCCGTTGCCTGTTAAAACCTACTATATAACCCCGGCGTTCAGATATGAAAGGCCTCAGGCGGGAAGACTGCGCGAGTTTCATCAGTTCGGTTTCGAGGCGTTCGGCTCCGCCTCGCCCGAGACGGACGCGGAAGTGATATTCGCCGCGTCGTCCTTTCTTGACAGACTCGGGCTTAAAGGGGTAAAACTCGAATTAAATTCGATTGGCTGCCCCATATGCCGCAACGAATACAATACCGCGCTCAAAAAATACTTTGAACCTCATCTTAAAGATATGTGCGAGACCTGTCGCGTAAGGTTCGAAAAAAATCCTCTTCGTATGCTTGACTGCAAGGAAGAGGGTTGTAAAAAAATTACGGCCGGCGCGCCTAAAATTCTCGATTACCTTTGCGAAGATTGTAACAATCACTTTGAAAGCGTAAAGTCTCTCTTATCTGCCCAAGGGTTGGAATTTATCGTTAATCCACGCATAGTAAGGGGGTTGGACTACTACACGCGTACCGTGTTCGAGTTTATTTCGGGCGATATAGGATCGCAAAGCGCCGTCTGCGCAGGCGGAAGATACGACAACCTTTTAAAGGAACTTGGCGGCGCTGATCTTCCCGCAATAGGTTTTGCGGCGGGTATCGAGAGGTTGCTTTTGCTTATGGAAAATACTTCCGCAAAAATGCCCGACGAACAAACGCCTGTAATCTATCTTGCGGGTATGGACGCAAGATCGCGCGCGGAATGCTTTAAAATTGCGACATATCTGCGGGGCAAAGGGCTCTGTGCGGAGATAGATCATATGTCGAGGAGTGTGAAAGCGCAGATGAAGTACGCCGATAAAATAGGTGCACGGAACGTGGCGGTTATAGGCGAAACGGAGCTTGAACTCGGCGAGGTCAACGTAAAGCGTATGTCGGACGGATTTACCGAAAAGGTTAAAATCCAAGACTTATACACATACTTAAAATAACAAATACTTAAGGAGAATTATTATTATGGAACAGGTAAACAAGGAAAAATTCGACGAGCTTTTGAAGGGGGACAAGCCGGTCGTTTGCGATTTTTACGCGACCTGGTGCGGACCTTGCAGAATGCTTGCTCCGGTATTGGAAGAGATGTCGGCAAAATACGGCGATAAGGCCGTATTCGTAAAGGTGGACGTGGACGACAATCCCGAGCTTTCTGTCAGATACGGAATTATGTCTATTCCCTATGTGGCGGTGTTCGAGAACGGCGGTCTTAAAGACAAGAGCGTAGGCTATATGTCCAAATCGGAAGCCGATGAATTTTTGGCTAAAAATCTTTAATTCGAAAATTAAACCGTCGGGCGGCGGCGCATATTGCGCCGCCGCCCGTATTATATCTTCCAAGAAAATACGATAGATTTTACGGTGTAAAATTACGGGACGATCGTATTTTAAAAATTTGTTATCATTGCGACTAAAATTTCATAATTATATCATTGAATATTGCCTTTCGGCGTGATACAATATATAAAAACATTGGGCCTTGCCCGAACGGAGTTTTAAATGATAGATATTTCCCTGATAGCAAAAACCGATCCCGAAACAGCGGAAGCTTTGAAAGCGGAGCTTTCCCGCCAGCAGAACAACATCGAGCTGATCGCCAGTGAGAATTTCGTTTCGCCCGCGGTGCTTGCCGCGGCGGGCAGTCATCTGACCAACAAGTATGCGGAGGGCTATCCCGCGCACAGGTATTACGGCGGCTGTCAGTGCGTGGACTTAGTCGAGGAGCTTGCAAGAAACAGGCTCAAAGAAATTTTCGGTTGCGAATACTGCAACGTACAGCCCCACTCGGGCGCAAGCGCAAACCTTGCGGTACTTTTTGCGGCGTGCAATCCGGGAGATACGGTTATGGGAATGAATCTTGCTCACGGCGGACATCTTTCTCACGGTTCGCCCGTTAACATATCGGGTAAATATTTCAATATAGTCCCTTACGGCGTAAAGGAAGGAACTGAAGTTATCGACTACGACGAAATGGAGAAGATCGCCAAGCAATGTAAACCCAAGGTTATAATTTCCGGCGCGAGCGCGTATCCGCGCGTTATAGACTTCGAACGTATCCGCCGTATCTGCGACGAAACGGGCGCGTTGATGTTCGTGGACATAGCTCATATTGCCGGCCTTGTAGCGGCGGGACTTCATCTCTCGCCCGTGCCCTATGCGGATTTCGTTACGACCACCACGCACAAGACTTTGCGCGGGCCCCGCGGCGGAGTTATAATGTGTAAGGAAGAGTGGGGCAAGGCGATAGATAAGGCTGTATTCCCCGGCATACAGGGCGGTCCCTTGATGCATATAATCGCTGCCAAGGCGGTGGCTTTCAAGGAAGCTCTGTCGCCCGAGTTCAAGGAGTATCAGAAGAACATAATAAAAAACGCCGCGGCTATGGCGGACGAATTTTCAAAGCTGGGCATAAAGCTTGTCAGCGGCGGTACGGACAATCATCTGCTGCTTTTAAATCTTACCGATAAAGGTATTACCGGTAAGGAGCTTGAAAAATTACTCGACGAAACTCATATCACCGTAAACAAAAACGCCATACCCTTCGATACGCAGAAGCCGTTTGTGACTTCGGGAATAAGGATAGGCACTCCTGCGATAACTTCGCGCGGAATGGGTGAGGAGGAAGCCCGCATTATTGCCGGGTTGATCGTCAAGGTTATAGAAGAGCGCGAGGGCGCGTTTGGGTACGTGAATACGGAAGTGGAGAAACTTTGTAAAAAGTTCCCGCTGTATTCCGATTGCGTAGTTTAATTATCGATAAAAAAAGCGAGGCTGTAAGCCTCGCTTTTTTTTACGCTTTCAACAGAGTAATATAGAATATCGTCGCGCCGTTTACGCTTTGGTAAGTCAGCGTTCCGTTCATTGACTCTATTATGCTTTTACAGATGTAGAGGCCTATTCCGCCCGTCTCTGTCTTTTCCGTAACGTAAGGGCGGAACACGTCCATTTCGGATGATATTCCCTTTCCGTCGTCGGCTATGCATAAAACGATTTTGTTTCTTTCCTTTCGGCAGGACACGGTTATCGTCTTGCAGTCGGCGTGTTCGACGGCGTTCATAATTATATTTGAAACGGCGTTTTCAAGCCCCTGTTTTTTGACGAAAACTTTACAGCTTTTGTCTATCTGATTTTTTAAAATTATGCCGTTGGCGTTGCAGTCCGGCAAATGAAAATCGTAAATGGCCGCGCACGTTTCCTTTAAGTCTACCACTTGCGATGGCTCCGCAATATAATTGAACCTCGCGTACTCGCCTATACCCGACAGATTGTTTACGACGCGTTCGGTATTGTTTTTGACGATTTTAAGCGCCTTTATCTGCTCGTTGTCGCTGTGCCGATCTATGAGAGTGTCTACTATTGTCAACGAGGCCTGCAAAGGCTTTTTCATATCGTGTGAGACGAATTGCAAAAGGTTGTCGCGCTCTTCTATAACCGCTCTTATTTCTTTGACCTGTCTGCCTACTTCCATATGCAAATTTGCCGTCAGGTACGCGTTTGATTTTTCTGTCTCCTTAAAGACTATGAATACTCCGACGAACGTCGTTATTACCGTAACGAAGCACAGCCAAAATACGGAGTTGCTTTGAACGGGGTGCATTATAGGGAGGAAAATTGCGGATAGAGATGTCACGCTTATTAAAGCCGCGCAAGTCAACTTGACTGTACCGTGACGGCCGTCTTTACGCAATGCGGCAAGTACGGTTAAAGCGGCCAAAGCAACGGCGCATATCGCCTTTATAACTACGCATACGGTTGTTGTAGCCATTGCCGCGGTATAAGGTAAAAACGGATGAATAAACGCCGCCAAAGCTCCCGCAAAGGCTATCGCGCAAAGGACGTATTTTGCGGGCATTTTTTTGTAATTTTCCGCGACCGCAAACAGCGCTCCGCCAAGGCAAAGGAAGGGAGCGCAGGCGGCTAAAGCAATCCATATCAGCGGCGCAACGGTGATCTGCGCCAAAATAAAACGTGATATGAGTATAAATATTATGCCCAAAATCCATACGCCTGCGGAAATAAAATCCGTCGTCTTTTTGAGCAGTGAAAGCACAATTAAAACAGTAAACGCCACGCACGCGATAATCCCCGCCGCAAGCAAAAGATTGCCCGATAAGTCCAGCATATTTATTACCGCGCTTTCGGCGCCCAATACGGGCAACTCTCTTATGCCCGAATACGCCGATCCGTTCGACTGGTAATGCACGGTCACGATCTGCGCCGAGCCCAAAGCGTGGTCCATAGTTTCCCTTCGGGTATAAAATTTAAGGTCGAGAACGGTTGCCGACGTGAGCGGGGAGAACTTGTCCGTTCGTTTGTCGTAGCTTGTATTAAAGTTTATAAAATCGTAATCTTCAAGTTCGCCGTGTCTTGCCACAAGATTGGCTTTTAAGTATACGTTGGAGGCGGAAAAAATTTTAGGCAAATTCATTGTAAAGTGCCAGTAGTCGCCCGTCTTGTATTCGGACAGCCTCGCTATCTGGTCGAATACGTTTTCGTCAAAGGGATCGAGGTTCATAATTATGAAAATAAGCGTTCCCTTTTCGGCAAACTCAAAGCTCTTTGTAAGGTCCACTATTTCGCAATTTTCGGGCAGACTGTTAGGCTTTACATATTCGCCCGCCACGTAATTTACCTTGGTAATTGTCTGTAAATCGTTTAAGTCGCTGATTCTTACGGCCGTTACGTCCCGTCCTATAACCGCGGTTTTTGTCTCTATGAGTGAGGAGTCCCCGTCGTTTACTCTCGCGCTGTAAGATATTTCACCCTCGGTTTCTTTAACCTGCGCGATTTCGGGAACGGAGAAATGCATTGTGATTATAAACAGGATTGCCAATACCGCGCATATGGTTACGGATAGAATTTTTTTCAAAGACTCATTCATTTTTATCGCCCTTAAACGCGTATCCTTTTCCGAATTCGGTTAAAATGAGATCGGCGCATTCCTTTGCTACGGAGCGCATTTTTCTGCGCAGATTGGAAAGGTGCATTTTTATCGTGCCCGTATTCAGATGAGGCATTTTCCAAACCTTTTCGTATATTTCGTTGGCCGTATAATATGTGCCCGCGTTGCTCATTAAAAAGAGGAGGATATTGAACTCGCTCGAAGTAAGTTCCAGCGGCTTATTATCGTAAGTAGCCGTGCGGTTGCGAGAATTTAATGTGAGTTTATGCGCCGAAATATAGGCCTCTTTTTCGGGAAGAAGTCTTAACGACATACGCGCTTCGATTATCTCTGGCGAGGCGGGTTTTACAATATAGTCGGCGGCCCCTGCGTTAAATCCTTCCAGCATATTCCCGTCCGAACCCATATCCGATAAAATTACAACGGGCGTTTCCGCAATGCGTTCAAAAAGTTTTAACCCGCTGCCGTCGGGCAGTATCAAGTCCAGTAAAACTATATCGAACCTGTTGATCTTTACCGCCTCCGACGCGCTTTTAAGGTCGCCGCAGGCGGTGACGTCGTTCAGTACGGAAAAGTGTTTTTCAAGCTTTTCCCGAAGTTCCCTGTTGTCTTCTACGATTAATATGTTTTTATATTCCACTCTCTTCATTACGCTATATATTATAACTTATTGTGTGCAAACAATCAATATATAAAAGTAAAGAATTGTTAAAGAAAAACCGCAGGTAATTTCCTTGTGTTTTCTTGTGTTAAATTTTTGTGAAGTGGTTGAATTTGAAATTCAACTGTGTTATAATGTATGCAACGTTTTAAAGGTGATAAAGATGAAAATTAAAATTACGGCAGACTCGACCTGCGATCTCAGTCAAGAATTAATAGAAAAATATAATATAGGTATATTGCCTCTTTGCGTCATTATGGGCGAGAATACTTTTCACGACGGAATAGACGTTAAACCCGCGGATATATTCGGGTTTGTCGCAAAAACGGGCGTTCTTCCCAAGACCAGCGCCCCGTCCGTGGAGGAGTATAAGAACTTCTTTGAGGAGAACTTGAAAGGTTACGACGCATTGATTCATTACAATATTTCTGCTAAGGCATCTTCGTCGCACAGCAACGCGGCCATAGCGGCGCAATCGTTCGGCGGTAAAGTATATGCCATCGACAGTATGGCGCTTTCCACGGGGCAGGGACTGCTGGTTTTGAAAGCCTGCGATCTCGCTTCGGAGGGACGTACGCCCGCGGATATAGCAAAGATAACGGAGGACTTGCGCGCCAACGTAAACACTTCGTTCGTGCCCGACGCGCTCGATTATCTGCATAAGGGCGGTAGATGTTCGCTTGCCGCGCTTATGGGCGCAAAGGTATTGAAACTTCACCCGATGATAGATATGAAGGACGGCAAACTCTACGCCAAGAAAAAGTATATGGGCAATCTGGAAAGGGCTCTCAAATCATACGTCAACGATCTTGCTTCCGACTACCGTGATTACGATAAGACGCGCTGTTTTATAACCCATTCAAGTTGCGAAAAGGAAACGGTGGACAGGGTGAGGGCACAGGTCCAAGAATTGTTCGGGTTCGATGAAATTCTCGAAACCGTCGCGGGCTGCGTGGTGACTTCGCATTGCGGGAAGAACACCCTCGGAGTATTGTTCATCTATAATTGAAAGCAAAATAAAAAATCTACCGGTAAGGTAGATTTTTTAATATCTTTATTTAATAGCCGTTCCGCCTATAAAAGAGGTAAACTGTTTTTTGCCGCTCTTGGAATCTGTAAGGCTTTCGCCGTGTTCGTTTACTATGTGATATATTCCGCCGCCGTAAGTCAGGAAGTTTGCAATCGCCATATGCTCTACGTGTATACCTGCGTTCGAGGGAAGCTCTATGCCGTGGTCGAGGTTGAACACGTTTTTAAGTCTGCTGCTCGCCACGTAGTATACACCCAATCCGTGAGCCGTGTGTTTTTGCACGTTGTCGGATACTTTATAGCTTGCCCAGCCGTCGTATGTGTTACCCTTCCATTGGGATTTCCACGCGCTCTGTTCGGGCGGATCGTAAGGCGTTTCAGATTGATAGAATGCGACGAATCCGTTTTCTCCGTTCCATATCGTCTGATATTCCTGGAAGTGTTCGACCATAAGTCCGTATACGGTAACATTGTCGGCGTTGACTATTACGCCGTTGGTTGCGCGGTTAACGTCCCAGCCAACTCCGTCGCCGTGATCGGCGCGCCATACCCAGAAGTTGTCGCCCACTACGTCGTTGGAGTTGATTATCAAAGTTTTGTCTACAAATGTATTTCCCTTGTCTGCGCCGCCTATTCTGAAATAGACGTCGTTCAATACCGTGGGATTATCGGCGTGAGACGCGCCCGTTTTCTTTTCGCCTATTTCCATAAGCGAATTTGACGAGGGGCCCGCGTCAAGCATAATTCCGCTTATGCGCACGCCGTCGACGTCGGCAATGCGTATTCCGGTATCGCTGTTCTTGTCGGTCAGTTTAAGGGTTGCAAGGCCAAGCCCCATAAGTATCGTGTCTTCGTTTTCAACCGTAAGCGGACGGTCTAAATTATAAATACCGGGAGTGAAGAGGATATGATAATTTTCCCTCAACGCCGCGTTGAGCGTCGCAGAAGTATCTCTGTCAGATCTCGCAACGTAAAAGTCGTTTATGGAAATTATATCTCCCTTGAACTCCTCCGTCCAGGAGACGCCCTTTGACTCCTTTTTGAGCTCGGGCAGACAGACGTAATACCCGTTATCGAAGAACATATAGGGCTTTTCGCTCATTACGGAAGTGGTGGTAAGGTTGGTAACTCTGCGGTTGGGCCATACGTAACTATTGTCGTTGAACTTTCCTTCGCAGCCGACATAAACCATATTTATGTCGCCGTTAACCCAGTTTCCCCACTGTGAATTGCGCGTCAGCCATTGTTGCTGGTTCCCTGCGTTGAGTGTTCCCGTTACAACGGAGTCGGCTATGAATCCTCCCGAGCCCCAGGCCGACTTGCCGTTTTGGTCGGTGAGATGCATTCCGCCGTTTACCTTCATTCTGCGGAAGCTTGTCGCCTGCGATACCGCCCACTGAACGGTGCTGTTTACTGTTATATTGTCTATGCCGCACCAAAAGTTACAGGTGGCGTTTCCGCCCGCAAGTTCGCCCTTGGTGTTGAATTTCCCAAGCTCTACGTCCTCGGGCGACTGCCCTAAACCGGAGAAAGTCATATAATAGCTCATCAAAAGATCCAACTCGTTATAATCGCCCGGTTTGAACAGGGCGGCAAAGCGCTCCTTGGAGAACTGCCCGCGATTGTTGTAAAATTCGTAAATATCTTCCTGTATAGCCTGTTGGGGATCGGCGGGGGAGTACACTTTGGTGTTCTTGCCGAATGTGTCGTAGTCGTACGAGTATTGTTCCGTCGATATGGTCTGTCCGTCGGCGTCTATTGCGTTAACTTTGTAATAGGCGTATTTTTTAGAGGATGAGAACTCCGTTTCCGTCTGTTCGCTTTCAAGCTTATATTCGGCAAAGCGGCCGTCGGCGGAGTAAACTTCATATTTGACCGCGCCCTTTACGTCCTCCCACGTGACTGTTTCGCCGCTTGCGGAGACAACAACGTTTTGTTCCCACACGGGTAAAGGTATTTCATCGTTTTTACAACCTGCAAGAGGAAGCGTCAGTCCGCAGGCAATAATCGCGCATAGCGCAAAAGGTATAATCTTCTTTTTCATCTCGTTTCCTTTTAAATTTTTTATCTATTCCGTCGCGGTGAAAGAGCTTTGTGTAAATATTAAAGCCTTGTCCACGGTTTTCCCGTTCGTTTTTATATTTCCGTTTTCGTCTGCGCATACGTAGCCTTGTCCGCTGTATGAGAACAGAGCAAATCCGTATTCGGTAGGTACGGGACAGAAAAGTGTTTGTTTTTCCGTCGAGCCCGTAACTTTCAGCCCGCCGCCGACTTCGGTAAGCGTTCCGCCGTAGGTTTTAAAATAGGCGTTTCCGTCAATACTGTTTTCATAGACGAGAGTGAACTTTCTCGCGTTGTTGAAATCTTTGGTTATTATTACCGTGTTGTTTTCGCTCACGGCGAGACACCCCGAATCCGTGAGAAGTTCGAACGTGCCGGCTTGCGGCTTATCGTATTCGTAAGTAGCTGAAGCGTATTTATTGAGCATATCTTCCAAAGACGTTCCGCTTGAAAATTTGAATTTTTCGGCATCGTCGGTCTTCATTAAAGAAAACTTTTTCAAAATATCGTCGTACCCGTCGTTAGTCGCGTCCACAAGATCGTCTTGCGTGCCGTTGACGTTGTAAATGCCCCAGCTCGTCCAACCTTTTTTGTTCCAGATTTTATACGTCCAGCTCGTCCAATGCCAGTTGTGACGGTTTAAAAGATCAAGCGAGTATTCCCATTTACTCTCGGAGGAGTACGCGGTAAATTCGCCCATATAGAGGGGAACTCCGAATTTTTGCGCAAACACTTCCGATACCATATCGTTCCAGCTTGAAAAGTAGCTGTTGTCGGCAAGGTTGCCCGCGTAGTGGTGGAAGGAATACATACAGTTTTCCCAAACGTATCGGGAGGGGTGAGGAAGATCTTTTCCCGTCCAAAGTCCCTCCATAATTAAAATGTGTTCGTCGCCCGTACTACGGATAGCAGAGTAAACCTTGTCGTAAAAATTCCAGTGGCGGTCGGTAGTGGAGCAGGCGTTTTCGCCTGGTTCGTTTAATATGTCGTAGGCGGCAACCGCGGGATTGTTTTTGAACTTTTCCGATAGAGCTTTCCACAATTTAACCGTTAGTTCCACGAATTTATCGTCTGAATAAAAGGTGATGTCTGAAACGTTATTTATAATCTGACCGCTGTGGTCTTTGCCGTTCTGCGAACCGTAAGCGCCGTGTAAGTCAAGTATTGTATACAATCCGTAATCGGCCGCGCGAGAAACAAAATTCTCTATAGCGGAAAAGTCATAGTTTTTTCCTGCCTTGTCGTATGAAACGACGGCGTCGAAATCGACGTTCATATAAGTAAACGGCAGTCTGATAACGTTGAAGCCCATATTTTTGCAATTTTCGAAGTCGACGTCAGACCACCAGTTCGCCTGATATTCTTTCCAAAGTTTTTTGGTTTTGTCTTCGCCGAAGCGTTCTATGAATTTTTTTGTCAGCGAGCGATAGTCGTTGGAGTCCGTGCAGTTGTCTTTGAAACCGCTCATCCAATGTTCGGTAACGAAGAGGCCGCCCGCATTTACGCCCCGCAAGCTCACCTTTTCGCCCTTTGCGTTTTTAACAAGTTCGCCTTCGGTCTTTAAAAAAGCGTCGCTGCTCATTCCGGTGCGGCATCCGACCGCAAACAACGGCACGGCGGATACCGCTATGAGTAACGCCAAAATCGCCGATATAAATTTTTTTGATCTCATCGTTGTCTCCTTGTTATTTAAATTCATTATATAATGAAAAAATACTTTTGCAATAGAGGCAGGGTTGCAAGTTATGATTAAAATCCGTCGAATTATGAAATTAATAAAAATCGAAGGGTTATTTATTATAAATTTTTGTCAGTAATCATCAAAAATGAATAAAATTTAAGGAGGAATTTATTAAAGATGAAAGCTAACGGAAACTCAGGCAAGAAAAACTTTAAAATGAGCGTCATTTTGTTTTCTTGCGCGGGTGTTTTACTGGCGCTTATGATCACTCTTTGCGCCGTGTTCCCCATGTATGAACCGATTATAGCTCTTCTGTTCAGCAGTACCGCTATGGACAGCGCGACCAGAGCCAGCGGCGAAGCGCTTGCTACTCAGATCGTAGAAGAGGGCGTCGTAATGGTGGAAAACAATGACGAGGTTCTGCCTTTGGACAAGGATGAAGACAAGAACGTTGCTGTCCTCGGTTGGGCATCAACCCAGTGGGTAATGGGCGGGTCCGGTTCGGGACGTTCCACAAACAACGGAAAACTCACGCCCAACACGACTTTCCTCGGCGCGCTTAAAGCCGCGGGGATAACCTATAATACGGCTATAACCGACTATTATACTACTTTCTGCAAAGAGAGACCTTTCTATACGGTAGGTTCGGGCGGCGGCGCGCTCAACGTGCACGATTACGAATATTGCCGTCTCATAGAACCCAACGTGGATTCGTACAAGGATAAGCTTGACGCAGCCGCAGCCGAAACTGACGTGGCTTTGGTAGTTATCAGCAGAATTTCCGGCGAAAGTATCGACTGCCCTATGGCTCAGTATAAAAACTATACCGGCAAGGGTAAAGCGGCAAGCTCGGGCGCGCTTGAGGGCGCTGCGGTAGATACGTCCCGTACTTATCTCGACGTCTCCACCGAGGAAGAAAAACTTCTTGAATACGCTGCGGAAAATTTCGACAGAGTCATAGTGCTTATCAACAATACCAACGCTATGAACCTCAATTTCCTCAAAACCATCGACGGACTTGACGCCTGCATTATTGCCGGCGGTACGGGCAACAACTCGGTTGACGGACTTATCAACGTTATGTACGGCGAGCAGGTTCTCACCACTTTCGTCGATACGACTGATGAAAAGAATCCCAAGACTTCCGTAATTCCCTATACGGGCGAACAAATCCTCGTTTCCCCTTCCGGCAAGACGGTAGATACTTATGTTTACGACTTCAAAACCAATCCCGGTTTCGTTTATACCGCTATGGAGGGCGTATCTCTCTATAAGGATCTTGCTTACGGTCAGGCTTACCCCGCGATGAACAACATCACCAACGGCAACGTAAACCAGTCTGATTCCAACGAAAGGTACGAGGGCGTAAGCTATCTCGATTACGTCGAAGGCATTTACGTAGGCTACAAGTGGTATGAAACGGCCGATGCGGAAGGCTATTGGGACGACGTTGACAACGAGTACGGCAAGGGCTACAACGGCGTTGTACAGTATCCCTTCGGTTACGGACTTTCCTATGCTCAGTTCGACTGGATAGTCAAGGGATGGGAAAAGACCGATACGACTATTTCCGTAACGGTTGTCGTTGAAAACAAAACCGATTTCCCCGCGCAGGAAGTAGTGGAACTCTACTATACTCCCAAATACGAAAAGGGCGGGCTCGAAAAGGCTGCCGTAAACCTTTGCGCGTTTGCAAAGACTGCAACCCCCGTTGAAAAGGGACATCCCCAGGAGCTTACGCTCAGCTTCGATATTCAGGATATGGCTTCCTACGATCAGGACAGGGACGGCGGTAAGTACGTACTCGAAGACGGAACTTACGAAATTTCCCTTCGCACCGACAGCCATACGATTGTTCGTACGGCAGGCGGCAGCGCAACCTATAAATATACCGTCGGAAGCGACGTTGTCTACGATTCGTACAACGGCTCCAACGGAACGGAAAAAATTCACAACCTGTTTACCGGCGACGGCATTAGCGATAAAGTCGCAATCGACGGAAGCAATACCAACCAGAACATCAAGTGGCTTTCCCGCGAGAACTTCGAGGAGACCTTCCCCAAGGTAAAGGCAGAGGCTCGTTCCTGGAACACTTCAGACCTGTTGCAGAAAACCAACCTCTTCACAAGAGAACTTTCCGACGAATGGGAAAAGGCTCACGCTGACGAAGCTCCCATTACGACGGACGCTAAAAACAATATAACCGTATACGACGGCAAAAAGGTAAACTCCGTAGGGCTCACTTACGGCAATCCCGAAAATTACGACAATAAAGAGATGTGGGATAAGCTGTTGAATCAGCTCTCCATTAACGAAATGACTCAGCTCGTGCTTCACGCTTACGTGCATGAAGAGGCCCTTCCCTCGATAGGCAAGCCTCAGACGGCGGCGGTCGACGGCCCCTCGCAGATCGGTTCGTTCAACCAGTCCAACGCGGGCGTCGGTTATCCTATGCCTACGTTGCTCGGACAGTCGTGGAATGCAGAGCTCTCCAAATCTTACGGCCTTGCAGTCGGTAAGGAAACCAAGGACACCAACCGCGACGGCTGGTATGCTCCCGGCGTAAACCTTCACCGTTCGGCATTCGGCGGAAGAAACTACGAATATTATTCGGAAGATCCCGTTCATTCGGGCATAATGTGCGCACAGACTGTAAGGGGCGCGCTCAACGCGGGTGTCTACACCTACATCAAGCACTTCATCGGTTACGATCAGGAAAGTATGCGCGACGGCCTCTATTGCTGGCTTACCGAGCAGACTCTGCGCGAAACTTACCTCAGACCTTATAAGATTGCGGTAGACGAGGGCGCAACGGGCGTAATGAGCTCGTACGGCAGACTCGGCGCAGTTTGGTCGGGCGGCAGCGAGGCTCTTCTTGTAGATCTTCTCCGTGACGAATGGGGCTTCAAGGGCACAGTGCTTACGGACTACTCCGACCACCACGACTTTATGTCCGGCGATCATATGATCAGGGGCGGCGGCGACATTTGGATGGACTGGTACACTCAGGATAGCGGCGCGGGCAGATTCAGATACCCCACCGGTTCAAACGCATTCAATCAGCGTTTGAGGGGCGCGGCTAAACACGTAGTTTATATGTGTCTGAACGCGGCTTATGAAGAGCAGGCTTACGTAGATTACGTAAACGAAAACGGCGGTATCGACGGTGTAACCATAACGACTTCGTCTACGCAGGACGTATTTGCCTGGTGGTGGCTTGTATTCGGAATTATCGACGCTCTTCTTGTAGCGGGCGCGGCGGCATGCGCGTTCTTCGGCGTCAAGAAGTTGAGAGAGTCCAAGTCGGACGTTCATCTCGTTACCGAAAATTCGGAAGAATAAATAATAAAGTATAATGGCTCTCGCCGCTATATGCGGCGAGAGCTTTTTATGTGTTGGTATAATTTCACAAATTAGCAAAGAATATACGACTGTTGACAATTTTCAATAATCGTGTTATACTTACAAAAAAAATTAAAACAGGGACGTCCCTGTTTGTGCGTTTAGCCCACTAAACGCACAAAAGATATTGATTGTTAAAAAATTCAAAGGCGGTCGAAGTTTGAAAATTGCCATTGTCGAGGACAACGAAGAGTGTCGCAAAACTTTGCAAGATTACATAGACAGGTTTAAAGAGGAGCGGAATGAGAGGATACATTACGTCACTTTTAACGACGGTATCGATATCGTTTCAGAATACACCGCGGATTACGACGTAATATTCTTAGACGTCGTCATGAAGCATATGGACGGGCTCAAAACTGCCGAGTATATCCGCAAAATGGATAAAAAAGTAAAAATTATTTTTATTACCAGTAACGAGCAGTACGCTATCCAGGGCTATTCGGTGGAAGCTTTCAGTTTTCTTTTAAAGCCTTTGACTTATTTTGCATTTTCACAGGAATTTGCGCGCTGTATAGAAAAGGTCAAGAGCGCGCGCGTCAAGTATATGGTTTTTTCTACCGATAAGGGAATGGACAGGATAGATATAGAAACCATTTCTTACGTGGAAAGTCAGGGGCACAAAATGATAATCCACACTTTGACAAAGCCTTACTACGTCTATGAAACCATTCACGGTCTTGAAAATCTGCTTCCCAAGGAGCAGTTTTCACGGTGCAATCACTGCTATATAGTCAACCTTTCTCATGTGAACGGCGTTCACGGCGAGTACGTGGTTTTAGCGGATGCCGAGCTTAAAATAAGTCGCGCGCGCCGCAAGCAATTTATGGATGATATGACCAATTATCTTGCAAACGAGTAATTTTTTCGGGAGAAATTATGCTTGATATCCCTAAAATTTTTACAGCATTTGCGGAATGGTGCACTTGCATTATATTTATTGCGTTTACGGTAAAGAGGATCACGGGCATAAAGCTTGCGGCCGTTGCCGCGCTTTGGTTTGCCGTTTTTGCCGTTTGGCAATTCGGGACCTCGTATTTTCCTCTCCTTCTGTGGCCTTTGGGTATCGCGGTTGCGGCGGCGTTTATGGTGCTGTTCATATTCTGTTGCGGGAAAATCAGATTTATCGAGGCCGTTTATCTCGGGGCATCGGCGTTTATAGTTGCGGAATTTATAGCCTCTGTTGAATGGCAGTGTTTTTATTATCTCAAAGTTACCTTCAATCTTGGTTTCGCCCAAAGTGAATGGTTTAAATATTTCTTTGCCGTCGTTATTTATTCTATATGTTTTACCGCTTTCGCATTCTGTGAAAAGAAGTTTTTCGCACGCATCGTCAAGGATGAAATCACCGTTAAAACCCTGTTGCCTACAATATTCATTGTTCTCGTGTGCTTTATTTCCAGCAACGTAGCCTTTCTTACTTACGGTAATGATCCGGAAATAAAAATTACGGAAAAGATTTTCGAAGTAAGGACGCTGTTCGACTTTTGCGGACTTGTGCTCGTTTACGTTTACAGAATACTCAGGGAAAACTTCAATAATCAGACGGAAATTGCGGCAATGCAGAATATTCTGGACAAGCAGTACCGCCAGTATCGCGCATACAAGAAGAACGATGAAATTATAAGCAGACACTATCACGATTTAAAACATCAGGTCGATGTCATTTTGAACGAAAAGGAGCTCCAAAAGAGGGAAGAGTATCTCAAAGATATGTGTCGCTCCATAAAAATTCGTCAGACCGAGAGCCTTACGGGCAACGAAGTTTTGGACACGGTACTTTCGGGCAAGCGAATGGGCTGCGTAAAGGACGGAATCACTTTCAACGTGGTTGCGGACGGCAAACTGCTCAAATTCATGTCCACTATGGATATTTGTTCGGTTTTCGGCAATTCTATAGATAACGCAGTTGAAAGCGTTAAAAAGGTAGAGGATTGTGAAAAGCGGATAATTCAGATCGCCCTCTTCGAACAGCACGGTATGATAGTTTACCGCATACGCAATTATTACGAGACGGCGCCTGTTCTTATTAATAATGAAATAGTGACGCTTAAAAAGGACAAGTCTTCCCACGGGTACGGCTTAAAAAGCATAAAGGGTATAGTTTCCAAATACGGCGGGACCACTGCGATAACTTACAAGGATAATTGGTTCACTCTGTGCGTAACCTTCCCGCGGGAGGTGGAATAAAAGGGCGTGCAGGTTATGCTTTAAAACTGCCGAGTTATGAAATAAATGATAAATATTATAAAAAAATGATAGTATTTTTATGCTTTTGACAGAGTATTGCGCCTATTTGGGCGTGACGCAATAATAATTCGGAGGAAATGATGAAGGATACGGCAAAGAAATTAATTGTCAAAATTATTTGTTTTGTTGTTATGGCGGTTGTGCTTGCCGCGCTGATTGTCGGCGACGTTTTCGCTTGGGCGTTTGCGCCGAGCGTGGACCGTCTTCTCGGAATAACCGAGGATGATTTCAGCAATGCGAGCGCGGAGTTTAAAGCAGGCGACCAGCTTTGCCGCGAAATCGAAGAAGCCAGCGCGGTACTTTTGAAAAATAAAAACGAGACGCTTCCGCTCGGCAGCGACGTTACGAATTTGAACGTTTTCGGTTACGGAGCAACGGACGAAGGCTTCTTGCTTAAGGGCGTCGGAAGCGGATCATCTACCATTTCGGCACAGAAAAAAGTAACTTTAATGGAAGCGTTGCGCGGCGAAACCCGCGTTTTCGACAGATATTATCTGGAAGATCCCGATAAGTACGGACATGAGGACGAGAAAGGAAACTACATCGTAGACGACGAAGCCGGACTTGAGGCCGACCTCGAAACCTGGGCGGATGATAACCTCACTTCTTATAACGTAAACGAGGAAATCGCAAAAATATACGAGAACTGGATTTCCAAAAATAGCGGATCAATTCGTCCCCAATCGGGTTTGAACTCCGGGAACGTCTATAAACTTGCCGAGCCCGAGGTTGCGTTGTTCAACGACGTTATCGATCAGGCCAAAACTTTCAGCGACGTTGCGCTGTTCGTTATAAGCCGCGACGGCGGAGAGAACGTAGGGGAAATCCCTTCCAATTATCTCGACATAACCGCGGCGGAGAGATCTACGATTACCTATCTCAAACAGCATTTTGCCAAAGTTATAGTAATACTAAATACAACAAATACTATGCATATGGGATTCCTCGACGAGTTGGACGTCGACGCTTGTCTTTATGTAGGTCTTACTGGACAATCCGGCGCAAGAGCTATCCCCGACATACTCAGCGGCAAAGTCAACCCTTCGGGCAAATTTACCGACATAGTGACAAGGAGCGCGGCGGTCGCACAGAAGTATGATCCCACGTTCGTCAACCGCGAGGCAGTAAGCAATTCAATAAGTTATATAGACGACATATATTACGGCTACAAGTGGTTTGAAACGGCCGATGTCGAAGAATTTTTCAAAGGCTATGAAAACTCTTTCGGCACAGGTTATAACGCCGTAGTTCAATATCCTTTCGGTCACGGACTTTCGTATACCGAATTCGATCAGGAAATAGTCAGTGTAACTTACGGCGAAAATAACGTAAGGCTCAAAGACGGAGACAAACTCGATCAGCTCGACGCGGGTACCGAAATTACAGTCAAAGTAAAAGTTACCAACGTAGGTTCGGTTGCGGGCAAGGACGTCGTTCAGCTCTACTACACGCCCCAATACAAGGGTGGCATAGAAAAGGCCCACGTAAATTTACTGGATTTCGGCAAGACCACAACTTTGAAGCCCAACGCCTCCGAAGAGGTTACGCTTAAATTCACTCCGTACGATATGGCTTCGTACGACGCTTACGATAAAAACAAGAACTCTTTCTGGGGATACGAACTGGAATCGGGCAGTTACGAGATCAAGCTTATGGCTAACTCGCACGAAGTAATAGATTCGGTTGATCTTGTGCTCGAAAGCGGCAAACTCATTGATAAAGATCCCGTAACGGGCGTAAAGGTTTCCAATCGCTTTACGGGCGCGGACTCTGCCTGGGATGCTTCGAAATACAACGGCTATGCCTATGCGAATTTAGGAAGCGACGGCTATGAAGCCGGAATTTCGAGAGACGTATGGCTTTCCCGCAGTAACTTTAAAGAAACCTATCCCGCAAAAAGACACAGCGGAGCCTCGGGCTCGCTGGTAAACGCGGCAAATCGCTATTACAACGACGCTTACGCGGAACTTCTTCCCAAGGATTATAAAAAGGAAATAGATGCCGAACTCTATCTTGCAGTGCTTGTTACAAAGGATGCGGAAGGTAAAATAATTTCTACCGAAAAGCCCACAAAGGCTCATCTCGAAGGCGCAAAACCCGACGAGGGCACAACGCTGGAATATAATTGGGATCTTATCGAGGCTTTGACGGAAAATTACGATTCCGAACTTTGGGAGACGTTCCTCAATCAGATGAGCGCGGACGAAATGCGCGATCTCGTTCATATGGGCGGTTTCCGCAGAGTTGCGGTAGAGTCCGTAGGCAAACCGCGTCAGTACGATTACGACGGCCCCGCAGGCTTCAATACCAATTCCCTTTCGGGCAGTTGGAGCAGCGAATCCGACCGCAACAGCTGGACGGCATACGAGAGTGAAGCGCTTATAGGCTGTTCCTGGGATAAGGGACTTATGCTCGCGCTCGGACTTCAACAGGGTGCGGAAGCTATCGCAACCCACGTAAACGGTTGGTACGCTCCCGGCGTAAACCTGCACCGTTCCAATTACAGCGCAAGAAATTATGAATATTATTCGGAGGACGCGGTTCTCTCCGGCAAGCTTGCCGCCAAGGTCATTCTCGGCGCAAAGATCAACGGACTTAACTGCTATATCAAGCACTTTGCCTGCAGTGAAGAGGGCCCTAACCCCCGCGAAGTAAATACCTGGATTTCCGAACAGAACCTTAGGGAAAATTATTTAAGACCTTTTGAAATTGCCGTTAAGGAAGGCGGAGCAAACTCCGTAATGACGGCGTTCAACAATATAGGTTCCGTCTGGGCGGGCGCAAACTATGCAATGAACGTCGAAGTTCTCCGCAACGAATGGGGCTTCAGAGGTTCGCTCATAACCGACTATTCTACGGGCGGCAGCGAAGGCGGAATGTATACCCGTCAGGGCGTGCGCGCAGGAAACGATATGTGGCTTAACCCCAATCCCGGTTCGATCAGTAACGGATTGGATATGAGCAAGGACGAGGTGTTCGCCCGCAATGCGGCTCATAACATTCTCTACACGGCGGTAGACACCTTAAACACTTACAACACTTACAAAAACAATCCCGGACTTATCGGCGAATATAAAGACATTCTTACACAGTACGGAGCTACGCTTGGAATTTCATTCAACGAAGAGGGCTTCTCCTGGTGGAAGGTCGTGCTTATCATAATCGACGTGCTGGTATTCCTCGGGTTTGTGGTATGGGCGCTGTTCCTGTTATTCCCCGTAAAGGAAATACTCAGGAAGCGCTTCGGCAAAAACAGGGAAGAGGTAAGCGGCGAATCCGAGCCACTTCCCGAAAACGAATAAGTCTTCATAAAGCGGCGCCGTTTAAGCTACAATAAGCGGCGCTGTGAAAAAAATATAAAATAAGGAGAAAACAAGATGAAGAAAAAGATCGTACTTGCATCGATCCTGGCGATTGTTATCAGCGTAGTCTGCGGCGTGTTCGCGGCTTGCTCGGGAGAGAAGCAAAAGATCACCTGGGACAACGGCGGACACAGCACCATCGTTGTTGAAGGTTACGAAACACTTCCTTCCGAATTGGAAGAAGGTACGGTTGTTACCTTTACCGTAACCCCTGAAAAGGGTTGGCAGGTATCGCAAGTTATGGGTGCAACCGAAAAAGGCGGTAAGTATTCTTTCACCGTAAAGAAGAAAGCCGTTACGGTGACCGTCGCATTAAAAGAAATAGTTAAGAGCGTCGAAGTAACAAAAGCTCCTACAAAGCTTTCTTATTTTGCAGGTGAAAAGGTTGATAAGACCGGTATGGAAGTTACCGCTCATTACGAAACCGGCAGATCGGCAGTTATTACCGACTACGCCATAGCATATGAGAAGGGCGGCGAAGCATTTGCCCTCGGCGAAACCAAATATCTCGTTTCTTACAGTGAAAAAACCGCGGACGTTAACCTCAACGAAGCCGTTGTAGGTAAAATTACGCTTAAACTCGAAGGAGGCGAATTATCCGCGGAAGATTATGCTAAATTGGAAGATCTTACCGGATTTAACCACGACGAGAAGAAGGACGAGATCACCTGGACGTTCGATAAGGAATACGAAAGCGATTTCGCTGTTCCCACGCCCGTTAAGGTTGTAAACGGCACGCCTTTCCCTTTCAAAAATTGGAACAACGCTCCTAAGGGCATAATTGCAAAGGGAACCAAGGTTTCCGTTGTTCTTACTGCCAACTACGAGCCCAAGCTCCTTGAAATTTTCGGTATCGAGTTCTATTACAAGAACGTTAAGGAAGACGGCGCGGATGTTGCAGTTCCTTACCTTGCGATAAACGGTAACTTCGACGCGGCGGAAAGCGCTTACCTCTTCCTTTATGAGGGCAACGATTACGTCGAGCTCAAGGGCACACAGATCGAGAAGAAGGCCGGCACTAACGAATTCGACCTCGAATTCGATTTGAGAGAACTCACTAAGGGCGGATATCCCGCAGTAACCACCACCGATGAAAACGGTAAAAAAGTTCCCGTTTACGAAGAGGACGGCGTTACCATCAAGCGTGAAGAGAATTTAGTTGAAGATCTCTTCAAGGGTAAGTGGATGGATATCAAATTCCGCGCACAGAACGGCGACAGAATAGAAACTCAGGAAATAGACCTCAACAACTATCCTGAAAACTTTGTAACCTTGACCGATTCCATCGAAGCTCAGGTAGGCGAAAACTGGTACAGATTCGGTTACAAGACCTATTCTCCCACGGCAGGCGTAAATCACCTCAAACTCGAATACCTTGATTACACTTATACCGGAACTAAGACCGGCATAACCTCAGGTTCTTCCCTTAAACTTGAAAACAGAGAATTCGACGTTCCCAAGGCAGAAGGCGAAGGCACCGAAAAGAAAACTCTTCCCGCACTTGTAATGAGCGTAGATTATACCGATTTCACCGGTGAAGCTACGGCAGAGCAGGTAAGAGAAGGCGCGCTTGCGTTCATAAGAGATATGGAGCGCCTCGACGTATGGGGAACGGTTGCTATCAACAAGATGATTACGGTGGGCGAGCCTGTAACCAATGCCGCAGGACACAAAATATATACTTGCGAAATGGCTATCAGTATTGAAAATGCCGAACTCGGCATTGTAAACTTCTTCCACTTTGCAGACGGTTCCAACTTTACCAACGCTGTCATTGACAAGGAGAATAATACCCTTGATTCAAATGATCCCAACAATATATACAGGCTCAGGATTTATTCGTCCGGCGACTGGAAGAACGGACTTGTAGTAGTTGAATACGTTGATACACGTTCAACCACTTCTACAGACGTTAAACTTGTAGTTGAAGGAACGGGCGCGGAAGCGAAGCTTTATATGGTAGTTTCCGGTACCAGCGTGGGATTCACCAAGGCGGAACTCGAGGCTATGAATCATAACTTCGATTTGCAGCATAACCAGAATGAAGGCGCTCCGAGTTGGGATATAGCAAGTAAAGATTTTGAAAAGACCATAACCGCAAAAGACGACGGTACTTGGGAAATCAAAGTAGATATTTCCGCTTTGCAGGCAAGTTTCTATACTACTCACTGCAAGCTTGCCGTTGGCGTGGTTTCCGGCGGAGCAGCAGACTTGAAGCCCGATAAGGATTCCTTCGTTGCCGAAGCAGTAGTTTATAACGGTAAATCGTTTGTTCTTTCGTATGCTAACGGCGGCGACAAGTTCTTTGGTTGCGTAGGTCTTACCGTAACCGACAACGCAAACGCATAAAATAATTTTTAAAACAATTTCTCTCCAAAAAACATAACGTTTTTACGCCTTCCTTGTAGCGGAAGGCGTTTTTTTACGTATTCGGCCCCAATAGTATCGTTTACGCGTCGACGGGGTTTTCAAAACATTAAAAAAAGTTACAAAATGCAAGTTAAAATTGTTTAATTTTAATTTTAATTTTAATTAATATGTTAAAATTGACTCAGGGATAAATGAGATGAGCTTTTTTGACTTTTTTAAGATAGTTTACGACGAAGTTTTCGCTTTGCAGTTGTTGGCGATATCTTTTTCCATCGTATGGGTGTTTTACGACTGGGAAAAGGACGGAAAAACTATTGCAATAGGAATAGCGCATATAGCGGGCACATTTACGGTTGGCACGCTGTTGAACTGGTTTTTGTTTGCGCTGTCTTCGGTTTGGCGCGGAGTTGCGGGAATTCACTTCCATATAGCCTGGCTTTTAACGATATTGATTTATTTAGGCTTATTCGACAGAACTTACGTTACAAGCAGGCTCATTTCGGGGGCAACAGTATTTATTACCGTAATAGCTACCACCGATTTGGGGCGCGAGGTATTGGGGGTTATAAATTCGTCTCATAAGGGCGGATATTTTGAATTCGTCTGCTATTTTGCCGACGCGTTTATAGTAGGATTCAGTATATTGATTCGCAGATATTCATTGAAGCCTTACAGCGATATACCTTTGGTCTCGGTTGTATTGATCATGGTCAATACTGTTGCTTCTACAGTTTTGATCATTGTAAAAACAGTGATGAAAATGCAGGAATCATTAAATTTCGATCCTTATTATTGTTTGGTGCTTGCGGGTATTTATATAATTTCCGTCACAAGCTATATAATGGTTTATATTCACTGTAAAGTCCGTAAAGAAAAAACAACGTTGGAAGTTCAGAATAAGCTGTTGGAGGCCGATAAGCAAATGCTTGTCATTTCCGGGCAGGCCATAGAGGAAATGCGCGCGTTGCGCCACGACATGAAGAACCAACATAAAGTTATGGAGCTTATGTTGAGTGAAAACCGCTATGACGATTTGAAAAATATTTCGAATCTGTAGACGAAAAGTTATATCAATCTACAATAAACGAATTTATAAATTGCGGCAATTCTCAATAAGTACGAGGGCAGCGATACTTCCGTAACTTACGTTTCGAGAAGCAACTGGACGGGTACTCTTCCCAAGGCCAAAATAGTCGTTTCGGTAACGGATAAGATGTTTGCCGATTTGCAGAGGCAAAAGGCTATATCCGAAAATCCCGAGGCGGAAAAGCATAAGTACGGACAAAATAACGGAATGACTTTGGCAATGCTCCGCGGAAAGGAATACGATGACGAAGACTGGGATAAACTTCTCGACCAGATGACGTTTGAAGATCAGTCCTTTCTCTTGACAAACGGAATGTACACCACGGTATATTTGGAGTCTGTCGTAAAACCCGATACCAAGGATTACGACGGCCCCACCGGCGTCGTAGGCTCCAAGGGCGGGCTGTCTATGCCCAGCGAAGGTATCTGGGCGTCGTCGTTCAATAACGAACTGATTGAAAAGGTCGGAGAAATGCTTGCCGAGGACGCGCGGGCGTTGGGTTACAGCTCGCTGTATGCAAATGCAATAAACATTCACAGAATGCCGTTCGGCGGGCGCTCGCACGAGTATTTTTCGGAGGATCCATATCTTACGGCCATTGCTGCTGTATATGAAATCCGCGGAATACTGTCCAAGGGCGTAATAGCAAACGTAAAGCACATTGCGTTCAATGATCAGGAAGATCACAGGGCGGGCGGAAGCGTTTGGCTGAACGAACAGGAAGCGCGTGAAATTATGCTGCTGCCCTTCGAATACGCCCTCTCTTCAAAGGAAGGTATGGGCAACGCTCACGCGGTAATGTCCGCGATGAACCGTATAGGAACGGACTGGGTGGGCGCAAATACAAATCTGCTTGTAAACATTATGCGCGGCGAATGGGATTTCGATGGCTATTGCATAACTGATATGGCGGCGTCCAATACGGCGTACATTATGAACTTCCAGGACGGTATTGCCCGCGGTACGGATATATACCTCGGAAGCGGCGAACATATAGGGCTCGGCAGCAGAGTTACCGTCGGCAACGGGGAGAGAATAACGTTGTATGCCGAATGGCTTAAAAGATTGGACGGCGACGATCTTCTTTTCAGCGAGATTGCTCCAAACACTCTTTCGCTGACGGGATACCGCGGCAGGGGCGACGTAAATCCTTTCGTTATACCTTCCGAAATAGAGGGTAAACAAGTAATTGAAATTGCAAGCTCTTTTACCACAAATATGCCAAGCGGAAGGCTTACGGCAGACACGCTTGTTTTGCCGAATACAATTAAAAAGGTTGCGGGCAACAGCTTTTTGCATTCCGCTTTTTCTGAGATCTATTTTTCGGATAACATAGAGGAAGTATCAGAAAAAGCTTTTCCCTATAATTTCAAAACCTATCATATTAATGCGGTTTTGCCGCCATGTTTTCAGGCGGTGAACAACAGCGTTTTGCTTGCCGACAATATGGACAGGTTGATACTCAACGCCGAAAATAAAAAACTGATATTTTTCTCGGGCTGCAGTACGGCATACGGGCTTGTCAGTCCTGCAATGGATTTCATGTTCGGCAAAGAATATACAGTGTTTAATATGGGTATGAACGGCGATATCAACGGGGCGTTCCAGTTGAAAATAATAATCAACTACCTCGGCGAAAGGAATAAAAAAGCTTACGGGATATTATGACGAAATAAGCGATAAGGGCGGCAGAGTTTGCTTTTCTTACGCGCCCGTAAATATCAGCTCGAGGACGGGTACCGAAATAAGGGACAAGGGCTTCGAGTTTGCGGAAAAGATTGAAAAAATGCTGTTGCCCTACGGATATGTGCCGATTTATAAGGTTGAAGACTATATGTACAAGGGCAGATACTTCTTCGATTCCGATTATCATTTAAACGATCTCGTAGCGGCGCTCAGAACCGAACAACTGATAAAAGATCTGAAAGCGGCGGGGGTATGATTATGGAAAGCGTTATATTGACTAATCCTGCGATAATTATCGGTTTTATAATTTCTTTGGCGCTGTGCCTTTTTGCTATCTTCAAAAAAACGCATATTTCGATAACGTCGATTTCGGCGGCTACATTTGTGTTAACCGTGACATATGCCCTGCTTAAAGGCGCGGAACTGTATGAAACGGGCGCGGTTGCGGCGGTATTTTCATATTGAATATGTTGCCGCACTGGAAAAAGGGAGGGGACAAATGAACTTCAATTCCTGGCAGTTTCTTGTTTTTTTTTCGTTGGTTGTGCTACTGTATTGGGTTCTGCCGCATAAGGCGCGCTGGGCTATGCTGTTGATAGCTTCGTATATATTTTATATGAGCTGGAATGTTTGGCTTATCATACTTATAATGATAACCACAATTACGGCGTACGGGTTTGCTATCGGTATAGAACGCACTCGGAATATTAAGTTGAAAAAGCTATTTTTAGCGATTACCCCCATAATATGCCTCGGTCTTTTGATATTTTTCAAGTATATTAACTTTATTTTGGAAAGCGCAATCGGCGTTATAAGACTTTTCGGCGGCGCTTCTGACGATATAGTTTTAAATATAATTTTACCGGTGGGCATATCGTTTTATACTTTTCAGACACTGTCGTACGTGGTCGAAGTGTATTGGGGTAAATTTAAAGCGGAGCAGCATTTCGGGTACTTTGCTCTCTATGTGGCTTACTTCCCGCAGCTTGTCGCAGGGCCGATAGAAAAGCCCCAGACGCTGCTGCCTCAGCTCAGACAGGAACAAAAATTCAACGAAGAGTATCTTCTCGAAGGCGGAAAGTGGTTGCTGTCGGGCTTCTTCCGTAAATGCGTTGTGACCGATTTCTGCGGCATATTCGTGAACAAAGTTTATTCTGGCTTAGGCGTCTCGAGCGGACTTGCCGTCTTTATAGCTAGCGGACTTTTTCTGATACAAATATACAACGACTTTGCGGGATATTCTGAGATAGCGCTGGGCGCCGCAAGACTTATGGGCGTTCAGCTGAGTAAGAATTTTGACAAGCCGCTTACCTCTACAAGTTATACGGAGTTTTTCCGTAGGTGGCACATAACCTTGAACCAATGGTTCACGCAATACGTTTACATACCTTTGGGCGGCAACAGAAAGGGCACCGCAAGAAAGATAATAAACACTTTGATAGTGTTCGCTTTGTGCGGACTTTGGCACGGCGCAAACTGGACTTTCGTAATTTGGGGCGTTGTCGCGGGGGTTATGATAAGCTTGGAGACTTTGCTTAGAAAACCATTTTCAAAGCTGTGCGAAAAAGCCAAAATAGATCCGGAAAATCCCGCCATCAAATTGTTGCGACAGTCGTTGATATTTTTATTGTTTACCTTTAACGGCGTGCTGTTCAGAGCGCAGAATTTAGCGGAAGTCGGTTTAGCGTTCAGACAGATGTTTACCTCTTGGGATACTTTGGAAAACACGATGAGCGACCTCGGAATAAACGCTTTGCAGATAATCCAACTTGCGATATTCATTACGGCAATGGTAATGGCGTACAAGTTGCCGCAGGCAGGTAATGCAGGCAATGAAAAGCCGTTGCCTTTATCGTGCGCTACAACTGCGGCGGACAATATCTCTGTGTTTATATACGGAATAATTGCCGTAATGCTTTGCTGGCTTGGGCTCATCGCTATGGGCGATTCAAGCGCGTTCCAGTATTTCCAATTCTGACATTCTTTCGGCCGAATTGATATTAATTCAATTCGGCTTTATTATTTTTCCTGTGAAACCCGTTGACGATTGCGGCCGTCTTTGATAAAATAATTGTGCGTTTTTTTATAAAACGGATTTTACGTTATGGGCGAAAAAATGAATATTGATTTTTACGGCGCGGGAAATGATTGCGTCTTAATATTTACGGGGCTGGGCGGCGAGATAAAAGGATTTGAAAATAAATACGTTAAATCGGCCGAACTGATAAATAAGGAATACGGGTACTCCGTATTTGTCGCGGGCGTTCCCGAGGATTGCTGGTCTCGTCCGCAGGAAGTATTCGGAACAGCGGCGGAATACGTAATTAATAAACTCAATCCCGGGAAGATGTACGTTTTCGGCAATTCCGCAGGGGCAAGTCTTGCTATCTGGTATTCGCATTTATATCCCGTTATCAAAAAGATATTGGCGGTTAATCCCGTCTTGAATTTGAATTACCACAGGACAAAGGAGGGCGTCGAAAATTTTTCCGGCGAGAAAATGTTTATCAAAGTCGGCGAATTAGATCCTTGCGCAGTTTGGTTAAATGCTTTGCCGCAAAAAGAAAATTTGCATAAGGAAATACTTAAAGGCATTGACCATACTTTTACTGGCAGGATAGACGAGTTTATTTCGTTGCCCGTTAAAACTTTATTAGGTTAATATAAAAGAGTGCAAAGGTAAAGCATATTTTATCAAACGATTTGCTTGACAAGCCGTTTTACGTTGAATATAATAAAAATACAATTTAAAGTTATTCTTTGGGGCGGGGTGCAATTCCCCACCGGTGGTAAAGTCCACGACGGCCGTAAGGCCCTGAACGGGTGAAATTCCCGTACCGACGGTACAGTCCGGATGATAAAAGAAGATTAAAGCGTTTTTTCGTTTTGCGCCCCGATATTTTCGGGGCGTTTTTAAATACAAAGAACAACTTTAAAAATAAATTTTCAAGAGGTGTTTTTTGTATGGAACAGACCAATGATGCTTGCGAAGAAGTTGCCGTAAGTAGCGCGGCGGAAGCAGTTGAGACGGCGGGCGAGCCGGCATCGCAGGCTAAGAGCCAAAAAGTAAAGGACGCGTTCAAGCACTACTTTACTGCGACGCGCATTTCGTATATGGCGCTATTTACCGCGCTTGCTTACGTCTTGTATTTGCCTTATCTCGAGTTTTCGCTTATCCCCGCTGTACCCTTTCTTAAAGTGGATTTCTCCAATTCGTTCGTGTTGATTGCGGGATTCTCTCTCGGCCCGGTTGCGGGCGTTATAGTGGGTGTTTTGAAAGAACTTATACACTGGGCGACGTTCTCATCAACAGGCGGCGTAGGCGAAGCTGCAAACATACTGATAATGCTCCCTTATATTCTTGTGCCGTCGTTGCTTTATAAAAAGTACAAAGGCATTAAGGCCGTACTCGTCGTACTTGCCGGTTGTTGCGTATTGCAGGCCGTTTGGTCTATCCCCGTAAATTATTTATTGACCTTCCCGTTCTTTGCGACGCTCTTTCATATGTGCGACACCTGGGCGGAAGGTATGCAGTACTATCTCTCGGTATGGTATTGGGCAGTTCTTTTCAACTTAATTAAAACCGTGCTTGTCACCGTTGCCGTAGTGTTGCTTTATAAGCCCTTATCGCGCCTTATAAAAATTACGAACGCAAAGTTCGAGAAGTTAAATCAGAAAAGGCGGGACGCTAAAAAGGGCGTTCGGGCAAAAGAAATTTAAAGCTTAATATAATCACTTAATTTAAAGAAATTAATTTTAATTTATTGCAAAATACCGTCGTACGGGTTATAATGTACTCGTATGGCGGTATTTATTTCTACCTTGCCCGAACAGACTTTTTGTTTCGGAGCGGGGTATGCAAAAACTTTATCTGCGGGCGACGTGGTTCTTCTCAACGGAGAAATGGGCGCTGGCAAGACTGTTTTCGTAAAGGGCGTGGCGTCGGGACTGGGTATCGACGACGAGATTTTAAGTCCGACTTACGCATATATGAACGATTACGGCGGGCGGCTGTTTCACTTTGACTGTTACCGCCTGAAAAACGGAGCGCAGGCTGAGGCTCTCGGACTGTGCGACTATTTTTACGCGGGCGGTATATGCGTTATCGAGTGGGCGGAAAATATAAGTTCCGTTCTTCCCGCAGACGTTAAAATCGTGAATATTGAAAAAATCGGGGAGGGCGTAAGGCAAATAAAATATGAGTAATTATCTTGCTATAGACACGTCTTCGCGCTATCTTACGGTGGCGGCTTTAAAGGACGGCAAAAGCGTTGTCCGCTATTTGCCTGACTGCGCTATGCGGCATTCCGTCATTTTAATGGATGAGATCGAATGCGCATTGTCCGAGGTCGGGTTAAGTCCTTTAGAATGTGATTTTTTTGCCGTAGTTACCGGCCCCGGTTCGTTTACGGGAATACGTATAGGCTTATCGGCGATAAAGGGTTTTGCGCTTGCCGCAGACAAACCTATCAAAGCGGTAACCGCATTCGATCTTCTGTCATATAATATCAACAGCGAAAAATATTCCGTTATTATAGACGCCGCGCACGACCATTACTACGTCTGCGGCTATGAAAACGGACGAATAGTTTTGCCTCCCTGTCATATGTCGGCCGAAGAAGTGGGCAAGTTAGATTGCGCGCTATACGGCTTCGAAGATCTCCGTTTTGAAAACTACAATAAGCTTGACGTAAAAAATCTTTTGCCGATAGCCGCGGAAAAGGCGGAAGTTTCAAAGGAAGTTCACGCGTTATACGTGCGTAAAAGTCAGGCGGAGGAAAACCTCAATGCAAATAAGAAAGTGGAATTATAAGGATATTTTAAGAATTTCGGAAATCGAGGCGGAGTGCTTCCCGGGCGAGCCCTGGACTTACGGTATGCTTGTTTCCAGTTTCGAATCCGAAAGCTTCACGGGAGTACTTGCGGAAGAGGGCGACGAGATAACAGGTTACGGGGGAATTACCGTTGCGGCTGATACAGCTGACGTGGCCAACGTTGCAGTAACGGAATATTACCGTCGCGGCGGAGTCGGCACGGCGATACTGAAATCACTTTGCGAAATTGCCAAAGAGAGAGGAGCGGAAAAGGTTTATCTCGAAGTCCGCGTCTCTAATGCTGCGGCTATGGAAATGTATATCAAATGCGGCTTTAAGGGCGCATACGCCCGTACGCGATACTATCCCGACGGCGAGGACTGTCTGGTAATGGTAAAGGAGTTATAAAATTTTAATTGACGGGAAATTTGTTTCCTACGTAAGCGAAGGGGCCGGCAAGGATATAATTCTTTTGCACGGCTACGGTTCAAAGAAAGAGAGCTTCTTTTATCAGATAAAATTTTTGTCGCAATGCTACAGGGTGGTCGTCCCGGATTTTCCCTGTTTCGGCGCGAGCGAGGAAACGGATGTTCCGTGGTCGGTTGGCGATTATGCCGACTGGCTTGAAAAATTTATGTTGCGGTCCGGGGTTGATAAACCCCATATTATAGCTCATTCATTCGGAGCAAGGGTTGCGATAAAGCTGTTGGCCGATAGGGGCGAAAGGTGTGAAAAACTGATAATTACGGGCGGCGCGGGGATAGTAAAACCTCGTTCGCCCCAATATATGCGCAGGGTTTCAAGATATCGTCGGATAAAAAAACTGTTCCCCAAATTTGCGGAAAAGCATTTCGGCAGCGAGGAATACAGATCTTTAAACCCTCTTATGCGGGAGAGCTATAAGAAGATAGTTAACGAGGATTTAAAAGATTGCGCCGCCAATATAGTCAATGAAACTCTGCTGATATACGGCAGGAACGATACCGTAACTCCTCCGAACGAGGAGGGTAAAATATTCAACACTCTGATTTCGGGAAGCCGTCTGGAACTAATAGACGGAGGGCATTTTTGCTTTTCCGAAAACAGTGAAATTTTTAACAGTCTGACAACTGATTTTTTAGGGTAATTATGGGTATATTTATTTCTGTTCCCAAGACGGTCGAATGCGTCGTAGTCGCGGTGATTTTTTCACTGCTCTTTTCGGGGTGCTGTTTCAGGCTTCTCGGTATCCTGCAGTCGTTCGGTTACAGCGGCAAAAAGACTTTCGGGTGGGTAAATCGTAAGGCAAATATGACCTTTTCAAGGCACGCTCTTTTGGCCCTTTTATGCGCGCTTTCCTGTGCGATACTCGGGCTGTGCTTTTCGTTCGTGGGCGAATATGCCGCGGTTATAGGTCTTGCGGGATATCTTGTTTTCCTTCCGCTGTATATTTGGGCTGATAACAGAATAGCGTTAAAAGTGCCTTTGACGTTCACTCCGAGGATGAAAAGACTGTACACTGTACTATCTCTTATTTCGGCGATATTTGCGTACATTGCCGTAACGCTTTTAAACTTTGCGGACTATGCCTGGGGCAACGAAATATTTTCATATTTAAGATACGTTCCGTTGGCTGTTTTCCCGCTTATCATAATCCCCCTGATACTGCTTTCAAATCTTGCGGATAAGTTGTACGAAGTCCCGCGCAACAGGGGGTATATAAGGAAAGCAAAAGCTAAGATAGTCGGCGCGGAAATTAAAGTGATAGGCATTACCGGCAGTTACGGCAAGACCAGCACTAAAAATATTTTATCGGATATTCTCGGTTCAAAATATCGCGTATTGTCTACGCCACGTTCGCACAATACTCCTATGGGGCTTGCGCTTGCGATCAATTCCAACGATCTGAAAGATTACGACTTTTTTATTGCGGAAATGGGCGCACGGCATGTGGGCGATATTGCGGAATTGTGTGAAATGTGCCCGCCCGATTATTCCTTGATAACGGGCATTTGCCCGCAGCATCTGGAAAGTTTTAAGAGTATCGAAAACGTTGTAAAGGCCAAAGGAGAGATACTGTTGCCGGACTCTTCTGCCGTTATTGCGGAAGATTGTTTTGGTTTATTTGAAGGATATTCCTGCACTAAATACCGCGCCGACTGCGTATCCGATATAATTTGTACCAAGGACGGCGGCGATTTTACTTTGACGCTGGACGGACAAAGCGCAAGGGTTCATACAAAACTGCTTGGAAAACACGCCGTTGAAAATATAGCTTTGGCGGCAAAACTTGCTTCCGTTTTGGGAATGAGTTTGGACGATATTGCCAAGGCAATTCCGGAGATCAATTATATAGAACACAGATTGCAACTTATAAAATCGGGCGGCGTAAATATTTTGGACGACGGATATAATTCCAACGTAAAGGGCGCGGCCGCCGCAATCGAGGTGTTGAAAAGCTTTGACGGAAGAAAGATTGCGGTTACTCCAGGACTAGTGGAACTTGGTATCTTGGAACAATCGGAGAACTATGAGTTAGGTAAAAAACTTGTTGGGCTGGACTACGTTATACTTGTCGGCGAACGTTTGGTGGAACCTGTTAAGGACGGCTATCTCGATAACGGCGGAGACAAGGAAAAGATAAAAACCGTTCTCGGGCTCGATAACGCGCGGGAAGAGTTAAAGGGTATTTTGAAGGAAGGCGATACGGTGTTATTTCTTAACGATCTGCCCGATATATACTGAGGAAAAGACATAGGATCACCAAAGCTGAAAAATTAAGCGGAGGTGATTTTTTATGGATAAAAAAATAGCCGTCATATTCGGCGGCCAGTCTAACGAAAACGAGATATCGGTAATCACGGGCACTATGGCTTTAAACGTTCTGAAAAGCGCGGGGTATGAGACCGTTCCCGTTTACATAGCGCAAAACGGAGACATATATACGGGGGAAAAGCTTGCGGATATATCCAACTTTTCATCGTCGGACTACGTGAACTGTCCGCGGGCTATGTTTTTTACCGGAGGGGTATACGAGTTAAATAAAAGGGGTAAGCCGAAAAAGTTTATATCGTTTAACGTTGCGCTCAACTGTTGTCACGGCGGAAGCGGCGAGGGCGGGGGCATAAGCGGACTATGCGAAGTGCTGAATATACCCCTTGCAAGCGCGGGAGTATTCGAAAGTTCCGCGCTGATGGATAAGTATCTTACCAAACTGGTATTGTCGGCAATAGGCGTTGAAACGGCGCGGTACGTTTACGTAAAGAGCGTTGAGGAGGCGGAAACGGCCGATAATATGCCCGACTTTCCGCTTATAGTCAAGCCTGTGAGCCTCGGTTCGAGTATCGGCGTTGAAAAGGTTGCAAATCGTGAAGAGTTGCGCGCGGCGTTGGAATGTGCTCTGCTTTACGACAGGGCGGTCATTATCGAGGAGTACTTTTCCGATCGCAGGGAAATCAACTGCGCCGCATATTATTCGGCGGGTAAAGTCGTAACTTCGGAGTGTGAGGAGGCAAGGCCGGGGGGAGATATATTTTCCTATGAGGAGAAGTACGGTGGTCACGGTAAAAGCGTTTACCCCGCGGATATCCCTGAACAATTATCGGAAGAGATTAAAAAAATTACCCGCGTAGTATATGAAAAACTCAATATGCGGGGCATAGTAAGGTTTGACTTTATTTTAAGCGGCGGTAAAGTTTATCTTAGCGAAATTAACACCGTCCCAGGTTCGCTGTCTTATTATCTGCTGTCGGACGGGTTCAAGGATTTTGCAAGAGTGTTAAATTCCGTTATAGATCAGGCCGTGGCGGATTTTTCATTAACTAAAAGCAAAAAGCTTATAAGAACGGGCATACTGGAAAACATATCTACAAACGCTTGTAAAGTCGGCCGTAAATAGTTTATAATTTAACTATGGAAAAAATCAGAATGACAACCCCGCTCGTCGAAATGGACGGGGACGAGATGACTCGCGTAATCTGGCGGATGATAAAAGAAATTCTTATAGAACCCTTTGTCGATCTTAAAACGGAATATTACGATCTGGGTTTAAAAAACAGGGACGCCACGGACGACGAGGTCACCGTTATGGCTGCAGAGGCCGCCAAGAGATTGGGCGTTGCCGTAAAGTGCGCGACTATTACTCCCAACGCGCAGCGCGTAGAGGAGTACGGTCTTAAAAAAATGTGGAAGAGTCCTAACGGAACTATCCGCAGGATCATGGATGGTACGGTGTTCCGTACTCCCATAATAGTACGGGGTATAACGCCTTACGTCGCGGGTTGGTCCAAGCCCATTTCTATAGCGCGTCACGCTTACGGCGATATATATAACGCCGTCGAGTACAGCGTGAACGAGGGTGAAAGCGCCTATCTCGTGGTGTGCAAGGACGGCCTGGAAATAAAGCGAAAGCTAATACATTCCTTCGATTGTCCCGGCATAATTCAGGGTATGCACAATACGGAAAATTCCATACGCGCTTTTGCAAGGAGCTGTTTCAATTACGCCCTGTCGGAAAAGCTTTCCGTATGGTTCGGCGCAAAGGACACGATTTCAAAAATTTACGATCACCGTTTCAAGGATATATTCGCGGAGATTTATCAAAGCGAGTACGCCTCTCTGTTTGAAGAGGCGGGGATATACTATATGTACACTCTTATAGACGACGTTGCCGCGAGGATAATGCGCAGCGACGGCGGGGTGCTGTGGGTGTGTAAGAATTACGACGGCGACGTTATGAGCGATCTCGTCGCAACGGCGTTCGGCTCTCTAGGAATGATGAGCAGCGTGCTTGTTTCGCCCGACGGGAAGTTTGAATACGAGGCGGCTCACGGAACTGTGACAAGACACTATTACGCCCATCTGAAGGGTGAAGAAACTTCCACCAATTCTGTGGCGACTATTTGGGCGTGGACGGGCGCGCTTAAAAAACGCGGCGAACTTGACGGGATCGAAGAGCTTTCCGCCTTTGCAGACAGACTTGAAAGGGCGGCGTTAAAGACGATAGAAAGCGGATATATGACGGGCGATCTCATTCCTTTATTTAAATTTGAAGGGGTAAAGCCAGTAAAGCTTACCACTCTTGAATTTCTTAAAAAAATAGCGGAAAATATTTAAATTAAAACCGCCGCGCCGACGGGTGGAGGATACAGGGATTTTTTTGTGTTCAAAAATAGCACGCAGGCTTCGTTTTCGAAGTATTGCGTGCTATTTTCTTTTCTGCTATTTTAACGGTTAATTTAAATTTATAACTCTTTTGACAATATCAACTCATACGACTCATTGCTCATCAAAAATCCGCCTATTGCCTTGTAGCCTAATTTTTCGTAAAAGCTTTGAGAACTTTCATTTGAAGGAGTAGACGTTAATACCGAATTGAAGCCTGAACATCTCATTTTTTCTTCCCAATATTCCGTTAATGCTTTTCCGTAGCCTTTTTTACGATATTTATTTAAAATATAAAGCATATTCATAAACGGCGTATTATCCCAAAAATAATTGTATCGTAACCAACCGATTAAATCATTATTTTCTTCCGCAATAAAAATTCTTCCCAACATTAACACGTTTGTAAGTTCGGCTTCGGCTATATGTTTATCATATTGTTTGATAAGGTCGATGTCTTTTAATTCCGCAATACGTATTAACATTTTAACACTCCGCTAAATTGAAATTTACTGTTCATTAATCTTCGGGCAACTGTCTGTTATGTGCATGCCATTGACATTTCTTAATTTGCATATTACTAAACGTTGCCTTAAAAGAAGAATCTTCCGGGCTGCATGCATAAATACCAAAGCGAATCGTTTCTTTACCATTCCACATATGGCATATACGCATTTGTTTAAAATTTATACCATCGTTAGAACACTCAATACAATAATCGTCTTCTCTTCGGCTAAACCGATACCACATTGATTTTACCGAAGCATCAATGACTGTTGTAGCCCAGTCGGAGTAACCCATATTTGTCACTACGCTGCCAAGATGCTGAAATTGCTCGTTTTCATATTCAATAGAACCTTTAATCCAGTTTTCACTATCCAAATACATTACGATACCGCATTGGTCAAAGCGTTTTTTTGACTCGAATTCAGTTTTAACAACAAATGAGAAATACTTTTCGTCTGTAGATATTTGCAAAACCGGCGCATTATCATTTCTGAAATGATAATATGTTCGTTGCCATAAATCGGTATGAGGTGCCGTTATAATTTCAACCTTATCCGAAGTGATTTTGTAGTCGTTGGGTTCTCGCGTCCACTTCATTGCTTTAATATCAATTTTCATAATACTTCTCCGCTAAATTAAAATTTACTTAAACTCAACTTTACTTGCCGTTACCTTAAACATTAAGTAATGTTTGGATGTCGCTTCGCCATAATGCTTTATAAGAATAGGGCATTCTTCCATAAATCGCTTTTTTAATTCTACATCGTTGCATTCTTCCGCAATACCCGTAATACGCAACCATTCTCTTGTATCTCTCTTTTTTGCAATAATTTGTATATGTCCGTTGGCGCGTAATTGCTTATGCACTTCATTGCCGTCGTGCGTAGCTATATAGATTTTGTCATTTACTTCCATAATAGCTCCGAAAGGTCTTACTGCAGGAAATTCATTGTTCATAGTTGCTACATAAAAACATTCGCAATGTTTTACAAAATCATAAGCCTTACTCATAATAACACCTAATTATAAATTGTTGTTTATTATAATAAATATAGCAAATCCTCGATAAAAAAGCAAGGGAAGATACTATCTCTCCTTGCTTTTAATCTCTATGAAACACAGCGTAAATACAGTGTCTTTTTACGCATTGTTTTGTTTAAGTCTCCTGAAGTCGGGCAGTAGATTATTTTTTTCAAGCTGCTTTTTAAACGTTGTCGCATAGCATATGACCATTGCAATAGATATGCCTATTATTTCCTGAATGATATTGCGGGGGATATTCTGTATTCCGACGGGCAGTCCGTTTGTAATACAACGATAAGTAAAGTAACCCAAGACTACTATTACCGCGCCTACGATCGCGCATATAAGCGCTTTAATCCATTCCCATTTCTTAAATCTTTCGGGCAGGATAAAGTGTAAAAGGGCGGACACGACTGCGCCCTGTAAACCGTGGATAATAAGCGAGGGGAACATCATGTGCGGCGCCATAATCACGTCGTACAAAAACGAGCCCACGCCGCCCGCTATAAACGCCGCAAGCGGATCCAATAAGAATGCGGCTATAAGTACCACGCCGTCCACCCAATAAATTCTTCCCATAGGGGTTGGAATGGCGGGAATAAAATTTGTCGCCACTACAAGCGCCGTCATCACGGCCGTGTAAGTAATCCATTTTGTTGCAAACATCGATTTTTCACTCTTCATAAATATGCCTCTTTTAATTTTGTAACGTTGACATTATATCTGAGTTATGGTATTATTATAATACTCAAATCAATAAAATTTTATAATACCAGATATGTTTAATTTCAAATTGGGCAAAAAGAATAAATATTACACTCTGTATTCGGAAATCCGCAAGGAAATACTGCGCGGTAAATTAAAGGAGGGAACAAAGCTTCCCTCCAAGAGAAGTCTTGCGGAAGATCTGGGCGTAAGCGTCGTTACCGTTCAGCTTGCGTACGAACAGCTTTTTGCGGAGGGCTACGTTCGCACGGAGGAGAGAAAAGGTTACTTTGTGGAGAGGGTGGAGTCGATAGCCGCGACGGTTGAATCTCGCAAAAAAACGCTTTGCGAACCGCAAAAAAAACAATATAAAATCGATCTTGTCAAGGGCAGTACGCCCGCGCATATGTTTCCCTTTTCGACCTGGGCAAAGCTCATAAGACTGGTGCTTGCCGACTGCGGCGAACATCTATTGGAAAGAGTGCCTTGCGGGGGCGACTATGAGTTGAAGTCAGCTATCTCCGATTATCTCTACCGTTCCCGAGGGATCGACGCCGATCCCGAGAGGATTATTATAGGCGCGGGATCGGAGCATTTATACGGTGTAATAGTTCAGCTCCTCGGACGGGATACGCTGTTTGCGGTGGAAAATCCGGGATACGGAAAAATCTCTTCTACATACTCCCTCAACGGCGCAAAGTGGGTTGCCGTGGACGTGGATGAAAGGGGTATGAATATAGAAAAGCTTGCGTCCGTCGGCGCGGACGCGGCGCATGTTTCTCCCTCTCACCAGTTCCCTACGGGCGCGGTCATGCCCGTATCCGTCCGTTCCAAACTTATCAACTGGGCGGAGCGGGGCGAGCGCTTTGTTATAGAGGACGACTACGACAGCGAGTTCAGGTTGTTCGGGAAACCGCTTGAAAGCACCTATGCTTTATGCCCGGAAAAAGTGATATATATGAACACCTTTTCAAAGAGCCTCGCGCCCTCTATGAGACTCGGCTATATGGTTTTGCCCGCCGCGCTTTACGAAAAATATATGTCGCTGTTTTCTACAAGCGCAAACATTGTTCCGCTGTTCGAACAAAAAGCGCTGGCGGCAATGCTCAACGGCGGGCACTTCGAAAGACATATTTCCCGCCTGAAAAATTATTACCGCGGTGTTAGAAAAAAGTTGCTTGAACGGCTCGACGGCATATGCGAAGTGCGAGATACCGGCAGCGGTTTGCACGTTATCGCAAAATTCCCTCAAGCAAAAGACGACGGGGAAATAAAGGCGCAAGCTTTGAGTAGAGGCGTCAATATACGCTGCCTTTCCGATTACTTATTATCGCCGATGGAAGGAGTGGAAAAGTGCGCCGTAATTAATTATTCCGGACTGACGCTGTAAATTTAAAGACGCAAAAACCGCCCTCCCGAAAACGTTCGGGAAGGCAGTCTTTTTATGGGGATGTCGTATTATTTGGAAATTATATCGAGATATTCGTCGGGATCCGTCAATTCGTTGTTTTTCATAACTTCGAAGTGCAGATGGTCGCCGTCCGCATTTTCGGAGCCGGTTGCTTTAGCTACCTTGCCGATGACGTCGCCGCGGTTGACCTTGGTTCCTTCCTTAAGATTTTCGTTGGGATCGATAAATTTGTAAACGGTTACAATGCCGTTCGCATGTTCTATGGTTACGACGCCGCCGTACAGCCTGTCGTCCGTAGCAACGCTCTTTACCGTGCCGTCAACTGCGGCCATAACTTCGGAACCCGCTTCGCAGCTGAAATCCATACCCTCGTGATGGCAATACTTGTCGAGAGTTTTGTCGTAACCGAATACGTATGCCTTAGTGAGGTTTACGTCTTTAACGGGCACAATGAATTCATACTGGCTGTTAGTGGGTTTATCGGGATTATCAGGCTTATCGGGGTTGTCCGGATTGTCGGGATTATCAGGCTTATCGGGGTTGTCCGGATTATCCGTATTGCCTCCGCCGTTTATGCTGGGGGGAGTAACGCTGTTATTTTTTACGGCGAATACTACGCCAACGGTTACTGCGGCGATTACCAGAAGGCAAGCCGCCAAAATGAGGTAATAGGTTAAAATTTTCTTTTTCGTGGGTTTGGTCTTTTCTTTGTCTTTCATTTTTAAACTCCTTATTTATTTTTTTGACGGCATTTCAGCCTTTTATTCAGTATCCGCCGAAAATTATCGGCGAACCTGCAACGGTAAACTCGCTCCGCACGCAGATGTGCAGGTTTATCTCCTTTCCGCGTAAAATTACGGAGTAGGGCAAATCTGCTTTACAGTAATAATTCACGCTGTCCGAAAGTTCTTCCACAAAGACAACTTCCCCGCCGTATCTTTTTAAAAAGCTTTCAAGATCGAGCGAATCATACCTGCAACTTTCACCGCAGACTTCTTTTAACAATAATCTTTGAATTTCGGCGTTTTTGTCGGCGACTACGGTTTTGCAGTCGCTGGAACTCGTTCCGCAATAGAACGTATAGTTTTCGCCTCCTTCAAAGCAGAGCCTGTCGGGGAGTAGCCCCACTCCCGCGAGGATTGCGGCGGACATTACAGCTAATATCAAAAGTTTCATTGCCCGCATACACGCCTCCCGTTGAGTTTCATAGATTTTTTATTGCCACAAATAAAAAGTTTATACAGGACTTTTAAAATTTTTTAAAAAATAAACGAGGCCGCAAAAAACGGTCTCGTTTTAAAAATATTTTTTAAATTTAATTTATCATTTACAGCCCGAACAGGTCTTACAGTTTCCGGAACACTTTTTAACCGCTTTGCCGGTGGCGGAAAAAACTTCCCCCGAGTAACATCTTTTGGCGGCATTCCCGCAGACGGGACAGTAAACCGCGTCGTCGAACTTTTTTACAAGTTCCTCAAAATCTTTTTTACAGTTTTCACAGCGGTATTGCAGAATAGGCATCCGTCAATCCTCTTTGTTCTTTTTATCCTTTTTACGCTTTTTTCTCGTTCTCTGTAATTTTTCAAAGGGATTGCCCTTAATTATGACTACTGCTATGGCCGCGGTAAGAAGGGCTGTCGCCGCAATTACCAGCCAGAACCAACCTGTTTCCAAAAAGCCCACGCCCGTTTCGCCGGGGACGGGCATATTCATTCCCCAAAAGCCCGCTATCATAGTGGGTACGGCCAAGAGAATGGTTATTATCGTGAGCTTTCTCATAGTGTCGTTGGAATTGTTGGATATGACCGAACCGTATGCGTCCATTGTCACGCTTAGGATATTTTTATAAATGTTACAGGTTTCTATAGCCTGTTTATTCTCTATGCTGACATCCTCGTATAAATCCTGATAATCTTCACGCGTCGAAACTGCCTCCGCTTTGGAAAGCTTTTCGTGTACCCTCTCGTTTGAGTTGAGGGAGGTGGAAAAGTATACGAGTGAATTCTGTAAATCCAAAAGCTGTATGATTTCCGCGTTCTTCATCGTTTTACCCGCCTCGGCCTGTATGCGGTGATTTTTGCGGTCTATCTGTTTCAGACAGTACAAAAATCTTTTGGCGTTGTCAAGCATAAACGTGAGCGCGAAATGCACGGGCTTATCGCAGTAAATTCTCTCCCTGCCGGAGATGAAATCCTTTAAGACGGTATTGCCCTTTAAGCACACGGTAACAATACAGCGCTTGTTGTAGATAATGGCGAGGGGGAGAGTGGTATAAATGTCCCCGTTGTCGCCCTCTTCGAGTATTGGACAGTCGACGAGGAACATACTGCAGCCTTCGTCGAATTCCGAACGCGCGCGTTCTTCTTCGTCCAGCGCGGCTTTTATCATATCTTCGGGCACACCCGTAACGCGGGAGACGTCCTCGCATTCGTCGTCCGTGGGGTTTACGAGATCAACCCAGCACAGATCTTTAAAGTCGTCGGTCTTTTCAAGTTTTCCGTTTTCCGCGGAGATAAAAAATTTTACCATACCGTATTTCTCCAAAATAAAAATGCACGGAATTAATTCCGTGCGCGGTAAAACTTATCCGAACGGAATTAATTTATAGTATTGAATTAGTACAACTATCCGGTACTTCCATAACTATCCTTTTTGACAATAATTTTTCTTATTATCATTATATATTATGATTTTTCTTTTGGCAAGCGATAAACAAAAAAAATTTCCCGGCGAAAAAAAATCCCGCCGCGGAAACACCGCGGCGGGATTTAATATTTTTAAATTAAAATATTGCCGTCCAAAAAGGAATTGAAAATGCCTTCTACGTTGGGGCCTCCCGTAAAGCTCGCTATGAGATTTTCGGGCGAGGCAGTCTTGCACAAATTGTTCTGGTAATACTTTTTGAGCGCCGCGTTGAAGTCGTTGTCGCCGACCGCGCCTCTAAGCATATCGAAGAGTATAAGTCCCTTATTGTAGGCGATGTTGTTGTATTCAAGCTCGCTCTTGTATTCGCCGAGATGTCTTGTCATCGTCGTATCTATAGTTCCGTTTAACTGACTGAAAACGTTGAAGAAAGCCCTGTAATAATTGGTCGCGGAACTGACTATTCCCTTGCGGGTAAAACCGTAAGCAGGGGTGCTTTCAAAGAACATAAGCGTTGAGTATTCCGCAAGTCCTTCGTCCTGCCATGCGTTGTTTATCTGATCGCTTCCCACCATTGCGTACCACCACTGATGGGCGTTTTCGTGAACTATCGTGTAGATTGTATTGTCGGAGTCCAGACTGTCGGCTATCATTGTCAAACCGGGGTATTCCATTCCGCCGTAGCAAAATCCGGTCTGCACGACGGAAAGAGTGGGATATATGTACTTGCCAAACGTCGTATTAAAGAATTTAAGACTTTCGGTCGCGGCGTTTAGTCCCGTCTGCGCGTTGGCGTCGTTGAAGTAGTAATAGTTTACGGCCACGCCGTCAGCTTCGGCGGAAACCACCTTGAATTCCTTTGAAAGCACAAAGGCAAAGTCCCTGGCGTTTGCAAGCGAATAGGAGCACTTCTTTCTACCGTCCGCCGACGTCTCAGAGGACATCTTACCGCTGGTAGCCGCAATATATTCCTGGGGGAAATCGAGCGTTACGCTGTAATTTGCGCATTCTGAAACGAACGGATCGCCGCAATAGTAATAGGGGCATTCCACGAAGCCCTCTTTGGAATAGTAGCAGAGCGCGGGATAGAAATTACCGAAATTTACTGTGTGCAGAGTTATTCCCGTACGGTGGTTGACTTTGGCTAAAGTCAGGGTATAGCTTATCGTCACGGTAACCGTATCTTCGGGATATATTGGGGTTAAAAGATTTACGGCGAGTATATTTTCGTCTTCGCCGCAGATATCCCAGCCCGAGCAGTTCTCAACGTTGCTGACTTCCATTTTGCCGAAGCTGTCGCCAGAATAGTACGCGCGGTTCTTGTAAGTATCGGAAACAGGCTTGATTTTTGCGCCCTCTCTGAACGCGTTTCCGTAAAGATTGAATTTGAGCGCGCTCAATTCGTTGTCGGTGTTATTGTAATAGTCCAGCTTCGCCGTGCCGGTAAGCACGCCCGTTTCCTCGTCGTAACTGGCATATATGTCGTAGTTTGAGATTTTTTCTGTTCCCTTGTCGCAGGCCGACAGCGTCACTGTGGCCGCAAGGCAGCATATAATGAGTAGAACGGTTATTATTTTTTTCATTCTGCACCTCTAAATGATAAGATCAAAAATATAATATGCGGACGAAGAGCAACTTAAAACGTTTTTCACACATTTCAGTAAAAATTAATAAAATGTACAATATGGTGTTTTGTGTGCTTACGGACCAAAGAGAGGAAGAATTGCCCCAATGCGACGTGGCGGTTTTCGGCTTCGGAATACTCGGCGAAGTCGATTACGAGAGAGAACTCAAAGGTGAAACGGAAAAGTTCGAGGACGCCGCAAGGCTTTCCAAAAGCTCCAACTGCGGGCTTGTATGCGGTTGCCGTACGATCAGTCGCGGGCTTGTCAGAAAGTCGGCTTCGGTTGCGGACAGGGGAAAGCTCTTGGGTATATCCGATATGAACCACGTGCTCGACGACGAGGACTACAAGAGCGGCGCGTCGTTGGGACTATATAAAATAAACGGTTGCAAGGTGGGCGTTTGCATAGAAAACGACCTGCTTTTTCCCGATACCTTTAAGAGCCTGACGGCCTGTGGCTGCGGGGCGGTTGTGGTTCTTATGGAAGAGTTGCGCGACAATATACCGCCTATGCTGATAAGGGCTTACTCGTATTTGTACGGAGTACCCATAATTATGACGGCGGGTAAAACGGCTTATTTTGCAGATATCACGGGGGCAATAGCCACGTCCAATCAAAACGCCACGCTGTTCGAGGTTTCGCCGCAAAACAGGTATAGAGTCGTTACTTCGAGACTGAGGGGAGTTGCGAGCGACTCCAAGATAGATTATTGAAAAAGCTTGCTTAAAAAGGTATACAAATTTTTTTAATCCTTCCGTTAACGCTTGAAATTTATAAAAAACTTTGCTATAATGATTTACGTATAAATTTGGGGCGCGGGAGGCTGAGCTATGTACAGTATGACAGGTTACGGAAGAGGAGAATTTAAGGCCGGAGGGATCGAACTTACGGTCGAAATAAAGACTGTCAACAACCGCTATCTGGACGTGTCGATCAAGAGTCCAAGACTGTTTACGGCCTATGAAGAGAATATACGCGCCGCTATCCGCGGGAAAATGACTCGCGGACATCTTGACGTCTACATATCCCTTACGGACAAGCGCGACAGGGAAAAGAAGGTGAACCTCGACGAAGGTATGGCAAGAGCATACTTCGAATCTGCCGAGAAGATCAATAAGCTTTTCCCCGGGTTGCCTTTCGACGTGACCGTTACGTCCGTACTCCGTTATCCCGACGTGCTTAAAACGGAGGACAAGTCCGCCGCAGACGACGAACTTATATCCGCGCTCGACAGCGCGTTGGCCTCCGCTTTGGACAACCTCAACAAAATGCGCGAAGCCGAAGGTAAAAAGCTGGAAGAGGATATGCTTTCCAGAATGGATACAATAGAGCAGTTGGTCGGTAAAGTCGAGGATCGCGCTCCCGCCGTCGCGGAAAATTACAGGCTCAAGCTTCAAGCAAAAATGAAAAAGATTCTCGAGGGAGTCGACGTGGACGAGGGCAGACTTCTTACCGAAGTTGCCGTGTTTTCGGATAAGAGCAATATCGACGAGGAGTTGACGAGACTGCACTCGCACATTTCCCAGTTCCGCGCCATTTGCAGGGAAACGCTTGTGGGCAGGAAGCTTGACTTCCTCGTACAGGAATTCAACCGTGAAAGCAATACGGTCTGTTCGAAGTCGAATGATATCGAAGTTACCCGCCTTGGGTTGGCGCTCAAAAACGAAATCGAAAAAGTGCGCGAACAGGTTCAGAACGTGGAGTAAAATTTATGAAAAATTTGCTTATAGTAATGTCCGGTCCTTCCGGCGTGGGCAAGGGCACAATCGTACGCGAGCTTATGAAAAAGGGCGACTTCGCCCTGTCCGTCTCCTGTACTACACGCAAACCGCGGGAAAGCGAGATCGACGGAGTATCCTATTTTTTCATAACAAAAAAGGAATTTGAAAAGCTCATCGGGGAAGAGGGATTTCTCGAATACAACAAGCATTTTGAAAACTATTACGGCACGCCCAAAAAATTTGTGCAAAGTCAGCTTGAAAGCAAAAACGTAATTTTAGAAATTGACGTGGACGGCGCTTTGCAGGTTAAAAAATCCAATCCCGAGGCAATACTTATTATGATAGCTCCGCCCGACAAGGAAGCGCTGCGTTCCCGCCTTCAAGCGCGCGGCTCGGAAAATAAGATGGAAATAGAAAAACGTATTGCGAGAATGGAGTATGAACTTTCTTTATCGGGACAGTACGACTACGTTGTAATAAACGACGTGCTCGCCGAGTGCGTTAAAAAAATAGAACAAATAATCCTAAAAGAAAAGGAGAAATATAATGATTAATAATCCCCCCGTAGATCTTCTTATAGAACAGCTCGGCACGGACGGCCAGCCCGTTTCGCGCTATTGCCTTTGCGTAGTTGCGGCCAAGCGCGCAAGACAGATTATCGATCAGACTTCGCCCAATCCCAAGAGCAATGAAATAGTCAAGGAATTGGCCGTAGCCAGCCGCGAAATCGCGTGCGGCAAAGTCAAGTGCGTAAAGGACTGATAGTATCAGGTGTACGCACAGGTCATCGTAGACATAGCCCACAGTCAGGTGGACAAAATATTCGAATATTCCTGTGAGCCCGGGCTTGAAGTCGGCAGTAGGGTAAAGGTTCCTTTCGGATCGCGTACTATGGACGGGTTCGTAATAGGCTTGTCCGAAACGCCTTCCTACCCGACGGAAAAGATAAAACCGGTCAGCGAGATATTCGACGAACTTCCTGCGCTCGTTCCCGAATGCTTTTCGTTGATGGAGCGCATTTCTTCGCGCTATAAAGTTCCTAAAGCATCCGCGCTGAGGTTATTTATCCCCTCTGAAATGCGTCTCGGGAAAGTGCGTGAAATATATAAATCATACGCTAAAATCAAGGATATATCGGTATCAATTTCAAAATCCGCAAAAAAACAGCGGGAATGCCTCGATTTTCTTTCCGAATGCGGAGAATACGCTTTTACGGAATTATGCTCCGAGTTCGGCAGAGGCGCGGTTAACGCCTTGATCGAAAAGGGCGCAATTTACATAGAAAAACAGAGGATTGCAAGAAAGCCCTTCGAGGCTATAAGCGGGCAAAGCGCGGATAAAAAACTTACCCCCGCGCAATTAGCCGCCGTTATGTCGGTTGAGAATACGGACAAGACCGTACACCTCGTTCACGGAGTAACGGGCAGCGGCAAAACCGAGATATATCTCCGCATCATTGCAGATCAGATTAAAAACGGAAAGACGGCAATTTTTCTTGTGCCGGAAATTTCTCTAACCCCGCAAATGCTCTCCCAGCTTAGGGCGCGTTTCGGCGGGGAAGCCGCAATACTTCACAGCGGACTGTCCGCGGGCGAAAGGTTCGACGAGTGGTGGAGACTGCGCTCGGGCGAGGCGAAAATAGCGGTGGGCGCAAGAAGCGCGGTATTTGCTCCGCTTCAAAACATAGGAGCCATAATCATAGACGAAGAGCACGACGCGTCCTATCTTTCGGAGACCGCTCCAAGATATTCGACCGTGCATATTGCCAGGTTGAGAGCGGAATATAACGGATGTAAACTCGTGTTAGGCAGCGCGACGCCGTCTGTGGAGAGCTATGCAAGGGCGCGCGAGGGCGAGTATAATCTCATTACTTTGACGGAAAGAATTAACAAGCGTCCCTTGCCGGAGATTATCATTGCCGATATGCGAAAGGAAGTCAAGCGTGGCAACAACACGTCGTTTTCTTCCGCGCTTAGGGAGGAGCTTGGCAAAACTTTATCGGATGGCAACCAGGCCATAATATTTTTAAACCGACGCGGCTATTCGCAGAAGATACTTTGCCGCGATTGCGGTTACGTGGCTAAGTGCGAACATTGCGACGTAACCTTGACTTATCACAGCGAGGACGATTGCCTCAAATGTCACTATTGCGGATCCAAGTACAGAATGCTGCCTGCCTGCCCGCAGTGCGGCGGGATACATATACGTTACGGGGGCACGGGCACACAGCGCGTAGTCGCCGACCTGAACGCAATGTTCCCTCAGGCGAGAATACTCAGAATGGATAACGACACGGTCGGCGGCAAGGATGGGCACTATAAAATTTTGAGCGCCTTTTCGCAAAAGCGCGCGGATATCCTTGTCGGAACGCAGATGGTGGCAAAGGGACACGATTTTCCGTCGGTAACCCTAGTAGGTATACTCGACGCCGATATGAGCCTTCAATTCGAGGACTACCGCAGTGGCGAGCGCACTTTTCAGCTTGTAACTCAGGTATCGGGCAGAAGCGGCCGCGCCGACGCGAGCGGCAAAGTCGTCTTACAGACCTACTGTCCCGAAAACTATATTTTAAGATATGCCGTCAACTACGATTATCTCGGTTTTATTGAAAACGAAATCAGGATAAGAGAGACGACTTTCTATCCTCCGTACGCGCTCGTTTGCAGAATAATGATTACGGGCGAGGACGAGCAGTCCGCATTGGACGTGTTGAAAAACGTTTATGAAGAAACGGAAAAACTCCGCGCGCAGGACGGGGACGAATTTATATTTTTGAACAGAATGCGTTCGCCTATAAAGAGGATACAGGGAAAATTCAGGTTTCAGGTGCTTATGCGCCTTAAAAGCGGAAAATATTTAAAGACCATTTACGATATGGCGGCAAGATATTCCGACAGTAAGACTTTCGTCTATGTAGAGGAAAATCCCGCCAATCTCTCATAGGAGGCAATTATGGCTGTGCGCAGCGTAGTACAGAACGGAGATCCCGTTCTGAGACAGAAGTGTCAACCTGTCAAAAATTTCAACAATGAGCTCTGGGCTCTGCTTGACGATATGAAACAAACGGTTCGTGCCGAGCGAGGAGCGGGATTGGCCGCGCCTCAGATAGGCGTAGCCCTGCGCGCGGTGGTGATCGACGTGGACGAGGGATATTACGAGCTGATCAATCCCGAGATTCTCTTTGTCAAGGGCGAACAGAGCGGTCCCGAGGGCTGTCTTTCCGTCAGGGGCAAACAGGGCACGGTTGTCCGTCCCTACAAGGTAAAGGGAGAATATTACGACCGTTTCGGTAAAAAGCATAAGCTCACGGCGGAAGGATTCTTTGCCCGCGCGGTATGTCACGAACTCGATCATCTCGACGGGGTGTTATACATCGACAAGGCGGAAGATCTTTACGACGTTTCAGCGGAGGACTGATATGAAAATAGTTTTTGCAGGCTCTCCGGAATTTGCGGTGCCCGCTCTCGAAAGGCTTGCGGCGACGGGCAAAGTCGTTGCGGTAGTCACTCAACCGGATAAGCCCGCTGGGCGTAAAAAAATCTTGACGCCCACTCCGGTTAAGGTAAGGGCGCAGGAACTCGGGTTGCCCGTATATGCTTTTGAAAAAATCAAAAACGAGGTTGCAGTTTTAAAAGAGCTGGACGCGGATGTTATGATTACCTGCGCTTACGGACAGCTTCTTACCCAAGATGTGTTAAACTGTTTTTCGGGCGGGGTTTGGAATATTCACGCTTCGCTTTTGCCTGAATTTCGCGGCGCGTCGCCCATTAGTTCGGCCATATTGGCGGGTAAAGAGTACACGGGCGTCACTGTTATGCGTACCGAGTTGTCTCTCGATACAGGGGCTATGCTGCTTGTTAAAAGGTGTTCGGCGGAAGGCATGACCTGCGGAGAACTCACGTCAAAGCTTTCTGTTTTGGGCGCGGAGGCGGCCGTTGAAACGGTGGAGCTTTTGGAAAAGGGCGACGTTCAAACGCTTATTCAGGATGAAGAGAAAGCAACCTATTGCAAGAAGATAAAAAAGGCGGACGGTAAAATCGACTTTGCCCGTTCGTCGCGGGATATATACCGTTTAATCAAGGCTTTCAGCCCCGAACCCGCGGCATATTGCCTTTTCAACGGCGGAGTGTTCAACGTGTTCGACTGCGAGTATGCCGAAAGCGTTCAAGGAAATAACGGCGAGGTTGTCCGCGCCGACAAGAAGGGAATAACCGTAAAATGCGGGGACGGCTGTATAACTTTTACTGAAGTCCAGCCCGCAGGCGGTAAGCGTATGCGCGCCGCCGATTTCGTGAACGGCAGAAAAATAAAGGCGGGCGACGTTCTTGACTAATCCGCTTACAGATCCTTATTTTGTTTTAAGTAAAGTATATTCCGGGGGGAAATATCTGAAACAATCAATTGCGGAAACGCCTGTCGAGCCCTTGAACAAGCCTCGGACGGTCAAGATCTGCTACGGGGTTATGGAAAAAGATATTTATCTCGATTGGGTTATTCGCGCCAATACGGAGAAGTCGCCTAAAAGCGCGGTAAAGCTCATATTGAAGATCGCGCTTTATATGCTTGAATTTATGCAAAAGCACGGATATATGGTGGTGGATTACGCGGTAGAGCTCACTAAAAAGCTCGGCAAGTCGGGCGCGTCGGGGTTTGTCAACGCCTTTCTGCGCTCTTATAAAATTCCGCCTTTCCCCGCTAACGCGGACGAAGCTTTATCCATGACTACAAGTTCGCCCATTTGGCTTGTCAAAAAAATTAGGCGGTCCTATAAGGGCGAAGCGGAGCAGATTCTGTCGGCACCATCTAAGGGGATATGCGTAAGATTCGAGAGGGACGCCGAAAAATATTTGGACGCGGCTCACGTGGAAACGCCCTTTGAAAACGTATATATTTTTGAAAACTTTGTAAGGGACGAAGGGTTCTTTGCGGGTGATTATACCTTTCAGTCGGTAGGTTCCGTTGCGGTGTGTTCTGCGGTAGAGGGCGGAGAAAATCTTCTCGACGCATGCGCGGCCCCGGGCGGCAAATCCGTTTTGCTTTCCCGCAAGTTTTTAAGCGTGACTGCGGCCGAGCTTCATTCCCACAGGGTGGAACTGATTGATTCCTATATTTCGAGAATGGGCGTCGATAACGTCAGGACGGAAAATTCCGACTCCTCTGTATTCGATCCTCGATTTGAAAATTTGTTTGACGCGGTGTTGTGCGACGCGCCGTGTTCGGGTACGGGGGTTATAAACGAAAATCCCGATATAAAATATTTTCGACGCGAGGACGACGTCAAATCGCTTGCGGAGACGCAGCTTAAAATTTTGGAAAACTGTTCAAGGTATGTAAAGGAGAACGGGAAGCTGTACTATTCCACCTGTTCGGTATTGCCCGAGGAAAACGACAGTACGGTCTATAATTTTCTTGCAAGGCATCCCGAGTATGAGTTGAGTATTCCCTCTTCGCCGCTCGCGCACAGAAAGACGCCGTACGGAATACAATTCCTTCCGCACATATCCTTGGGCGCAGGGTTCTATATGACCTCATTTAAAAGACGATGAAAAAGATTTTACAGGACTTGAATTACGCCGAAATTACAGAACTGGTACTCTCGCTCGGCGAAAAAAAATTCCGCGCCGACCAGCTCTATTCGGGGCTTATGCTCGGCAAAAAAATTTCAGATATAAATATTTCCAAGCCGTTAAAGGATAAGCTTCTTGAAGAGTATGAAAACGAGCCCGTCAGGATTGCGGACGTTTTCAAGTCTGCGGACGGTACGGAAAAATATCTCTTTGCGCTTGCGGACGGCAACGTGATAGAGGGCGTGCTTATGAAGTATAAGTACGGCAATACCCAGTGCGTTTCCACTCAGGTGGGTTGCCGTATGGGCTGTAAGTTTTGCGCAAGCACGCTTAACGGACTTGTGCGCAATCTCTCTTCGGGGGAAATTCTCGCGCAGGTGACGGTGGTGAACGCTTTGCACGGCGGCGCTGCCGCTAAGCGCGCTGTTACAAATCTCGTGCTTATGGGCAGCGGGGAACCTTTGGATAATTACGAAAACGTCGTATCGTTTTTAAAAAACGTTTCCGCGGCGGGCGGGCTCAATATTTCGCCACGGAATATCTCTCTTTCGACCTGCGGGCTTGTACCCAAAATTTATGATTTGGCCAATGAAAACCTGCCCGTAAATCTTACTATTTCCCTTCACCAGACCACGGACGAGGGCAGAGCGCGCACAATGCCCGTTGCAAAAAAATATACGATTGCGGAAATTCTGAAAGCCTGCGAATTTTATTTCGAAAAGACGGGCAGAAGATATATTTTCGAGTACTCGCTGATTGCCGGCGAGAACTGCGGCAAGGAACACGCCGACGGGCTGATAAAACTTTTGAAGGGTAGACCTTGTCACGTAAACCTTATCAGACTTAACGAGGTCAAGGAACGGAATCTCAAATCCACGGGCGAAAAGGAGGCCTATAGATTTTTGGGGCTTTTGGAAAAGGGCGGGCTATCTGCCACCCTGCGCCGACAGATAGGTTCGGATATAGGCGGCGCGTGCGGGCAGCTGCGCGCATCGTATCTCGATTCGGACAAATAATTCACTTTTGAAAAGGAGACGCTTATGCAGACAAAAATAGCACCTTCGATACTTTCCGCGGATTTTTCGGTAATGGGAGAGGCCGTAAAAAAACTCGGCCTTGCGGGCGCGGATATGATCCATTGCGACGTAATGGACGGAAGCTTCGTCGAGCCTATTACTTTCGGCGGCCAGATGGTAAAAAATATCCGTCCGCTTACAGATCTTAAACTTGACGTACATCTTATGATAGAACACCCCAAGACACAGATAAAGTTTTTTGCGGATGCGGGTGCTGATGTTATCACCGTTCATTACGGGGCTTGCAATAAAATTTCGCCCGATTATTTGAGGGAGACTTTGGAACTTATAAAGTCTTACGGCGTCGCCTGCGGCGCGGTAGTCAACCCCGACGTGCCCGTGGAGAAAATCTTCCCCGTGTTTGAAATGTGCGATTTGGTTTTGTTGATGTCGGTATTCCCCGGCTACGGCGGGCAGAAGTTTATACCGGAAGTAATGGATAAAATAAGGAAAGCCAGGGAGTACGCCGTAAAGATCGGCCGCCCCGAAATGGATATAGAAATCGACGGCGGCGTCACGACGGAAAACGCCGCGGCGATAAGGGCAGCGGGCGCAAACGTGCTTGTCGCGGGTTCCGCCGTGTTCGGCGCTCCCGATATGCGCGCCGCCATAAATAAAATAAAGGGTTAACGGATTAACAAAAACACCCGTATTTGCGTATTATGTAAAAAAGGGGTGCTACGATGACTGTAATTTGTATTAAACCGCCAAAACCCATAAGGAAAATATTAAGGTTTATATTGCGCAAATGATTTATGCGGATATGCACTGCGACACGTTGACCGTGTGCCGCGACGGCGGACACAACGTTAGGGAAAACGATTTGCAGGCAAGTTTACAAAAGCTTAAAGACGGCGGGTGCGCGGCCCAGTGCTTCGCTCTGTTTACCGAAGGGCGGAATAGCGCCGCGGACTTTGAAAGATACCTCGCGTTCTACAAGCAAGCGCTTGAAGAACACGGGGATTTGATTTTGCCCGCGTTGCGCGCTTCGGACGTGCTGCGGGCCTTGAAGCTCGGTAAGACGGCGGCTATTCTGACAGTGGAAAATCTCGGCTTTATCGGCGACGACATCGGAAAGCTCGATAGACTGGAAGCCGAGGGCGTGCGTATGGCCAGCCTTGTATGGAATTTTAAAAACATGTTGGCCTCGCCGAATTTGCTGTTTAAGGACGGGGAGCCTATGTTTTCCGCGAGTAACGGGGAAGGGCTTACTCCGCTCGGACGGCGGGTTTGCGAGCGTCTGGACGAGCTTAAAATTATAATCGATATTTCTCACCTTTCGGACGGCGGAGCAAATGAAATCCTTGCAGGGCGTAAAATTCCTTTGGTGGCAAGCCATTCCAACGCCCGCGGCGTTTGCGGAGTCTGCCGCAATCTCGACGATGAAACAATAAAAAAAATAGCCGACTGCGGCGGTGCGGTCGGTATAAACTTCTGTTCCGACTTTTTGGGCGGGCCTGCGTACGAAAGCGTTTACGATCATCTGTCGCATCTTTTGAAAGTCGGCGGCGAGGATGTGGTTGCTATCGGCAGCGACTTCGACGGTATTCCCGTGACTGAGGGGCTTGAAAACTGCCTTAAAGTGGGAGAATTGCTGGAATATCTTTCAAAGCGTAAAGTGAGCGGAAGGATCTTGGAAAAATTTGCGTTTTCTAATTTTATGCGGGTATTTTCCTGCGTGCGCCCTTAGGACAAAAAAATAAAGAGGTCACCTTGTTGGTGACCTCTTTCAACCGAATACGGTTTTATGCTCTTTCAACTGATTTAAGGCATCTCGTACAAACGTAGCCAGTAACCGCCTTTCCGTCGTTTCCTACATACGAAACTTTCTGAACGTTGGCTTTGAACGTTCTTCTCGTCCTTCTCTTGGAGTGGCTGACGTTGTTACCCGTCGTCTGACCTTTGCCGCAGACCGTGCATACTCTTGACATATTCATACCTCCGTGGGTTTTAAACTCTTTAAAATAAAGCCGTCTTTTCAGTCGGCTTAACATAATATAACACGCGGTTTGAAAAAAATCAATCGATTTTGGCTTTAAAGTTCTAAATTTTTGTTAAAATCTCAAAATAATTTTATAAGTTTCCATTCAATACTCAAAAATTTGAGTTAATTTAATAAAAAAACTTGCAAAATTAAATTATATAGTTTAAAATGTAAAAGTAACGGCGACCTAAAACGCCGTAAACGGAGATAGCACAATGTCGGTAAACACCAGCAACGTATACGGTAAAATTTCAATATCCGATTCAGCCATCGCAAAGGTGGCTAAAAACGCCGCGCTGGAATGCTATGGAATTGTGGACACCGTTTCGCGCCGTCTCACAGAGTCTATTTCCGAGCTGATAAAAAAACAGCCCGACGGACGCGGAGTAAAAATCGTGACGAACGGCGACAGAATTTACATTGACGTAAACGTAATAATTAAGTACGGCGTGTCTATTAACGCTGTTGCGGAATCGTTGAAAGAGGGCGTGAAGTACAAAGTCGAAAAATTCACGGGAATGATTGTGGATACAGTCAACGTAAATATATTAGGGGTAAAGCTTTAAAGCTGATCTGCGCCGCGGACAACCCCTGAAATCAGCGGGGATCTTTGCCGACGGCCCAGGCGAGTTTAAGGTTTTACAGCAAAACGAATTCACTTAAACTGCAAACGGTAGATATTTAAGAGGTCTTATGCAAAAAACAGTCAACAGCACCGAGTTTCGTAAAATGGTTTTGTCCGGTGCCAGAATGCTTGAAATAAACAGGGCTAAGGTAGACGCCTTAAACGTGTTCCCCGTTCCCGACGGCGATACGGGTACGAATATGTCGCTCACTATGCAGTCGGCGGTAAGAGAGATGAACGGCTGCACTTCAAATCGCTTTCAGGAGATATGCGACGCGGTTTCCAAGGGCGCTTTAAAAGGCGCGCGAGGCAATTCGGGCGTTATCTCTTCACAGATATTCCGCGGTATTTGTTCGGTAATCCGCGACACTAAGGACACTTTCGATACCAGGGCTTTCGCCAAGGCTATGGAGGCGGGCTCCAAAGTCGCGTACGGCGCGGTCTCTATTCCAAAGGAAGGAACCATACTTACCGTTGTCCGTCTCATGGCGGAAAGCGCGGTAAAGCTTGCGGGCAAGCATAAGGATTTCGTCGAATTTCTTACGGCATTGATCGCCGTGGGCGACGAAGCCCTCGCAAAAACTCCGGAACTTCTCCCCGTTCTCAAAAAAGCGGGCGTAGTCGATTCGGGCGGCGTTGGCCTTATGACCATAATGCGCGGGTTCCTTGCGGCTCTGTCCGGCGAGGAGGGCGATCTCGGAGATATTCCCACCGAGGCGACCGACGGTAAAAAATCCGACGACGACGTTTTCGGCGACAATTCCGATATTATAAATCTCGATCTGGGCGAAATCGAGTTTGCCTATTGTACCGAGTTTTTTATTATAAACATCAAGCCTATGACTACGCTTGCCGACATAGACAAGCTCAAAGAAAAGCTTATGAATATAGGCGACAGCGTTATCTGTATAGGCGATCTCGAACTCATAAAGATTCACGTTCATACCAACACTCCCGGCGTTGCGCTCTCGCTTGCGCTTGAACTCGGCGAGCTGGACAGAATAAAAATAGAAAATATGCTCGAGGAGAACCGCGCCCTTAAAGCCAAGCTCGAAGCCGAGAAAAAGGATATGGGTATGCTTGCGATCTGCGCTGGCAAGGGACTTGAAGAAATTTTCAAGGATCTTATGTGCGACAGAGTCATCGAAGGCGGTCAGACTATGAACCCTTCGGCGCAGGACATTGCGGATGCCGTTCAGAAGATCAACGCGGCAAACGTATTTGTATTCCCCAATAATTCGAACGTAATTCTCGCGGCGGAACAGGCCAAAGGGCTTGTAAGTAACCGTACAATACACGTTATCCCCACAAAGAACGTTCCGCAGGGCTTTGCGGCCGCGCTTTCGTTCAATCCCGAGGCTTCTGTGCCCGAAAACAAGACCAATATGACGCACGCAATAGACAACGTGGCGTCCGGTCAGGTCACTTACGCAGTCAGAGAAACTACCATGAACGGCTTCAAGCTCAAAGAGGGCGATATAATCGGTCTTGACAACAAGCGCATTCTTGCAAAGAGCGACAATATAGTCGATACCACCGTAAAACTCGTTAAGGCGCTTAAAAACGACGAGCACGAGATGATAACTCTGTATTACGGCGAGGGCGTTACTGAAAACGACGCCGAAGCGCTTGCGGAAAAATTATCCGAGCAGTATCCCGATTGCGACGTGGATTTCCACTTCGGAGGACAGCCCGTTTATTACTATATGGTTTCGCTCGAATAATATTAATTTTTGACTCCTATTACGGGGCGGGACAAACCCGCCCCGTTTGTATTTATAAGGTACGGCGTATGAAGCTATCTGAATTGAGGTTTATCTCGGACAAGAGGGAAAAGGACTTCAACAAAATGAATATATATACTCCCGAGGATCTCGTTCGCCATTATCCCAGGGACTATCTCGATTTGCGCAAGGCCACTCTATTGAAGGACGCCTATCACAACGACGTGATTTTGACCAAATGCGAAGTGCTAAACGTCGAGGTCAATCGTTATGCCAGGCTGCCGTACGTTAAGGCGGCCTGCCGTCAGGGCGACAATTTTTTTACCGCTATATGGTTCAATCAGCTTTACGTCGCCAATAAACTCAAACTCGGGGAATATCTCTTTTACGGCAGAGTACAGAATAAATTCGGTATGGATGTAAAGATGACAAACCCGTCTTTCGAGAGTGTGGACAACGTTACGGGGCTGAAAGGCATAGTTCCCGTATATACGCTTTCCGGCGGGCTTACGCAGGGCATAGTCCGCACTGCGGTGAAGCAGTCGCTAAAATTTGTGCGTATAGACAGTCTGATACCGCCCGCTTTAAGAAAAAAGTACGAACTGATGTCTCTTGCGGAAGCGTATTTTAAGGTGCATTGCCCCGAAAACGTGGAGGACGTCAAGAGAGGTTCGGAGCGGATCGCTCTCGAAGAATATTTTATATTGATTTCCGCGTTTAAGGTCATAAAAGGCGGACGAGAGGACGCGCGGCTCAGAAAATATTCTGTCACGGAAGAAGAGATAAAGGACTTTGTAAATAGGTTCGGTTTCGCTTTTACCGAAGGGCAGAACGCCGCGGTGTCGGAAATTTTAAAAGTGCTTTCATCTCCGCACAGAATGAATATGCTGTTGCAGGGCGACGTCGGCAGCGGAAAGACCGCTGTTGCCCTTACGGGTATTTTTATGGCGGTAAAATCGGGCTATCAGGCGGCAATGCTTGCGCCTACCGAAGTCTTGGCAAGACAGAACGCCGAGCTTGTGAAAAAATATTTCCCCGAATACAGAGTCGAACTTTTGACAGGCGCGACTAAGGCGGCGGAAAAGCGACTGATAAAATCGGGGCTTGCCTCGGGCGAGGTCCACATAGTATGCGGCACTCACGCGGTAATACAGTCCGACGTCGCTTTTGCAAATCTCGCCTTTGCGGTGTGCGACGAACAGCACCGTTTCGGGGTTGAGCAAAGGGCCGCGCTTCTCGATAAGGGGGAGGGGTGCGACGTTCTCGTAATGTCCGCAACGCCCATTCCACGTACCCTGTCGCTCATTTTTTACGGAGATCTTGACGTGGTGACCATAAAGGACAAACCGCGGTTGCGCCAGGAAATTTCTACGTCAGTAATTTCCGAACGCAAGTACGGCGATATGCTCCGATATGTAGCCGAGCAGGCGGGTATCGGCAACCAGGCGTACTTCGTGTGCCCTAAAATCGAAGGCGACGAAGAGGGAACGATTATGTCCGTTACCGAACTCTACGACGAACTTCGCGCAAAAATGCCGTCGGTAAGGATTGCTCTCCTTCACGGTAAAATGAAGGACAAAGAAAAGGACGCCATTATGTCGGCCTTTAAAAACAAGGAGTACGACTGTCTTGTTTCAACCACCGTTATAGAGGTGGGTGTGGACGTTCCCGACGCGACTATAATGATAATATACAACGCGGAAAGGTTCGGGCTTTCCCAGCTTCATCAGCTCAGGGGGCGCGTCGGACGCGGAGATAAAAAGAGTTATTGTTTCCTGTTGCCGGGCACTAACGGTGAGGATGCGCGTGAAAGGCTGGGGATTATAAAAAGCTGTAACGACGGTTTCAAAATAGCGGAAGAAGATTTAAGATTGCGCGGCGGCGGAGAATTTTTCGGCACAAGACAGAGCGGCAGAATGTTGAGCGAAATAAAAAATTTGCGTTTCCCCGTTGAAACGGTGTTTACGGCCAAGGCAGTTTCCGACGAAGCTTTTTCGGGCGGGTATGACGTATCCGCGCTTATGAGAGCGGCGCTTTCAAGGTACGAACAGCTTGCGGGAGTGGCAATGAACTGATTTTTAAAGGTATAAAATCCGCCTTTATATAATAATATAGTAAATATAAAAAAACCGCTTTAATTCGGTTGACAACAGGTTTACTTTTTGTTAAAATCAATGAGCACGCTGAATAGGCGTGCTTAATTTTGTGTGCGGAAAACCGCTCGTAAAATTTTTACACGTTTACACTCCTCCGCTTTTAAGGGTAGCGGCGAGGTGAAATTTCCAAAAAATCAAGGAGGTAAAAAATGCCCACAATCAATCAGCTTATAAGAAACGGCAGAGAAAAGCAGGTTTACAAGAGCAAGTCGCCCATTCTGGACAACTGCCCTCAGAAACGCGGCGTGTGCCTTTCGGTTACGACGACTACGCCCAAAAAGCCCAACTCGGCTATAAGAAAGATTGCGAGAGTAAGATTGACCAACAAGCAGGAAGGTACAGTTTACATTCCCGGTGAAGGTCACAATCTTCAGGAGCACTCCTCCGTACTCATCAGAGGCGGAAGAGTTAAGGATTTGCCCGGCGTTCGTTATCACATCATTCGCGGTGCGCTCGATACGGCCGGCGTTTCCAAGCGTATGCAGGCTCGTTCGCGTTACGGCGCTAAACGCCCCAAGAAATAAGATAAGAATTTAAAGTTTCCCTACTTGTTTCGGAACATTTCACCCTTACCGAAGAAAAGTAGGCAGTATTCGCCTTATCGGCGGAGAAGATTTGCTACCGCGCCGCGGACTGTTGCGACCGGCAAGCAATAGCTTATTTAAGGTAAACCCTTAAAAGAGAGGTCGATCCTCTCACGGCGCAAATTCGTTTTGCGCAAAAAAAATATCAGGAGGATACAGTTATGCCCAGAAGAGGCGGCGTTCCCAAGAGGGACGTATTACCCGATCCCGTGTATAATTCCAAGGTTGTCACCAAACTCGTCAACCAGATTATGTACGACGGAAAGCGCGGAACGGCACAGAATATCGTATACGACGCTTTCAACATTATGAGCGAAAAGCTCGGCAAAGACGCAATGGAGATCTTCGAACAGGCTATGAATAACATTATGCCCGTGCTCGAAGTTAAGGCAAGGAGAGTGGGCGGAGCCAATTATCAGGTTCCTATCGAAATAAGGCCCGAAAGACGTCAGACGCTTGCTATCCGTTGGCTTGTTATCGCTACGAGAAAGAGAAGCGAGCGCGAGATGAGCGCAAAGCTTGCCGCAGAGCTTATGGACGCGTATAACAACGCGGGCGGCGCGGTAAAGAAGAAGGAAGATACCCACAGAATGGCAGAAGCAAACAAAGCGTTTGCACACTTCCGCTTTTAAGAGGTAAGTTATGGCAAGAGATTACGATTTATTGCATACAAGAAACATCGGTATTATGGC
>CAJUOY010000004.1 GCA_910588645.1 uncultured Christensenellaceae bacterium
GAGTTATTCCCGCAATTAAAACTATCATTACTCTCCGCTAAATTACTGTTTATCGCTCTATTATTATACAACGACAAAATCAAAAAGTAAAGTAAAAGCGCACTTACCTTTCTTGCAAGGTATAGTGCGATAGCCTATCGTTATGGACTAAAACGAATAGGCTATCACACTTTTTTGCTATTATGCGTTTATAACGTCGTGTCTATATCGACTTTATAAACGATTTGTATATCTCGTGGTTCGTCTTTGTTTTTCGGTGCGGCTCCGATAATGATTCGGTCAATGAGTTCCATACACATCACGCGCGTCAATTCCGTTGGATTTATGTAACGCTTGATTTTCCTTATGAACTCGTCCACATCGGCATTAGCTTGGTTGCTTTCCGCAAGACTTTCTTTCAGCGTTTGGATTTCTTCCGTCAAAGTTTTCTGCTCGTCGGTATATCTGTTCATCAGCTTGATACAAATATCTTCGGGCATTTTACCTTTGACTTTGTCCTCATATACGCTTTCAATCAGTCCGTCCAATTCCGCAAGCCGCTTGCTTTTATGCTTTAATTCCAACTGCGCCGCTTTAATTTTCTCTTGCGTGAACTTTGCGTTCTTTTCAAGAAACTTTCTACGCACTGCCGCTTCGTCCGTTATTACCGCTTTCGCCTTGCTTTGAATATCCGACAAGATAATTTCGTCTATAACGTTTCCTGCTATGTAATGGCTGAAACAGTACGCTTTACCTATTCGGCAATGGTCTCCGCAATCGAAAGAAAGGTAACTTTTTTCTTTGAACACGGCTCTGCGCATTTGCATTTTACCACCGCAATCTGCACAGAACATAAGACCCGATAGTGGGTGCGTAATTCCGCTACGCTTTTGCTGTCTGCCACGACTTACCGACTTCTTTAATCCTTGTACTCTGTTCCAAATGTCGCGCTCAATGATTGCTTCGTGCGTATTCGGTATTACCAAGAATTCGCTTTCGTCCCTATAAATCCGCTTATGGTTTTTGTACGAAACGGTAGTTACGCGCTGTTGTACCAAATCGCCTTTGTAGATAGGGTTTTCCAAAATGGCTTTAACCGATATAGCCGACCACAACCTTAAACTACGAAAGTCGCCGTTCTTACTGAACTTTTCTTCCATATACCGTTGCGGACACGGAATGTTCTCGTCATTGAAAATATCCCTTATAGCGTTTACCGAATATCCTTTCAACCGCATATCGAACATTCTTCTGACGATACTTGCCGCAGGCTCATCTACAACGGGCAACCGCTTGTACTTGTCTACAATAACATAACCAAACGGGGCTTTGGGAGAATGGTATTTTCCATCTTTGGCTTGCGCCCTTATAACGGATTTTACTTTCTTGCTTGTGTTCGCTGCGTGCCATTCGTTAAAGACGTTCATTATCGGCATCATTTCCATTCCGCCGCTTTCACGGTTTGCCGTGTCCACATTGTCCTGTAAGGCTATAAAGCGGATACCGAATGCCGGAAAAACGTAATCGAGATATTGACCGACTTGGATATAATTCCTACCGAAACGGGATAAGTCTTTCACGATAATAGTGTTGATTATTCCGTTTTTTGCGTCGTCCAATAATCTCTGTACGCCCGGTCTTTCAAACGTCGTTCCCGAAATACCGTCATCGATGTAAATATCGTGTAATTGCCAACCTTGCTCATCAACGTACTTTTCGAGAATAAGCCGTTGGTTTTCGATACTGACCGATTCGCTTTCTTGTCCGTCGTCGCGGGACAGTCTTGCATAAATTCCTACTATGTAATTTTTATTTTGCTTTGGTTTCAATTTTTACCTCCCGAACCAAAGCGACCTTTATTCACTTGGTTGTATTCTATCATATTTTTCCTCTCTTTTCAAGTGTTTCGGCGTAGGCTTTTTCGGTTGCCATACGCATTAAGACTTCGTTTATATCTTTTCCTCCGATATAAAAACTTTGTACTCTGTATTTTCTATCCCTTATCTTTCTTACCGCCGTAGTAGAAGGGGCGGTAATGTATGTTGCAGTGTTATTCGTGTTTATAATAGTGCTGTGCCTCCGATTAAAAATGATTAGTAATATTCAGTTTTCATATTCGATTTCCTCCGCGATTCTATGCGCGTTATCTAAAACGCAACTTTATTTCTGTTTGCGTTGTCCGCTCTATGGCGGTAGTTCCGTATAAAAAAGCCGTGAATACTCTTTCAGTCCAATTTCATTTTCATATTCCTGTGGACGCCTGTTTCACGGTCTTTGTTTGTCTATTAAATTGTTACTTATGCCAATCGCTTGATTTGAATTTGAACGGTGGCTTCGGTGCGTTCTTGCGCTCGGTTGCGGTGCGCTTTGCTTCGTCCAACTTATCCGGTGCATACTCGTTTACGAAGGCTACAAACTCTTTGTACTTCTCTAACTCGGGTATGCGCCGCTCGGCTTTCTGCAATTCGTTGAAAAGGTTTTCGCGGTCTTTGTCCGTGATTTTCTTTTCTTCTTCAAGCCGCTTATACTCGGTTGTAAGCCCAACAATCATCTTTCGCAACTTCGTAGGCGAGAGTGGCAGATTACCGCTCAACGCTTCGTGAAAAGCGTCCAAATACTCCTGCATCGGCTTCAATTCTTCCAACGCTTTATCTCTCGTTGCAACAGCTGTTTGCGCTTCTTGGATTACTTCTTCGGCGTGGGCTTTATCATCGGCGAGAGCAGCAAGCTCGGCTTCTTGTTTTGCCTTTTCGTATTGGTACTTTGTCGTATGCTTTTTATTGCTTCCGACTTCGCCGCGATCCAGACTGTAGTGAACGCTTATCCGCTCGTAAAAGCTGTCTTGCAAATTTCCGTAAGATAACTGTCCGCCGCGCTCTCCCCAAAAGTCTGAACTACACAGTTTCGGCTGTTCCAACGGAATGCACTCGTAAACGCTTTTGCCGTGTTCGTCTTTCTTCTGAATAGGCGAGCCTTTTTCGTTCCTCAATACTTTTCCGTCTGCACCTTTTTCATAGACTTTCTTTTTAGTGGTGTCAACGACGGGTATGTAGTAGAGCTGTAAATGCGGCGTCTTTTCATCCAAATGTATAACGGCAGACAGTATGTTTTTGTCCGTTCCTTTATAGCCGATTGACTGTAATGCAAACTCATAACAGCGGTTGAAAAACTCCATTACCGCATACGGCGTATCTTTGCCTTTCTTCCAACCGAGCCGCTCGAAGAACGCCGTATCCGAAGTGATAATCATACCCTCAAAAGCAACGGACTTTTTCTTCTCGCGGAAGGTTGCATTCAGCTCTTGCATTGTCTTTTTCCATTGAGCGGTAAGACCGCCTTCCGACTTCTTGAAATATAGATTGAGCGAGGTGCGCTCGCTGTCTATATCCTCGTTGCGGTGGTGCTTGCTTGTGCGTTCCGTTTCTCCGCCGATTTTGCCTAAACTTCCTTTATTGAATTGTTCTATCCTGACTACCTGATAACTTATAATTTTGTTCCTCCTAAATTTCGTTCTTCGGTCAAAATTGCCCCCTGCAAGGGCGAACTTGGCTACTTGTAGCCTAGTGAGATATGGATATATGGATATACTCCGCATATCCCGTTTTGTCCGTCCAAGCAGTAGAGTTTTGATTTTGTACTGTCTTGTGATTTTGCTTGCCGATTAAGGCGGTCTGATTGTCATTGATTTTACCTCCGAATTATTAGATTTTATCTCTTCGTCCACGCAAGAAAGAGCGGGAAAGATACCGTAAAAAAGACGACAAAAAAGCCGCTGATAACTTCTTGTATCACCGACTTCTAACCGTATTTAGCAACTTCTGATTGCTCTATGGTGGTTAGCCATTCTATTGAATTGTAAGATTGTTGTTAGCTCAAAAGATACCTCTTAACTGAAAAATTTGTAACACAAAATAGACCATCAACACTATCCGACTTTCGCATCCTCATAGGAATCTCGGATAACTCCGGCTGCACACATTATTGCCGCAAAACTGTACGACAATAAAAGCCTATCACGGCTTACGAATTTTGCGTACAATTAAAAAACATACGCTCTATTCGTAAGCTAAGGCACGGCGGTTATACCGCCCAAAACCTTCTGCTTTCTGTGGACGCAATTCTTGAATGTCCACCGCAGAACTCCTACCCTTAAAGGGTAAAATACCGCTCGTTATTCTATCGCGGTACAGTATGTATTATATCATAGACTACATACTGTTGCAATGCGTTCACTGCCCATAAACGGGCAATGAACTGTTTTTTTATAAGAAGTTTTGTCAAAAACGATTTTACCGACTAATTATAATTTTCACAGAGTATCGCTTAATTTGTTTGCTTTTTCTCTTGAAATATGCTATATTGGATATGCGAAACAATTCTTATAGCCCTAATTAGGAGTACGGGTTTTTTTATTTTCATAGGCAAGGTATATCCCTTTCTACACCCATCTATTGAATTTAGCAAAAATGCAAATTCCATTTATGTGGGTGTAGTAAATCCGTACACATAAGAATTGTTTCGCGACAGTCGGAGTTTGCGTTTTTCGTGCGTTGGCTTTGGCTGGCGCACTTTTTTTGTCAATTTTATTTTATGGAGGTACTCTATGAAAAGGAAAATTTTAACCACTATTTTATCACTTGTATGCGTTTCCTGTGCTTTAAGTTTAGTCGCTTGCGGCGGCGGTGGGCATACACACGAATGGGCGCAAACTTGGGAAAATAATGAAACGCACCATTGGCATATCTGTACTGCGGATGGCTGTTTCATTACGGATATTTCAGATAACTACGGCTATGCCGAACACGATTTTTCCGACGGCGATTGCGTTTGCGGATATAAGCCGACATATAACTATACGGTAGGTCTTGAATATAATTTCGATTTTGGTACTGACAGTTATTTTATTAAAGGTATAGGAACGGCGACTGATAACGACATAGTTATTCCGTCCGAATATGAAGAGAAAACCGTAACGAAAATCGAAGATAGAGCGTTCGAGAATTGCGAAAATATAACAAGCATAACCTTACCTAACAGCATAACGGTTATCGGAAGAAACGCTTTTGCGGGGTGCGGCTCGCTTACAAGCATAAGTATACCCGACGGCGTAACAGTTATCGAAGAAGAAACGTTTAAGGGATGCAGTAATATTACAAGTATTGTTATTCCAAACAGCGTTACAACAATACGGCAGACGGCGTTTGAAGGCTGCAGTTTGCTAACAAGCATAAACATACCGAACAGCGTAACGCATATCGGTTGGAATGCGTTTGAGAATTGTATCAATCTTACAAGTATCAATTTACCCGACGGTATACCGTATATAAGCGACGCAACGTTTAATGGGTGTACCTCTCTTGCAAGTATCACCATACCGAACAGCGTGACGAGTATCGGCAATAATGCGTTCAATGGTTGCAGTAAACTTACGGATGTAACCATACCAGAAGCCGTTACACGATTGGGCAATAACGTATTCAGAGGTTGTAGCAGTCTTACAAATATCGTAATTCCGAGCGGCGTTAATAAACTATACTTTTCCGCGTTCAGCGGTTGTAGCAGTTTAATCAACTTAACCGTACAAGGCAGTGAAACCGTTATCGACGGAGATACTGTATTCGAGGGCTGCCCCATCGAAACGGCGACAATTCCGGCGCGCGTATGCTCGTATATAAACAATGCGGCATTAAAAACCGTGGTTGTAACAAGCGGCGACCGCATTTACGACGCGGCTTTAAAGGATTGCGCCAACCTTGAAAGCATAACCTTACCTGCCACTGTATCATATATCGGCGACGAGTCGTTTATGGACTGCAGGAAATTAACGAATATAACATTCGGCGGTACGAAAGAACAATGGTATTCCATTCAAGTAGGTTCTAACTGGAGTTACAGAACGGGCGGAATTATCGTTCACTGCACAAACGGTGAAGTAGACTACAACTAAACTGCCAAACGGCATAAAAACAAAAAGTCGAGAGTCCGTAAGGGGTCCCGACTTTTACTTTACATTGATTTTCAATATCAAAATATTGCTTTGTGTGAATAATGTCGCTCTGGTGTTGTATTTATTTTAGTCCATAACTATGTGCCACCGCGCTATACTTACATTCTGCTCCTGTGGTAAAATTCCCTATGGGAATTACGGTAAAATTATCCCGCTCTTTTTATTTATCCGCTATTACTCTGTATTTTTCGGGCCGTCTGTCCCTGAATAATCCCCACTCGAAACGCGCGCGATCGTAAGCCGACAGCTCGAATTCCGCATAAATTACTCCCTCTTCATCCCTGCTAAGCTCGGCAACCTTTGCGCCGGTGTTGTCCGTTATAAACGAAGAGCCGTAAAAATCGAGCGCGGACTTCTGACCGCCATTGGCCTCTGAGGGTTCAACGCATTCTCTTCCTATGCGGTTTGCCGCCGCAACGGGAACAAGATTGGACGCCGAATGCCCCTGCATAACTCTCTGCCAGTGTCCTACGCTGTCCGTTCCGAGAATGGGTTCGCTCCCTATTGCAGTGGGATAGAACAATATTTCCGCCCCGTGCAGCGCAAGTGAACGGGCCGTTTCCGGAAACCACTGATCCCAGCAAATTCCCACGCCTATCGTACAATAGGCCGTTTTAAACGTCTTGAACCCGGTGTTTCCGGGCGTAAAATAAAACTTTTCCTGATAGTAATGATCGTCGGGGATATGCGTTTTGCGGTATACTCCCAAATTTTTACCGCAGTCGAGTACGGCTACTGAATTGTATAAAACGTTTCCGTCGCGCTCGTAAAAACTGACGGGCACGACGATTTTCAATTCCTCGGTCAAAGGCAGAATTGCTTTTACGGCCGCGTTTTCTTCCGTGGGTTCCGCATACGCATAGTATTCGTAATTCCTCTCCTGACAGAAATAAGGACGCTCGAACAATTCGGGAAGAAGAACTATCTTCGCCCCTTCCGCCGCGGCCTGTCTTATTAAAGACACAGCCTTATTTATATTCTGTTCACGGTCTGCCGCGCACTTCATCTGCACGCAGGCTATTTTAACTTTTTTCATCTTTCAATCCCTTTTTTAGGTATCTGACAGGTAAGACAGTGAAAATTCCCGCCGCCCTTTATGACTTCAGTCGCATTTATGGAAATTACCCTACGCTCGGGAAAGCAACGCGAAAGTATTTCTACGGCGATCTGATCGTTGACGTCGCCGAACGCGGGAACGATAACCGCCGAATTGCTTATGTAGAAATTTACGTATGACGCGGCGAGATTTTCATCCTTGCTTCGTACGATTTCCCCCTCGCCGTATTCGAACCCCGCAAGGTCAAAATCGGTAAACCTTACCGGCTTTTCGGGGAAAGGCAGTTTTATTACCTCTATACCCGCGTTTAACAAAACTTTGAGATTTTCTTCGCAACGCCGCCTCTGCTCGTCATAAGCTTCGCACCAACCGAGTACGACGGTGTTTTCGTTCACGAATGCGCATATATTGTCCACGTGCCCGTCCGTTTCGTCGTCCATAACTCCATACGGCAGCCATACCACACGCTCCGCGCCGAGGTATTCTTTAAGAATATCCTCTATCTCCAACTTACTTTTTTCGGGATTTCTGCCCTTAGAAAGCAGACACTCTTCGGTTGTGATAACGGTGCCCTTACCGTTTGAGTGAACGGAGCCTCCCTCCAATACGAACGGTCGGGCGGAATAGCACTTCAAACCCAACTTTTCACACACCGTTTGTGCGAAAGCGTCGTCTCTGACATAATCGTCGTAAAGCCCGTTAAACTGCCCGCCCCAGGCATTAAACTTCCAGTCTACGCCGCAGACTTCCGTGCCGTCGGTAACGAACGTTGGTGCGGTATCGCGCGCCCAGCAGTCGTCGGTATCTATATCCAAAAGCTCGACCGAACCTTTTAATATCTCCTCCGCAAGATACTTTATAGCCCGCGGGCGACTCTTTTCCGATACGGCCACAAAGACCTTTTCACCTTCAGATATGGCTTTTATCGCCTCGGCAAACGCAGGCTCGGCAAAGCTCGCCCCATGAGTCCAACTGCCCGCCCGCTCGCACCAGATCATTATAGTTGCGCAGTGAGGAGCGTACTCCGCAGGCATATAGAAACCGTCTTTATAAGGCGTCGTCATAATCTCCCCTTAAAATCGGCATAGCCGAAAACTTTTATAAGCTCGTAACTTTCTCCACGCTTTGCGGCTATCGCAGGCAGAGGCATTCCGTTAAAGGTATTGTTCTTTACCATAGAATATATGGCCATATCTCCAAAGGTCAATATATCGCCCTCTTTCAACCTGCAATCGAACGAATAATCACCGACTACGTCGCCCGCAAGACAGGTGCGCGAGGACAGACGGTAAGTATACTTCTTCTCCCCCGCTTTTCCGCTTCCGAAAAGGGGCGGACGGTAGGGCATTTCAAGCACGTCGGGCATATGACATTCGGCGGAGCAATCCAAAACGGCTATATCCATTCCGTTATTCACTATTTCAAGAACTTTTGTGTGAAGATAACCCGCATTCAGAGCCACGGCTTCGCCGGGTTCGAGATAGACCTGAACACCGTACTTGTCAGAAATTCGTTTAAGCTCGTTTTCCAGTAGATTAAGGTTGTATCCCTCGCGGGTTATATGATGCCCCCCGCCGAGGTTTAACCATTTGAGCTTTGAAAAATATTGTCCGAAATTCTTTTCGAAATGAATAAACGTATCCCGCATATCCTCTGCGCCCTGTTCGCAAAGCGTATGGATATGCAGTCCTTCCACGCCGTCGGGCAGCTCGGTAAAATTGGATTTTGTTACGCCCAGTCTCGAAAAGGGCGCGCAGGGATCGTAAATGCCGCCGCCCTGAGTGGAAAATTCGGGATTTATTCTTAAACCGAGGCTCGCGCCGCCCGCGCGGCAAGCAAACTTTTTATACTGAGCAAGCGAATTGAAAACTATATGATCGCAAATTTTTGCAATCTCGACAAATTCGCCGTCGAGGTATGCGGGACAAAAAACGTGGTTTTCTCCCCTCATTTCCTCGTGCGCAAGACGCGCCTCGTATAACCCGCTCGACGTTGCGCCGTCAAGGTACCGCCCTATAAGCGGATAAAACGCATAGCAAGAAAAGGCCTTTTGGGCGAGCAGTATTTTACAGCCCGTCCTCTCGGACACTCCTTTGAGTATTTCGAGATTTTTAATAAGTTTATCCTCGTCTATTACGTAAACGGGCGTCGGCAGGTCGTTGAAATTCATAAATTATTTTACCAGAACGGGATTTTCTTTAATTACCCAGGGCAGACCGTATTTGTTGAGCGCTTCCATATAGGGATCGGGATCGAACTCCTCGCAGTTGTAAACGCCTGCTTTCTTCCATACGCCCGTCGCAACAAGCATTGCGCCGATCATAGCGGGCACGCCCGTAGTGTATGAAATTGCCTGCGATCCGACTTCCTTATAGCACTCCTGATGATCGCAAATATTATAGATATATAAGGTTTTCTTTTTGCCGTCTTTATAGCCCGTAAATATACAGCCTATATTCGTCTTGCCCTTAGTTCTCGGTCCCAACGTCGCGGGATCGGGCAAAAGAGCCCTTAAAAACTGTATGGGCACTATTTCCTTGCCCTCGTAATTTATGGGCGTGGTGGAAAGCATACCTACGTTGCCCAGGCAATTCATATGCTGAATATAGCTCTGTCCGAATGTCATAAAAAAGCGTATTCTCTTGACGCCCTTTATGTTCTTTGCAAGGCTTTCTATCTCTTCGTGGTGCAAAAGATACATATCCTTTACGCCCACGCCGTCAAAGTCGTATTCTCGCTTGATTTCAAGAGGTTCGGTCTCTATCCATTTGCCGTTTTCCCAGTAAGAACCGTTTGCCGATACTTCCCTTAAATTTATTTCGGGATTGAAATTTGTGGCAAATGCATACCCGTGATCCCCGCCGTTGCAGTCGAGAATATCTATCGTCTCGATAGTATCGAAGTAATGCTTTTGAGCGTACGCGCAGAAAACCTGCGTAACGCCGGGATCGAAGCCCGTGCCAAGCAGCGCGCAAACGCCCGCATCCTTGAATTTTTTATCGTAATCCCACTGGTAGGAATAATCGAAATAGGCCGTAAAGCCCTTTTCTTTGACGCGCTTTTCATATGCCGCGCGCCATACTGGATCGTCAGTATTCTCGTTCTCGTAATTCGCGGTGTCGATGTAGTCTACTTTACATCTAAGGCACGCTTCCATTATGGTCAAATCCTGATATGGCAAGGCCACGTTCAGTACCGCCGCGGGGCGGAATTTTTCTATGAGGGCGACAAGCTCGTCCACGTTGTCCGCATTGACGCGGGCGGTGGAAAGTTTGGCCTTAGTGCCGTCCTTAATCTTTTCCGCAAGCGCAATACACTTGCTCTCCGTGCGGCTTGCTATAAGAATTTCGGTAAACACGTCGTCCGCCTGACAGCATTTCTGAATTGCAACCTGCGCAACGCCGCCGCAACCTATAATCAAAAGTTTCATAATTTCCTCCTTAAAATCAATCGTTTTCCGCGTCTATCAATATTTCTTCCACGTATTTGGGAAGCATAAACGAACCGAGATGAAGATTGGTTGTATAATAACTCGTCTCTATCTTGCGTGCATTCCATTTATCGGGTTTGAAATCCCTGACTGGATGATACTTCTTGCTTGCGAAACCGAACAGCCAATATCCCGACGAACAGGTGGGTATATGCGCCTGGTACACTTTTGAAACGGGAAAACAGCGGAAAACTTTTTGATGCATTTTTTTACACTCCGCCTCGTCCTCGTCGTAAAAGGGACTTCCGTGCTGATAGACCATTATGCCGGTATCGTTCAAAGCCTTGAAGCAACTGCCGTAAAACTCTTTTGTAAACAGTCCCTCCGTAGGCCCGAAAGGATCGGTACTGTCGTTTATTATAAGATCGTACTCACCTTCCTTGCCTCTGAGGAATTTAAGACCGTCCTGTATATACAAGTTTACGCGGGGATCGTTGAGCCCCTCGGCCGTTTCGGGAAAAAACTCGCGCGAGACGTAGACGAACATTTCGTCCTCCTCGACAACGTCTATACGCTCTATTTCCGGATAGCGGCACAACTCCTTTGCAACACCGCCGTCTCCGCCGCCTATTACCAGCACGTTTTTAACGCCGGGATGAACGGCCATCGGCACGTGCGCAACCATTTCGTCGTAAATAAACTCGTCCTTTTCCGAAAAGACTATTTCGCCGTCCAAGGAGATGAATTTACCCAAATCGTCGCTGTCGAAAACGTCCACCTGCTGAATGTCGCTGCGTTCGGAAAAGAGCTGTTTATTGACTCTTATATTGAGTTTTACGTTGGGCGTATGCACGTCCGAAAACCACATTTCCATAACAAATCTCCCTGAATTTTATTTTAGAACGTTGAGGCGCTCCACCTCGAAATCTTCCGTACCCTGCATTGAACAGCCTTTGGCCTTGGCGTAAAGGATATACTCTATTATCTCCTTTGTTATCAGTTCGCCGGGGGCGAGTATGGGTATACCGGGCGGATAGCACATAACGAACTCCGTGCATATCTTACCCTCGGCCGCGCGTATGGGAAGAGAAATTTTTTCCGAATAGAATGCCTTGCGGGGGGGCACGGCAACTTTGGGATTTATATATTCCGCCGAAAGCATTCCCGCTTTATCGCGCTTAAAAAGCCTCTTTATATCGTCAAGCGCTCCCACGAGCCGCTCTATATCCTGCTTTCTGTCGCCTATCGAAATATAGGCAAGTATATTTGAAATGTCTCCGAATTCTATCTGAATATCGTACTCGTCGCGAAGTATATCGTATACCTCAATGCCCGCAAGACCGAGGTCGCGCGTGTAGACGGCAAGTTTCGTCACGTCGAAATCATATACCGAAGTGCCGTTTATAAGCTCCTTGCCGTATGCGTAATAATCGCCTATATCGTTTATCTCCGCACGGGCGTACACCGCCATATCCATTACTTTTTTAAAGGAATTTACGCCGGTTAACGCAAGGTTTCTTCTGGATATATCCAAGCTTGCCATAAGCAGATAGGACGCGCTTGTCGTCTGCGTTAGGTTTATTATCTGCCTGACGTGGTCTGCGTTCATACTCTCGCTTAAAAGAAGTATGGAGCTCTGCGTCAGACTTCCGCCCGACTTGTGCATCGACACGGCGGACATATCCGCGCCGGCCGCCATACCCGAAACTGGCAGATCGTCATTAAAGGAAAAGTGCGTGCCGTGGGCTTCGTCAACCAGCACTTTCATACCGTGTTCGTGAGCTATCTTGACTATGGATTTCAAATCGGAACAAATTCCGTAATAAGTGGGATTGTTCACGAGAACGGCCACAGCGTCGGGATTGTCCTCCACCGCCTGCAACAGTTTTTTAGGCTCCATTCCGAGAGAAATACCCAGTTTTTTGTCCACTTCGGGATTTACGTACACGGGAATTGCGCCGCACAAAATCAGGGCGTTGATCGCGCTTTTGTGGACGTTGCGGGGCATAATTATTTTATCCCCTTCCTTGCAGACAGAAAAAATCATATTCTGAACGGACGACGTCGTACCGCCGACCATAAAGAACGAATGCGCCGCGCCGAAAGCCGCCGCCGCAAGATCTTCCGCCTCTCTTATAACCGACGAAGGATGACACAGGTTGTCGAGAGGCTTCATAGAATTTACGTCCAGCCCCACGCAGCGCTCGCCGAGCAACGAAACAAGTTCAGGATTGCCTCGCCCGCGCTTATGTCCGGGCACGTCGAACGGAACTATGCGCTTTTTTCTGAAATTTTCAAGCGCTTCGTACAGGGGCGCTTTCTTCTGATCGTTCATAAAACCTCGACAAATAAAAAAGACGGCGGTTTCCTTAAAAGCCGCCGTCGGAGGTATAATTTTACTCTTATCCGCCGTATGTCTTGATTTAATCTTTCAGAGTAAATATTCAGCAAATACTTTTACTACTCTTATTGACCGTTTCACAAGTGACGCCTTAAAAGGCTTGATTATAAAGTAATCAACTTATAAAATTTGAGCTTTTAACTCAATCAATAATGCGGATAAATCCGCTTAAATATTTGCATGGTCTCTGAAAGCCCATACGATAAATAAAGTATAACTTAAATATGGTTTATTGTCAATCGTTTTATGAGATTATGATTCGAAAAATTCTGCCATTTTCCGCATAATTCCGCAGTCCTCTTCGGTTGCCGCGGCATAGTCGAATTCGGCGAAAAATTTCTCCTTTTCCGACCTGTCTGTCTTGCCGCAACGGGCAAGTTTTAAGGACAGCTCCGAAAGCTTTTTTTCCGCGGAAACGGTATTGTACGGGTTGTGCGCCTTGCCTTTTGCAAGCAGCTTTTCAACGCCGCTTACGTATTTTCCGTTATAGGCGGATTTTTTTAAAATTACCACGCTGTCGCAATCTCCGTGAACTAAAAGCTTGGGACATTTGCTCTTCTTTGCACACCGCACGGCGGATTTGTTTCCGTTTTTCCCGAAAAGGAAAAAACCTATCAAATACCAGAACGGGCTCAATATATACGCCAAAGGCCCGATTATACGTGCGGCGCCGCTTATAATAGCTTTGACCGGTGTCGCAGGAGCGCTTATCGCTATGATTTTATCCGCCGACACTGAAGCACACAATACCGAATACGCACCCCAGCTGTGACCTAAAAGATAAATATCGCCGCCGAAACCGTTATTTTGAAGGTACCCGAAAGCGGCTTCCACCGTTTTTACTCCTTCGTACATACCCCTGATGCTCTTACCGCCCGAAAGCCCGCAGCCGCGGCTGTCCAAAGCTAAAATGCGGTAACCGAGTCCGCAGAAATAAGCAATTTCAGTCGTATAAGCCGCCTGCCCGGGGCCCATACCGTGTGCGAATATTATTACTTTTCCGTTATCGTCAACTCTTTGATTGCGATAAACGAACCCGCGCAAATTTATTTTCCCGCGGTTTAATTCCACGCTTTCACAAGTAAGGCCGAAGTCCTCTGCGTCAAAATACTTTAAAAGAGGATTTTTGTCGCACCTTTTGAAAAACGCCGAGGCGTAACACAACAGCGCAAGTAAAAAAAGTATAACTGCTAACGCACCTATGCATATAAGCGCAATCAACCAAATTTCCATAATAGTCAAAGGCGGGCATAACACCCGCCTGTATCCTTTTAAAATTAAACAGTATATTTGGCTTCGAGCGAGGGCGCGGAATCCATTTCCTTTTTCTGCGCCTCATAACCCTTTTTGCCCAACAGCGCGAACGTGGCTTTTTTGCCGTTTTCGACGCCAGGCTGATTATATGTATCGATGTTGAGCAACGCGCCCGTATACGCCGTCTGCATTTCGAGCAGGAACATAAGCTGACCGAGCGTAAACGCGTTTACTTCGGGAAGATTGATAGTGTAATTCATTCTTCCTGCACGCATAAGTGCATAAGCGGTTGCCTTGTTTTCCGCGTGAATGAGTTCCTCCATTGTGTGTCCGCCGAGGAAACCAACGTCGGGTATATCCTCGCAACCGTGCGCAATGGGCATTTCACAAGCGTATTTTTCAACGGATATAAAGGTTATGACTTTGTCGAAAGGGCCCTCTATGTAGAGTTGAACCTGCGAGTGCTGATCGGTAACGCCCAGCGACTTTACGGGCGTCGTACCGACGTTGACCGTCTTACCCGAATAATCTATAGCCTTGCCGAGCGACTCCGCCCAAAGCTGGCAATACCAGTCCGCAATCAGTTTGAGATTATCGGAATAGGGCATAAGCACGTTAATGTTCTTTCCCTGCTTCATAGTTATGTATTGAAGAGCAGCGCACGCAAGTGCGGGGTTTTTGGAAACAGTGGGCTTGGAGCAAAGGCTATCCATATAAGCCGCGCCCGCAAGCATTCCCTTGATGTCTATACCGAGTACAGCCGCGGGAAGAAGGCCTACGGGGCAGAGTTCTGAAAATCTTCCGCCGACGCCGTCGGGAAGAATGTACTTCTTGAATTTGCCGCCGTACTTTTCGTCTATTTTGATAAGGTTGCCGCGGCTCTCGTCCGTGGTGAAAATGATATGGTCGGGAAGAGAGAGGCCCTTCTTTTCCAGAATATCCGCAATAATGAGATACTGTGTCATTGTCTCGCTTGTCGCGCCAGACTTGGATATAACGTTAAAACAGGTTTCCGCGGGATCGATAACGTCCAAAAGCGCCGCCATTCTCACGGGATCCACGTTGTCCTCCACGTAGAATTTAGGGCCCTGACGAAGCTTTGCGGGCAATTCGTTGTAGTGGAGATGTTTTAAAGCGTTGAAAGCCATTATGGGACCGAGCGCGCTTCCGCCTATACCCAGCACCACGAAATATTTAAACTTTTTACGAACCTGTTTTGCGGTTGCGAGAATGTCCGCGACTATTTCATCCTGATTATAAGGGAGTTCCGTCCAGCCCATAAACAACTCGTCTTTGCCGCGATTTGCCGCAACGTAATCAAAAGCTGCTTCCGCCTTATCCTTTATTGCGCGAAGCTCCGTATCCGTAATTCCCTTACGTCCGAGCGACTTGGACATCATATAATTATAGTCCACAGTCACGCGCATCGCGTTGCGCCATTCCTTAGTCTTGTATGCCATAAATGCCTCCGTTATAAAACGTTTTTCTTGATAACCGAGTTAAATTATACAACTATTTTTTCTTTTAGTCAACAGATTACAAAATGTTAAAAAAACTCTTTACAAAACTTTTGTTTGTGTGATATACTTTTAATATGCTCACAGAACTTACCGACGATCAGGTCGAAGCCGATAAATTGATAAAAGATTGGTTTTTAAATTCTTCCAAACAGATTTTTGTGCTTTCCGGCTATGCGGGAACGGGAAAGACATCCCTATTAAAACACACCGTAATGAATACGCTCGGACTCGAACCCGACGTGAGCGCGGCATTCGTCACACCTACCGGCAAGGCGGCAACCGTGCTGATCCGCTCCGGCATACGCGCCTCCACCCTTCACAAACTGATATACCAGTCCATAGCGGAAACGGTTGAAATAGAGCTGAACGGAAAAAAAATATCCGTAGAAAAGTTAAGTTTCAGGCGGCGCGAAAGTATAGACAAATCGATAAAACTGATAGTATTGGACGAGGCCTCCATGGTGTCCGACGAAATACTTTTGGACATTGCGGAATACGGAGTAAAGATACTCGTTTGCGGGGACAACGCGCAGCTCCCTCCCGTCGAGGGCGGAAACGCCTTTCTCACCGCGCCCGACTATACTTTGAAAACTATCGTCAGACAGAACGCCGACAATCCTATAATTATGCTCTCGCAAATGGCACGCGAAGGCAAATACATACCATACGGAAAGTACGGCGACAGCGTAGCAGTGCTGCCCGCCTATAAGTTTAACGGCGCAAAACGGCGGCGCGCGCTTATTAACGCCGACCAACTAATCTGCGGGACAAATAAGACGAGATCGCTGATAAACGACGAAGTGCGCAAAATAAGAGGTTTTCAAGGTTTCCCCGCTGACGGAGAAAAGCTCATATGCACGCAGAACAACTGGGAAACTTTTATAGACAATGAATTGAGGTTCAACCTTGTAAACGGAATAATAGGTACGGTTACGGGCCCCTTTTACGATATAGATAAGCGTATAGGGTTTATTCAGTTCAAAGCGGATTTTTTGGACGAAAGCTGTCCCGAAGCCCTGCCACTCGATATAGGTATTTTTACAGACGGTTATTACCGCTATAAACGGGGAGATTATTTTGAAAAATTCGACGAAAGCAGCGAACCTGCGGGCGCGTTTACCCTGAACCGCTTCGACTTCGGATACTGTATTTCCTGCCATAAGGCGCAGGGAAGCGAATTCGATAACGTCATAGTTTTCGACGAGAGCTATTGCTTTAAAGAGGACAGAAACCGCTGGTTATATACGGCGATAACACGGGCCAAGAAAAATCTTATAATAATAAAATAAGCGACCTCCTTGCGGAGGCCGTTTATTTTATCAAAAAATAGGTAACTTCTTAACTTCCCCAATAGATAACTTCATAACTTCCCAAAGATGCGTTCGTCGCGCTTTTTCTGTTCCAACCGCTTTCATAAGCCGTCTGCACGCCTTCGTAGAACTTCAGTCTTATTGTCATTTCACTGTTTGCGCCCTCGAAAGCAGCCTTTTTTATTATCGTATCAGGCGAATAAATATTTACCTGTTTCAACTCCGTACAGTTTATAAGCTGTAAATTCAATTCTTTTACGTCGCTATAAATATCAAGGCTTTGCGACCTGATATTATTTAAAGTTATATTAAGTATTTTCTTATCCATCAACTTAGCGGGCAACGAATTTATCTCCCTCTTATTTTCATCGGATGATAAAAGCCAACCGTACGACGTTTCAGTCATATCGAAATACTCTTTCATATTATTGTATTCATAGCAATCGGAGGAAACGCTGTCCCCGAAATAAATGTTGAGGGTGTCCCCCGCAGACGGAGCGGTGACTACGAAGTCAGCGTCTGTTGTTATAAGATTATATTTATCGTCGCGCGCATAATTGTCGGTCAATCCGCCGAATATCTGCGCGGTTGGAATTATATCGCCCTCCGTAAAGGCAGGCAAGGATCCCAAATTTTCGTACTCGTCCGTTCTGTAACCGTCCTGATCGTAAGTGGGTTTTACTTTAAGTCTGCTGAGTTTGACCGTTCTCAGTCCGTAAATTTTGAGATCGTAATCGGCAACCGTTGTTCCGGAAGAGAATACTCGCATGTAGTAGATATTGTTGCCGCCCGCGTTTATGTACTGGAACCGCATATTCATGGAATCTATTTCGTTGCTTCCAGAATCCCTGTCCCTTTCGGACTTATAATATTTTGCGCTGTATCCCGATTTGAGCTTTACGTAATTCGATACGTTGAACTGGGTAGCCTTGTTATCCTTTAAAACAAGGTCGTACTGGTAGTACTCTTTGCCGTCGTCGTCCTGACGTATATCCGAATAGAAGCCGTTTAGAGTCAGATTATCGTCGGTATACTTCATACGGACAATGCTGTATTTGCCGTTGAGTTTTATAACCCTGAATTCGTCCGTAAGTTCCGTCATAGGATACTCCTGTGAAATCTGTTCGCCGTCCACCGTCTCCGTATGTCTGCCGTAGGGTACGAGCTTTGCCGAAGTTTTACCAACGGGGAACGCAGTGCCGTCGGGCATTTCTTCAAGATTTAAGGAAGAGTATTTTTTGTCTATCTCGTAAACTTCCGGAACGTCCGAACCAGAATAGGTAACGCTGAGTTCGTATTTTACCGCCGATCTCAGTCTGTTCCAGCTCAGTACGCCGCTATCGGAAAGATTGACGCTCCCGAACTCGCTATCGCCGACAAACGAAGAGTTGTCGGGATCGGGCTCGCCGCAGTTGGCGCAATACTCGCTTAGAATTCCGTTTTCATAATAATTGTGTCCCAAAGCGGGTATAACTTCGCGGAAGCGCACTTCATCGCATTCGAGACAGTATACTATTCTTTCTCCCGCCTCCGTACAGGTTGCCTTCACTTCCTCCGTTCTGCCCGCGTTTTTGTGATCGCAGCCGCCGTCACAGCCTGCAAGCGCGAGCGCGCCAGAAAGCAGTGCGACTGCGGGCAAAATGACGCCAGCAAAAATTGTCTTGTTTTGTTTCATAATTTGCCTCCGAAAAATATTTGCGGGCAAAAAATAAGAGCGCCCTTTAAAGGGCGCCCGCACACGTACCCTTCAAAGTTTGCTCAATAACTTAACTATCTGTGAACATTGGCAAAATCGTTCAAAACAAAACAGAATGGTTAAAAAAAGGATACAGCTATGCCTTATATCCTTCTGTTATGTTCAGAACGTCGAAAATTATACTTATCCAGCTTATTAAGTTATTGAGCCTAATAAGTATAACACAGCACGCTTGGGAAAGCAAGTTTTTTATAAAATTAAATTCCATCAGCATCCGCGGCGGTCAATATGGCGCGGGCGACGTCCGCGGCGTTTTTACTGCCTATAATGGTTGCGCCCATATCTATGGAGCCGCTCATCTCTATCACAGTTGCGATACCCTCCGACTTTATGGTACATTTATCTTTTACGGCAGACTTTACGTCCGCAAGCCATTCCGCACAGCTTCCGCCCGAAAGCTTTATGGAGTTTACTCCGCAGTCGGCGGCAAGCAGACAGGTACGCTTGATTTCCTCCTTTGTTAGAAGAGTGCAAAATAAATCTATTCTTAACGACTTGTGCTTTGCGGCGGAGCGCAATTTTTTAAACTCTTTTCTTACGTAGGCATAACCGCCGTCGCGCACGTGAGCTATGGGCGCCGCAACTTCCACCCCGTCCGCGCCGTCCTTTATGGCGCGCTTGACAGCCTTAACCTTTATATCGGTCACTCCGCCCCCGTTAGGCGCGTCAATGCAGGCAACAAGCTCCGTCTTACGCTCGGCGCCGAGAAGCGTCGCGCACTGGCGGACGAACGCGGGCAATACGCAAAATCCGCCAAGTCCCAGTGCGTTGGCGTCCGCGCAAGCGGTCTTTAAAAAATTGAAACCCGCTTTTACGTCCGCAAGGTCGTATTCCAGTTTTCTTATCTGGGCGTGAGCGGCCTCCGAATTGATCTTCTTACGGAACTGCTGATATAAAAGTTTTTCGCTCTGTGTAAAATTAAGAGTTTCGGTGTTTGCTTCCATAAATTTCTACCTTTTAATTTAAAATATTACAAAATTTTTTCTGTAAAATCCGTTATAATTTCATTATGTTTATAGGGATTTTATATTTGTTTTTGACTTTCCTCCTTTGTTTTATTCTGGTACACCTGTTAAAACTTGCGTATCTCGGAATTAATTCTTTGAAAAAACCGCCCAAAACGGAAGAAAAACCGACTCCGAAGCAGGAGCCGGTTTATTATATTGTAGAAAAAAAGCGGGCCAGGAAAGCAAACTATTCCGATCCCAAGGAAATTCAGTTCAAAAAATAATCAGTCCTCGTAACGGACAAGGTTTTCCCCGTCCTCCCAAAGGCGTTCGAGATTGTAGAAATCACGCTCTTCATCGCCGAAGATATGGACGATGACGTCGGCGTAATCGAGTACAGCCCAACGGCCCTCGCGTATTCCCTCGCGGCGGCGGGGCGTGAGAGAATGGCTCTTTTCAAGCATCTCTTCGAGATTTTCACCAAGCGCTTTTACCTGCGTCTTGGACGATCCGCCCGCAACTACGAAATAGTCGCATAAACTTGTCTTGTGCTCGACTGCGATATAAACTATGCCTTTGGCCTTTTTGGACGAAAGATATTCGCATATCAAAAGTACTTTTTCTTTACTTGTCATAAGTCTCCTTCATATACTCGCGGGCGCGTTCCGTAAGACGGCATATCTGCGCGCCCGAAGATTTCAAATAGTTTATCTGGTGTTCGAGCGCGGCCGCAAGACAGCCGTTTAAATCCCGTTCGAACAAATTTCTCAAAGCCCCTATCCCGGGAAAATCTCTTCCCGCCTCCAAAAGGTCGGCAAGAAATATCAGTTTTTCAAGATCGGACATATTCTCTCTGCCCGTAGTATGATACTTTATGGCGTTGAGTATGTCTCTGTTTTTTATCCCGAAAGTATTTTCAGCCGCGTACGCGCCCGTAAACTGGTGCATGACCTGCGACGGAACCTTTTCGGGCGGGGTAAACCCCTTCAATTCCTCTGCGTTCAAAGAAAGATATTTCGTACAGTCGTGAAGGGCGGCCGCGATAATCGCGTCTTCCTCGTAAATCCCCAACGACCTCGCCCTTTCGGCCGCGCAAACGGCAACTCTCACCGTATGAGCCCAACGCTCGTCGGTGAGGTATTTTTTTACCTTCCACACGTCCTCTATGGCGTACAGCTTTTTATTCCTTATATAGAGCCTGACGCTATCGGGCACGTATCCCGCAGTATCTTCGCCGAGCGCCGCCAACGTCCTGACCGCAGTCGAACTTACCGGCTTGCCGACGTAGCCGAATTTTACCGCGCCGCCCTTAAAACGGCGGTTAAATTCTTTTAAATCCGCCGACAGATCTCTCTCGTTCTCCCTTGCGCATACCGCGAGCGTCACGCATTTTAAAATCTCTTCCGGTTCGCGCCAAAGATGAAAGGTACGGAGCATATCCGCGCCCATTATAAAATACAATTCGTCGCACGGATACAGTTTTTTAAAGTGGCGGCAGGTTATATACGAATAGCTTATGCCGCCGCGTTTAAGCTCGTAATCTGATACTTCCGCAAAAGAAAGCCCCGCAAACGCCAGACGACAGGCTTCCAGCCTGTCCTTACCCCTTGCGACAAGCGACATACGCTTGTGCGGGGAAACGGCCGAAGGTATTACAATAACCTTGTCGAGACCGAGTTCCTCCGCCGCCGCGCGGACAATATTCACGTGTTCGTTGTGAACGGGATTGAATGCCCCGCCGTACAGTGCGATTTTCATTGTTTAAAACCCGTAAACCCGTCAATAACCATTATATGAAAAGATTGAATTTACCGTTGATTGCCGATACCTTGTTTGCCGCGATATGTTCCTTTTTGCTGTTCTATACCGTAGTGCGCTTTTACACGAAAAACGCTGTCTTAGGTCTCGTATTCGGAATAAGCGCCGCGGCGCTGTTCGGAACGCTTAGCTTTATCTACATAAGCGGCAGAATGAACAAAAGTCTGCTTTTAAGCAGGGACGAAAAGAACAAAAAGCTGTTATCGCTGCACCTTTCGCTGTCCTCCGACGGGTACATTTTGGAACTTTTGAAAAAGACCTTGGGCGATGGCGCGAAGATCCGCGGCAAACGCGTGCTCACTGAGGGGCAGTCCAACTTCTTCAATTTCAAGATGCAACCACTGAACGAAGACGATGTGGCAAGGGTAATTAAATTCAAGACGGACGACAAAAAAGTTATCTATTGCAATACCGCCGCGCGCGACGCCGCCGCGCTTGCAGAACACTTTGCCATAACCATAACCGGCATAGACGAAGTATTTGCGTTATTGAAAAAAAATAATCTTCTGCCCGAAAAATACGTCTATGAAGAGAGCAAAAAAACCGGATTTTTAAAGCGTGTAAAATCGCGGTTTACAAGAAAGTTGAGCGCGCCGCTATTCTGGTCGGGCGCCGCCCTACTGATACTTAGTTATTTCACATTCTTCCCAATTTACTATATAGTAAGCGGATCTATAATGATTATACTCGCAATAGCCGCCATGTTTTTCGACGGACGGTAATCAATCGAGCTTGATGTGCTCCACGTCCTTGCGCGCCGACTTACGGTATAAAACGGCCTTTCTGCCTATGACTATAACGCACTCCGCGCTCAGTCTTGCGGCAAGCTCGCCGCCTATTTCGCGGGGTTCGCCCTCGGCGTTTTCGAGAATATTTATTTTTATAAGCTCGCGCTTTTCAAGACAGTCCGAAAAGCTTGCAAGCATATTTTCGCCTATTCCTTCCTTGCCCACCTGCCCTATCGGGGACAGATTTGCGGCAAGGGACTTTAATTTACTGCGCTGTTTTGAAGTTAACATAATTTTACCTTTGTTATCAGGGGATAAAGTCGAACTCGACTTCGCCTATCGAGACGGTGTCGTTCTCCTTAATGCCCATTTCTTTGAGCTTCGATATTACGCCCTTTTCGCGGAGAATTTTCTGAAAATACGCCATCGAATCGGGATCGTTCAAAACCACGTTGCGGCACAGCATATCGACAAGATCGCCAACGACAACGTATACGTCGCCGTCCATATAAATATCGAAACCGAGGTTGCCGCTCTTGCGGTAGGTAAAAGTTTCGTCCGTCTCCACACGTGATACCGGCGGAAGCGTGGAAAGCATGCCGAAGATACCTTCTATAAGCTCTTCCGTCCCCTCGCCGCTTACCGCGGTTATGGAGAATATCTTAAACTTTTTACCATACTTCTTTTTAAATATCTTTATATTTTCTTCCGCACCGTATACGTCGCACTTGTTTAAAGCAATTATCTGCGGAAGCGAAGCGAGTTTTTCCGAATAATTTTTAAGCTCCGAATTGATCTTTAAAAAATCCTCTACGGGATCTCTCGCCTCCGTCCCGGAAATATCCACAACGTGAACGAGCATACGGGTGCGCTCTATGTGTCTTAAAAAATCGTGGCCGAGACCTGCGCCGTCCGCCGCGCCCTCTATAAGACCGGGTATATCGGCCGCAACAAAGGAATTGTCGTAATATTTGACAACGCCGAGATTGGGCGAAAGCGTCGTAAAGTGATAATTTGCTATCTTAGGTCTTGCCGCGGATATTTTTGATAAAAGCGTGGACTTGCCTACGTTGGGAAATCCTATAATACCAACGTCCGCTATAACTTTTAATTCGAGCGCAAGCACGTGAGGCTGGGTTTTTTCTCCCTTTTGCGCAAAGTTAGGCGCGTGCCTTCGGGAAGTGGTGAACCTTACGTTTCCCTTTCCTCCGCGACCGCCCTCGGCTATGAGTTTTCGCTCCCCGTGACGGAACATATCCGCAATGACGGTATCCGTTTCATAATCCTTTACTACCGTGCCGAGCGGAACCTTGATCACTACGTCGCCGCCGCTCTTGCCGAAACACTTATTCGAACCGCCGCGCTCGCCGTCGCCCGCAAAATATTTACTTATAAATCTGAAATTGACAAGGTCCGTTACATTTTCGTCGGCGACGATAATTACGTTGCCGCCGTTACCGCCGTCCCCGCCGTCGGGGCCGCAGGCGGGCTTGCCCTTAAATGACTTGAACGAATTCATTCCGTCCCCGCCGTCGCCCGATTTTACGGTTATTCTTACCTTGTCGATAAATAAATTTTTATCAGCCATTTTTATTTTTTTCCGAAATCCGTCCCGCTTCGTTGGATTGAATAATTTTTATAATCTCTTCGGAACTGTATTCTCTCCTCATATCGGCGGTTAATTTAAGTTCTTTTTCCGTCAACAGTTGCTCCTCCCGTCCGGAATAGGACGACTTGGCGTCTATTGCGGGAAATACTCTCTTAGAAGCCAGCTCTCCAGAAAGTTTTATAACGGAACTTGCCGTCGCTACGATGCCGTCATAATTTTCACAAGTCTCGGGCAAAGTCGCAAATACCGTTAAAGACGCGCCCGTCTCCGCGTTTATTGCGCAACGCAAAAGTTTTTTCGCACCGTCCGTGCCGCAGGCTTCGAAGAGCCCTTCCGCAAGAACCACGGCGTCGCCGCCAAGCTCGGCCACACGCTTTGCGTATTCGAAGCCGACTTGCGCCAGTTCCGCGCCGTCCTGCCCCGACTGTGCGAAATCGGTCGACAATATTTCCGCGCCGCGGAAAGTACGTTTAAAATCCGCAATTTCCTCCGGTTTGCCGCAAAGCAGCAAAATTATAAGCTTCGTTTGGGGATAAATTTCCGTAAGCGACGACGCAATTTTTTTAATTAAAGTTGTTTTACCGCCGTACGCGGGTGAACTTATCAGTACTCTTTGGCCGAACGCCAAGGGCGCAAACATATCTATAACGGCGTTTTCCGCGCCGCCCGCGCCTTGTGATAAAATAATGCGCCTATCGGGATATACGGGCGCGAGATCGCTGAAATTCTTTCTGTTTTTCAAAGACAGCGGCTGAACGCCGTTGATCGTATCTATGGAAACAAGCGCCTTACTGCCGCCTTCCAAGGCCTTTGCTTTGCCCGCGATCTTGTCGCCTACCCGCAGAGAATACCTTGTAATGTAAGCTGAAGCTACGGGAAGCTCGCCTTCAAACGTAATAAGATTATAAGCGCCGTCGGTATTCCCCAAAAGGCCGCATACTTCTCTTTCGCCCGATCTGTCCTCGACCGTCATAACTTCTCTGCCGTCGCCGAGCAAAATATCTCTTCTGACGGCGCGTATTTCAGCTACGAGAGCCTCGTCAAACTTGACGGATTTCGGCGGCGCCCCGCGGGAGCTTATGGGCTTGGGATCGTCCTCGCCCTTTGCAAGACGCAAAATCGATTTTATTAGCGTGCCTTTCTGCCCGCTGCCCGAATGCGCTCTGACTTCACGGGCAACTTGCCGCACCTCGTATATGGTCATATCGTCCAGTCTGGACTCTATTTCGCGCAACCTCTTATCCATCAGGATTTCCTCAAAAGTATTATCTTTGTCTCTCCGCTGAGATCGCTGCGGGAAAGTTCCGTAAAGTTACAATCACACTCCTCCACGCAATCGGAATCGAAGAGGTTTATAAACTCGTCAACTTTGTCTATATCGAGCTTGCAGTCCTTTGTGCGGTAGTGCATAGGAATAACTATGTCGGGCATTATTCTGTCAACGTATTCCTTTGCCATTTCCGCATCAATGGTGTAAGTTCCGCCTACGGGAATAAGCAATACGTTTACAGGAAGAATATTTTCTATAAGTTCCGTCGAGCAGGCCTCGCCAAGGTCGCCGAGATGGCAGACGTCTATGCCGTCCATACGGAATTTGAATATTACGTTTTCACCCCTCTTCTTGCCGCGGAATTCGTCGTGAAAGCTCTTTACTGAATTTATCTCCACACCGGGAAGATCGTAACTGCTCTCCTTATCGATTACGACCGGGTTCCCTTTCACGTTGACCGAAGCGTCGTGGTCGTAATGCTTATGCGAAACGGTTACCGCGTCCGCGGTAACCTCGGGCATAGCGTAACCGACTTCGTCCGAATACGGATCGCACACCACAGAGGTGCCCGTACTTTCGGTAAGCTTGAAACAAGAGTGTCCTAAGTATTCTATCTTCATTTTTTTCTTTTTCCTCCGCCGTCAATTCACGGCGTTAGCCGAGATCTGCAATTTAGTCATATCTTCCGACAACAGGTAACCGAGTTCGACGTTTACTGACGTTTGCGTCGTGCTTACAATGAGACTTTCCGTAAAAATTTCAAACTCTCCACTCATCCCGCCGTCGACTATTTCACAGCGGGTAGTTTTCCCCGCCGAAAAAATCATTTTGAGATTAAGCGCGCCCTCGCGCCGCTGAACCAGCTTTCCGTCCGCATATTCGATACTGCATTCGTCGCCGTCCAAAAAGTAGTCGAGACGGAAACCGCCGTCGAAAAATTTCAATTCCCCAACGGTGCCGAACGCGCCGTTGCCGCCGTCAAACGCGACAGTACATTTCATAATCGTTTAACCTGATTTCGAGCGTTTTTATAATTATATCATATATAAAAAAATTTTACCTCAATTTTTTTACAAAAATACCGGAATTTTGTACCGTTTTTTTACTTTTATCGAAAAGCAACCGGCCCTCTTTGAGAATATTCTTGAGATTTTCCTCGTCTTTACCGTCTATTGCGTCCTTAATTTCCCTCAATGAAAAAATCAAGGACTCTATTTTTTGGGATATATTTTCTCCGTTGGCAAGATAGAGCGACGCCCACATATTTTCGTCCACGCCGGCTATGCGCGTCATATCCTGAAAGCTTCCTCCGGTAAAACCTAGGCATCCGTCAGACTCGGGATTTTTTATATATGCATTTGAGACCACGTGCGCAAGTTGAGACGTATATGCTATTTTCCTATCGTGAATTTCTGCCGAGCACTCGACAATATAACCGAAACCCATTTCTTCCGCAAACCGTCTTATCATATTTAAAGCGTTTTCGTCGGTGCCGTCGTTCGTCGTTATGACTATACTTGCGCCGTCGAAAAGATCCGCGCAGGCCGCGCCTATACCTGATATTTCCTTACCCGCCATAGGGTGGGTTCCCACGTAAAAAAAGTTGCGTGGAGCAGAAAGATACGTGCGCTCGACAACGGTTTTAACGCCGCACACGTCGTAAACGTACGCGCCCTCTTTAAAACTGACCGTATCTATAAACTTGCAGGTAGCTTCGGGCGGCAGGGCTACGAAAACCACGTCGTACGCGGAAAAATCTTCCGCTTCACCGTCGATCACTCCGTTTTCAAGGGCGTAACTGAGAGCTTGGCGAGACCTGTTCCAGCCGTCCACCGCATACCCCGCGCGCTTTAAAGAAAGACACGTCGAGCCGCCTATTATTCCCAACCCCGCAACGCAGATTTTCATATTGCACCTCTGAAATATTATAGCACAACCGAGGGGATTACACAATTAATTTGATATACAAATATCGGGCGTTATTCTATTGACATTTTACCCCCCTTTATTCTATAATATTTAAGTAAAAAATTATTTATATTTCAAGGAGTTATTACTATGAACAAGATGTCCGTTAAGGATCTCAAAGACCTCAAAGGTAAAAACGTTTTAGTCCGTTGCGATTTTAACGTGCCTATGAAAGACGGCGTTATCACCGACGAGAACAGAATTAAGGGCGCGTTGCCTACTATCAAGTATCTGCTTGATGCGGGCGCGAGAGTTACGCTCTGCTCGCATATGGGCAAACCCCACTCCATTTTCTCCGACGAAGTAAAGCTCAACAAAAAGGATAAAAAGAAGATCGACGCAGGCGAAACCACCGCTGAGGCAGTAATTGAAAAAGCATTGAAGGACGAACCCAAGAAGCTAACGCTCGCTCCCGTCGCAAAGAGACTTGCAGAACTGCTTGACGGAAAAGTTTCTTTCGCCGCAGACGTAATCGGTGCGGACGCAAAAGCTAAGCGCGACGCACTCAAAGACGGCGAGGCCGTGCTTTTGGAAAACCTCCGCTTCCATTGGGAAGAGGAAAAGAAGGACGAAAACTTCTGCAAAGAGCTTGCTTACAACGCAGAAGTCTACGTAAACGACGCATTCGGCACGGCGCACCGTTCGCACGCGTCCACCGCGGCTATCGTTGAATACGGAATAGTAAAGACCGCCGTTTGCGGCTTCCTCATCGAAAAGGAACTGGAAGTTATGGCGGACACTCTCGAAAATCCCCAGCGCCCCTTCGTTGCAATTCTCGGCGGCGCAAAAGTTGCCGATAAGCTGAACGTTATTTCCAACCTTTTGGAAAAGTGCGATACATTAATTATCGGCGGCGGTATGGCTTACACCTTCCTCAAAGCCAAGGGTTACGAAGTAGGCACCTCCCTCCTCGACGAAGAGAAAATCGACTACTGCAAAGAAATGATGGATAAAGCCGCAAAATCCGGCAAGGAACTTCTCCTGCCCGTAGACGCGGTAATCGCAGATCATTTCCCCGAGCCCATTGACGAAGCTTTAAAGGTCGAGACGGTAGACGCCGACAAAATTCCCGCGGACAAAATGGGTATGGATATAGGCGAAAAGACGAGAAAGCTGTATGCTGATAAGATCGCAAGCGCAAAGGCGGTCATCTGGAACGGCCCTATGGGCGTATTCGAGAATCCTACTCTTGCAAAGGGAACTATAGCAGTTGCTCAGGCGCTTGCAGACGTTTACGGCAAATGCACAACTATAATCGGCGGCGGCGACAGCGCGGCGGCAGTTCAACAGCTTGGATATGCCGACAAGATGACGCACATCTCCACGGGCGGCGGCGCGTCTCTCGAACTTTTCGAAGGTAAAGTTCTTCCCGGCATTGCCTGCCTCAATGAGAAAAAATAAAATAAAAAATATGATAATGGACTTGCGGTTTAATACTGCAAGTCCGTTTTATTTCACCTATTTATAACCAAGTATATTCCACCGAATTTCCATTAAAAACAGATTTCATTATAAAGGTTTTATTACCGTCGTACAAGCGCCAAAATATTTCTAATTTGAATGTTAAAGTCGGCGATTTGATATACGTCAATATAATACCAATAAAACTAAGAGGCCGAGCGCAAATTCGCTCGGCCTCCTTAAACTTATCAACATTATTAAACAAGCATTTTGCTCAAAATTTCAAAATCCAATTCAACGGGACAAACGCTTATATGCTCTTCTTCCGCTTCTCCCGTTTCCGTACCGTCGAGTATGCGCTTACGCTCGTTTTGCTCGTGCAATTCGTCTATTTTACTTTTTATTCTCTCGATTTCAGTTCGTATAAAATCCAAAACAAACTCTTCGTCCTCATCCGAACACGCAGCGGATCGTAACTCTCCGTCCTTACGAGCAAAAGAAAAATCTAAAATTCTGATAGCGCCGTCGTCACTGTATTTGCCTGACGACCGCAATATCTCGTACGTGCCGGCGCTACAAAAATGATACTCGAATACGCCGTCATCGCGCCAATTCAAAGTAGTAACGCCCATATCGGAATCAGAATTATAGTAATACTCCACGTTTGCAAGCACCTTGTCGTTCCGAGAAACGTGCGACTGAGTGCAATATATTCTGCCGCTGTCCAAATCTGCGCCCGAAAAGGCAGCCGATCGAAGCCTTGTGGATCTTATCCACTCACCGTATCCCGTTTTGTCGCTTACCCAATTTACGGTATCGTACGTAAGATAGTATACATCGTTCAAGGACTGCTCTCCGAAATTTTTCAAAACGGACGATTGGACCTGACTGTAAGCAAAGATATCGGCAACGTATGAGTTGAACTCTGTCTGCATAATTCCCGGTTTGACAGAGTATTCCGTAAGTCTTTCACTGACTTCTTTGTATGAAACCGATCCGCCTTCGTTGATAGAAGCGGCAAGCTTTACGGGAACATCCGCGGCTAGACTGAAAAAGCCGTCTTTGCCGTAAAACGAAGCATAAGTCTCCTGCGCCGCTTCCACCTGCTCCGCCGCGTCATTCTTTACGTCCTTATCGGGCGCGCAGGCAAACGTTAGAAGCGTTAACGGTAAAACAGCCGCACACAAGCATATACTTTTAAAAACTCTTTTCATTAGGTATCTCCACTCATTGTTACTGTAAAACATTATATATGAAGCACACCGAATCTGTCAAGACTTGACTATCGCATTTTTTTTGATTTCCGCTATCCGTTATTTGCTTTTACAAATAAAATGTGCTATAATTCTATCGAATAAAATTTTGAGGTGAATATATGTCAAGAAAACCCTTTATCGCGGGCAACTGGAAAATGAATATGACCGTTGCAAGCGGAAAAAAACTTATCGAAGATCTCAAACCGCTTGTTAAGGATGCAAACTGCGACGTTGCTTTGTGCGTTCCCGCAATACTTATACCCGAAATGGTCAAAGCCGCCCAAGGTTCCAGCATACACATCGGCGCGGAAAACGTCCACTTTGCAGACAAAGGCGCGTATACGGGAGAAATTTCCGCGGATATGTTAAAGGACTACGGCGTTAAATACGTTATTATCGGACACAGCGAAAGACGCCAATACTTTGCAGAGACGGATGAAACAGTCAATAAGCGTACGTTGACAGCGCTCAACGCGGACCTCACCCCCATTGTCTGCGTGGGAGAAACTCTTTCCGAACGCGAAAACAACGAAACGGAAAAAGTTTTGGACAGACAGCTTGAAGTCGGATTAAAGGGCATCGAGGATCTCACCAAACTCGTTATAGCTTACGAACCCGTATGGGCGATAGGCACGGGCAAGACCGCGACCGACGAACAGGCCCAGGAAACTATCGCTTACATCCGCAAAAAGCTTGGTCAGCTCTTCTGCCCCAACTGCGCGGAAAAAGTTATAATTCAGTACGGCGGTTCTATGAACGCGGCAAACTGCAAGGGACTTATGGCTCAGCCCGACATCGACGGCGGCCTTATAGGCGGCGCTTCGCTCAAACTCGATTTTGCAACCATTGTCAATTTTGACAAATAATCGGGAGTAATCTATGAAACGTATACCTTATGCAATAATTATTATGGACGGCTACGGACTGGCTCCCGACGGCGAAGGCAATGCTATTTCGATCGACGGAAGCAAAAACGTAAACGATCTTATTAAAAATTATCCCTCCGCCACTTTGGGCGCGAGCGGGATGAGCGTCGGTCTGCCCGACGGACAGATGGGCAACAGCGAAGTCGGCCACCTCAATATGGGTGCGGGCAGAATAGTCTATCAGGACCTCACGAAGATAACAAAGGCCGTAAGCGACGGCGATTTCTTTGAAAACTCCGCGCTTATAAAAGCCATAGACGGAGCAAAGAACTCCGGAAAAAGACTTCACCTGTACGGACTTTTATCGGACGGCGGCGTACACAGCCACATAACTCACGTCTACGCACTACTTAAAATGGCTGAAATGCGCGGTTTGAAGGATGTTTACGTACATTGCTTTATGGACGGCCGCGACGTATCCCCCACTTCCGGCGCAGACTTTATACGCAATTTGCAAAAAGAGATAAACAATATCGGCGTAGGCAAAATCGCATCGGTTTGCGGCAGATATTACGCAATGGACCGCGACAATAACTGGGATCGCGTGGAAAAAGCTTACGATATGCTCACGCTCGGGACAGGCGTAAAGTGCGCCGATCCCGTCAAAGCGGTTGAAGAGAGCTACGCCGCAGGCGTGACGGACGAATTCATTCTTCCCACAAACGTTTACGACGGCGACCGCCCCGTGGGACTTATCGAGAAGGGAGACAGCGTTATTTGCTTTAACTTCCGTCCCGACCGCGCCAGGGAGATTACCCGCGCCGTATCTCAAAAAGAATTTACGGTACCAAAGGGCGAGGCTTTCGAAAGAAAGACCGGTTTCCTCGAACCCGTCTACGTCTGCTTTACCGTTTACGATGCAGAGTACAAAAACGTTGAGATCGCGTTCCCTAAAACTTCGCTTGACAACACTTTGGGAGAATATCTCGCTAAGCTCGGCAAAAAACAGCTTAGAATTGCGGAAACGGAAAAATACGCGCACGTAACGTTCTTCTTCAACGGCGGCATCGAAGCCCCCAACGAAGGCGAACAGCGCGATCTTATTCCCTCCCCCAAGGTTGCCACTTACGATTTGCAGCCGGAAATGAGCGCATATCTCGTAACGGACAAAGTTCTCGAAGAGCTTGACAGCGGCAAATTCGACGTTATGATTTTGAATTACGCCAACTGTGATATGGTAGGACACACGGGAGTTATTCCCGCAGCCGTAAAGGCTGTAAATACCGTTGACGAATGCGTCAAAAAAGTCTGCGACAAGATACTGGAAATGGGCGGCTCCGCACTGCTTACCGCCGATCACGGAAACGCGGATAAACTGATTTCCGAAGACGGTTCTCCCTTTACGGCGCACACTACCAACCCCGTTCCCGTAGTCCTCGTTTCTGAAACGCACAGAGACGCAGAGCTGCGCAAAGACGGCGTGCTTGCAGACCTCGCTCCCACCCTTCTTACTGTTATGGGCTTGCCCGTACCCGAAGAGATGACTGGAAAGAGCCTTATAAAATAAATTTTGATTTCGGCGTCCGACGTAAGTTTACGTCGGACGCTTTTATTATTCAAAGTTTTTGCGACCTAATTGTTTGCGTAATTTTTTTATTTGAAATATAATAATAGAGATGCTTATAAAAGAACCCGAAAAGTTTTTTTCAAAAACGTATATAGTGTGCATATGTGCGATTATTTGTTGTATCCTTTGGGGAAGCGCCTTTCCCTGCGTAAAAATTGGATATAAACTTTTTCATATCGACAGCACTCACGCTCCCTCGCTTATGCTGTTTGCGGGGATAAGATTTTCTCTTGCGGGAGTTCTTGTCATACTTTTCGGTTCTGCAACAAAGAAAAAATTCCTGTTGCCGAGGCCCGAAAACTTATGGCGCATACTGACGGTAGGACTTTTTCAGACAATACTTCAATACACGTTTTTCTATATCGGCCTTGCGAATACCGCGGGAGTAAAAGCTTCCGTATTAAACGGACTGGGCGTATTTTTCACGATATTGGCCGCCTGCTTTCTTTTCAGAACGGAGAAGTTCAACTTGATCAAGCTATCGGGGTGCATTCTGGGTTTTGTCGGCGTAATACTTATAAATCTCGGCGGAGACTTTTCGTTTGACTTCACGTTCCTTGGCGAAGGGTTCGTAATATTTTCCGGACTTTCCTCCGCTTTGGCGGCAGGCCTTGTGAAGATATTTTCAAAGCGCGAGGATACCGTAACGCTCTGCGGATACCAGTTTTTAATAGGCGGAATCGCGCTCGTCGTAATAGGACTTTCATTCGGCGGAAGAATACCCCATATCGACGTAGGGGCTGCGTTTATGCTATTATATCTCGCATTCCTTTCCGCCTGCGCGTTCACTTTACAGGGATTTTTACTCAAATACAACCCCGTTTCGAAAGTGGCGGTTTTCAAGAGCGCAAATCCTCTGTTCGGCGCGGTATTTTCAGCCATTGTGCTAAGCGAAAGCAAACAGCTTTTCAACTGGTTTACATTGGCCGCCCTTGCCCTGGTCTGCACAGGTATATTCGTCATAAATAAATTCGGAGAAAAAAAGCCCGAAACACCCCTTTCAGATAAAAATTTAAGCTGAAAATATTGAAAAAACGCCCGTTTTTGATTGAAAAAAAATAAAAGCTGTGTTATACTCTTTAAGTAATTTATTAATGAGGTTTGATATGTTATCTAATTTGCTTGCTTTAAACGAAGCACAATGGGTTGTATATTGGATAGGTATGATTACCTGCCTTGTGTTGATTTTCATTGCGGCGCTTGTCGCTATTTTCCTCGTACTTTTCCAGAAGAGCAATTCGGACGGTATTCAGGGTATCACCGCTTCTAGCGAAACTTTCTTCGGCAAAAACAGAGGGCGTTCGATAGAGAGCAAACTTAAAAAATGGTCATGGATCGTTTTGGCGGTTATCGGCGTGCTTTCGATTGCGGCATACGTTATTCAGATTGCAACTCTCTGATAAAAATAAGGAAACACACAAGCGGCTTTTACTAAAGCCGCTTTTATTTTGGAATATATGAGTTATTTAAAACACAGAAACAAAAAAAATTTAAAAGATAAAACTTACACCGGCACCGTTCAGGGTACCGAACGCGGGTTTGTATTCATATTGCCCGACGAGGACGTCGGACACGATTTTTTCGTACCGAGAAAATCCATAAACGGCGCGTATCACGGAGATAAGGTTCTGTTCGGACACGTGCGCGGCACGGACGACGAGGGTTACGTTTTAAAAATAATCGAACGCGGCAATCCGAGAATTGTTGGAACTTTTATCAGGGACAGGCGTTTGAATTACGTATACCCCGACAATCACAGATTGCCGAAAGTATTTATTCCGCAAAATTTAGCAATGAACGCAAAAAACGGCGACAAGGTCGTCTCCATTGTCACAGCCTATCCCAAGGGCAAGGCTCCCGAAGGTAAGATAGCGGAAATATTGGGTAAAGAGGGCGATTTCGAGGCCGAGGAATTATCCATAATACGCTCTTACGGGCTTGAAGAGGAATTTCCCGAACCCGTTGCCGCAGAGGCGAAAAAAGTTTCAAAGATAAAAATAAGCCCCGAAGGCGTAAAAGATTTAAGAGACCTTAACGTAATTACAATCGACGGCGAGGACACGCGCGACATAGACGATGGAATTTCCATAAAGTTTGACGGCGCAAACTATATACTCGGGGTACACATAGCGGACGTCGGCAGATACGTATTACCCCGCTCCGCTTTGGATAAAAACGCGTACGAGCGCGGAACAAGCGTCTACTTCCCCGACAGGGTTCTCCCTATGCTCCCCAAGGAATTGAGCAACGGCGCGTGTTCCTTGAACGAGGGCGAAGACAGATACGCGATGTCCTGCATTATGACTATCGACGGCGACGGGCGCAGAAAAAACTGCGAAATTTGCGAGAGCATTATTCAAAGCAAACACCGTATGACATATAACGAGGTAACGGCTATACTCGGCGGAGACAGGCAGCTTTCCGAAAAGTACGCCGACGTTGCGGACGATATAAAAATTATGGAAAAGCTGTGCCTTATTCTCGAAAGCAGACGGGAACGCCGCGGCGCGGTCACGCTTGACGTTAAGGAAGCGCACATCTACGTAAACGACAGCGGCGAAATAGTGATACCCGATGCCGAGCGCACGATTTCACAGCGAGTAATAGAACAATTTATGGTTTCAGCCAACGAAGCCGTCGCGGAATTTTTGTTAAAGCGCAACGCCCCCTGCCTCTACCGCATTCACGAAAGCCCTTCTCCCGAAAAAACAGGTAACTTTTTCTCGTTTTTGAGAGATCTTGGGGTTAAACCTCAGACGATAAACGAGAGCCCCGAACCGAGAGACTTTCAAAAGATATTAAAGGACTGCGAGGACAAGCCCTACTATTCTATAGTCAACAAGGTTATGCTTCGCTCTATGCAGAAAGCCCGCTATTCGGAAGAAAACGCAGGACACTTCGGACTGGCTTCCGACTGTTACTGTCATTTCACTTCGCCCATAAGGAGATACCCCGATCTGTTCGTACACAGAAGTCTCAAAGAGTTACTGCACGGAGGAAATCCTTCAAAGCTGTACAATAAGATCGCGCACGAGGCGGGCGACGACTGTTCTCAGAGAGAGCGTTTAGCCGACGAATGCGAGCGCAAAGTAGACGATCTTTACAAACTTGCGTATATGTCCGAAAGACTGGGCGAGGAATACGACGCGGTCATATCCGGCGTAACTGCTTTCGGAATTTTCTGCGAACTTGAAAACACTATCGAAGGACTTATTCCGATAGAGGACTTGCCCGAGGACGAATACGTCTATTACGAAAACAAGTTTCTTTTAAAAGGCAACAAGCGCGACTTCCGTCTGGGAGAAAAACTGCGCGTTAAAGTTGCCGACTGCGACCTTGGAAGACTTAGGGTATTCTTTAAACTTTGCGATAAGGTCTTTTAAATATTTGCAAACCGAACTTAATGAGAGTATAATAAAAAAGTGAAACAAATCGCATACAACAAGTACGCCCTATACGAATATTTCGTACTGGAAAAATACGAGGCGGGAATAGTTTTGGAAGGAGCCGAGGTAAAACAGCTAAGGGCGGGCAACTGCAATTTAAAGGACAGTTTTTGTCTTTTGCGAAGCGGGCGCCTGACGCTTAAAAACCTGCACATACCCGTCTACGACAAGGCGGGAGCGTTCAGCACTAAGGACAGTAAACGCGACAGACAGCTGTTGATGCATAAGCGTGAACTCGACAAACTGGCAGGCAAGATAAACGAAAAGGGGTATGCCCTTATTCCTCTCGCCCTCTATTTTTCGGGCAGCCTTATAAAAGTGGAAGTCGCCCTATGCAAGGGCAAGCAGACTTTCGACAAAAAGCATACGATTGCGGAACGCGACCGCAAGAGAGATCTTGACAGACAAATTAAAAATTATAAATAATATCAGAGGATAAACTATATGAATTACAAAATCGATACCCTATGCGTACAGGCGGGATATTCTCCCAAATCGGGCGAAGCAAGAATACCGCCAATTTCACAGTCAACGACTTATTTTTATCCCAAAACCAAGGAAATGGCCGATCTGTTCGATCTCAAAAGCGACGGTTATTTCTACTCGCGCCTTGCAAACCCCACTGTCGCGGCGTTTGAAGGAAAGGTTGCCGCACTCGAAGACGGCGTATGCGGCATAGGCTGCGCCTCGGGAATGTCTGCAACTTCGCTTGCCGTATTTACCGTTGCCGGCGCGGGCGACAACATAGTCTCCTCTTCCGCAATTTACGGCGGCACTTACAATTTGTTTTCAACTACCCTACCCAAGCTCGGCATAGAATGCAGATTTTTCGATCCCGACGCGTCAGAGGAAGAAATTGAAAAACTCATCGACGGCAAAACTAAGATGATCTTTACGGAGACGGTCGCAAACCCCGCAATAATCGTACTCGACTTCGATAAAATTGCCCGCATATCCAAAAAGCACGGAATTTTATTCGCGGTGGACAACACACTTGCAACGCCCGTTTTGTGCCGTCCCAAGGAATGGGGCGCGCATATAGTAATTCACTCCTCTTCGAAATACCTTGACGGACACGCCGCAGCTTTAGGCGGAGTTATCGTCGATCTCGGCAATTTCGACTACAAGGGAAACGCGCGTTACGCAAGTTTCAACGAACCCGACGAAAGTTATCACGGACTTGTTTATGCCGATCTTGCCGTACCCTTCGGCATCAAGTGCCGCGCGCAGATGATGCGCGACTTCGGAGCTATAATGAGCCCCCAAAACGGCTTTATATCATACATCGGCTCCGATACTTTGGCTCTCAGAATGGAACGTCACAGTGCAAACGCTCAAAAGGTTGCGCTTTACCTTAAAAATCACCCCAAAATCGAGTGGATCAACCACCCCTCTTTGCCCGACAACAAGTATCATAAACTGGCAATGAAATATATGCCGGACGGACAGGGCGGAATGATGAGCTTCGGCATAAAGGGAAGCGTAGAAAAATGCGCGGAATTTATGGAAGCTTTAAAATTGATCACCCAGGAAACGCACGTGGCGGACGTCAGGAGTTGCGTATTGCATCCGGCCTCCACCACTCACAGACAGTTGTCCGACGAAGATCTGAAAAAAGCGGGCGTGCCCAAAAATCTCATTCGCCTTTCAGTGGGAATCGAGAATGCCGACGACATTATAGCAGATCTCGAACAGGCGCTTAAAAACGTTTAATTGAAGGAAAACTTATGCCAATAGTCATAGACAAGGATATACCGGCCTATAAGATTTTAACGGAAGAAAAAATATTCGTTATGGACAAGACCAGGGCAAAATTGCAGGATATACGCCCCATAGAGATAGCAATCCTGAATCTTATGCCAACCAAGGAGACGACGGAAACGCAGTTTATGCGCCTTTTGTCCAACTCCCCCTTGCAGGTAAACGTAACGCTTGTTCAAACTTCCACCTATAAAGCGACGCACGTTGACAAGAGTCACCTTGATCGCTTTTACAAGACTTTCGACGAAATCAAGCACAATAAATTCGACGGTATGATAATCACGGGCGCGCCCGTGGAAAATATGCCGTTCGAAAAAGTGGCTTACTGGAAAGAACTTGAAGAAATCTTGGACTGGACCACAAAAAACGTCACCTCCACCCTATTCATTTGTTGGGGGGCACAGGCCGCCTTACACTATTTCTACGGCATAAAAAAACACCCCTTAAAAGAGAAGTGCTTCGGCATATTCGCGCACCAGCGCGTACGGGACGGCATTGCGGAACCGCTTATGCGCGGTATCTCCGACGAGTTTCATATGCCCCATTCCAGACATACGATAATTTACGCAAAGGATATTCTGCACGTAAACAGCCTTAAAATTTTGGCATATTCCAAAAAGGCGGGTGCATCCGTAATAAAGAGCGTTGATAACCGACAGGTATTCGTAACGGGACATATGGAATACGACCGGGACACTCTTAAAAAGGAATACGAGCGGGACAAGTCCGCAGGACTGGATATTAAACCGCCCGTAAACTATTTTACCGACGGCTCCTATACGGACGTCAAGATGAACTGGTCGTCCACGGCAAATTTATTTTACATAAACTGGCTTAACTATTACGTATATCAGGTCACGCCTTACGACATAAACGAAGTTTAAAAGGAGCGGGAAATTCCCGCTCCTTTAATTTATATCTTGTCGTAATTTATAAAGTTGTCCTTTGTTAAAGTTATGGGAACTTCAACCGTTTTGCCTTCCCTGGAAACAGTCAGCGTAACAGTATAACCCAACCTGGCCGAAAGAAGCGCGTCGTCAAGGTGATACAGTCTCGTTACGTCCATATCCTCGTAAATGTTGCCCTGGGCGTCTGTAATCTTGACGTGTCTTACGGCGTCCTCCGCAAGAAGACCGTCGCCCGCCGCGGTAACGTAAACCGTTTCGTAAATAGCCAACTTATCGTTTTCATACTTGGTTTTACGGTTCTTTGCAGAAAACGAAGCGTTTAAATAGGCCTGTTCTACTCCCGTTTCGCCGTCGTAACCCTGCGAATGCATAAGTTCGACAAGCCGTCTTACATTGCTTGAAGGCAGGGCGTAACCCATATTGTCTATATCCTCGCTGGCCGCCTTTGCGTTTACTATCCCCGCAAGCTTGCCTTCGAGATTGAACAGTCCGCCGCCCGAATTGCCGCCGTTTATCGCCGCATCCGTACGGATAACCCTGTAAGTCTTGATGTTCTGATTATAATCGGAAGAGGAAATATCCACGCGGATAGTTTCGCTGTCCTTACTGATAATTCCCTGCGTCGCCGCAATTCCGAGACGCTCGGGATTGCCTATGGCGTATACGGTTTCCCCGACGTAAACGTCGTCGGCGTCGTCGAACTCGGCCGCAACCGCAGTGCCGCTCCTTAAGATCTCGCTACCTTCGACTTTCAAAAGCGCAATATCGTACGTACTCGACACCCCGACAACCGTGGCGGGGATGGCGTAATCCCTGTCGTTGTAATCGTCGTCCTGTCCGTAAAGATACAGATAAATTTCGTCTGAGACGTAACTATTGACAGCTGTATCGTTGTAAACTACGTGACAGTTTGTAACGACGTATGCGTCGCCATTTTCCTTGTCAAGCTCGGTAATCACACCCGAACCGAAAGACGCGACCGATTTTTTTATCGGCCTGCCGAACAGGTCGTAACTCACCGTTTCGAAACAGGCCACTACCGATACGCCCGACATAAGCGAACGGTTGATCGCTCCTTGGAGCGCAAATGCCTGTGTATCGGTATAGCTGAGATATTTTTTCAGAAACTCGTCTATGGTAAGATCGGGATCCTGACTCTTTGCCAGTTCGTAAAACTCGTAAGCTGAGGCGTTTTTGCCGTCAAGCCCCTTAATGTCCACACCGGAGACATTCACGCAGCCGCCCATAAATGCGGCAGAAGCAATAATGACCGAAATCAAAGCAACGATAATTTTTTTCATAGTTGTCCGTTAAGAAATATTTATTAAAGTTGTACTCCGTTTTTTATCAATAATTCGCGGGCGGTATCCACACTGTCGGGCCCGGTCGCATTTTTGACGGGAGCAAACTCCTTTTCCCTGTCGACTTCGAAAGCGAGACAACTGCCCATAAGCTTAACCATATCCACGACAAGCGTTTCAAGCTTATAGCCGCAGGGCTCCTGAGGGATTACCCTTTCGCCGTCCTCCATATGGGGAATGGCTTTTTCCGCAAAATGATAGGGAAGCTTGCCGACAAGCGTTCCGTTTAGGTCGTGAATATTGAAAAGATAGTTGAGCGTTACGCCGTAGCGATACACAAGCTCTCCCTTTCTTGTCTTATTTTTTAATTTATCGGGCATTTCATAGTACTCGATAATAGAAGGTTTTCCGTCTTCGTTGCATAAAACGCCGACTTTTTCGTCGGGATTGGCCTTTTTTACCACCTTTGCGCCGCAACGGCAACGTTTCAAAACGGTTGCGCCGATAAAAATGGGATCGCATATACGCTGTAGTACGTTATCGACCGAGTAGACGTTAAGCCACTCTATATTGTCTCTTTCGAGAATACGCGCAAGTCCGCTGTTTACAAGCGACGAGTACCAGCCGCCGTTACCGTTGGGAGCGAGCGACACGCGGTGTTTCCTGTCAAGAAAGACTTTTCCGTTTTTATCGCAAGTGGGCGCGACGTCCTGAATGTAGAAATGTATTCTGTCGCGCGGATAACCGAAATAATTGTTTTCTTCGAAGAACTTTACCGTCTGATCGTTGTTCTGACGGCTTGTCATAATAAATATATGAAAGTGCCTGCCGGTAATTGCGTTTACTTCGGCGATATTATTCATCTGCTGTTCGAAAATGGACAATTTGCGGTTTATACCGATATTGTACATTCCCTTGGGCCCAGAAAAACCGAGGCGCGAGCCCTGGCCGCCCGCCAGCAATACCGCCGCCACTTTTCCTTGCGAAAGAAAGTCGAGCCCGACGCTTTCAAACTGAGAGTATCTCCTCTTAATATCCTCCGCGGTGACCGCGCTTATCGGGGAAAGCTTACCGCGTTTTTTTTGCTCTAAGGATAAATTCGCCACTGCGGAAAAATTGGTATGATCTATATCTTCCAACAGAATGCGCCGTTCCTCTTCGTTAAGTTCCCCGTAATATTTCAAAAGATGTTCCTGTCCCCGTTGTTCGAGGTACGATAACGTTCTTTCGTAATCCATTTTAATTTATTTTATCCCCTGAAAGTGATGATTTAATGTAAACCGTATTAAAATTTACATAATTATTATATAATATGTGTGAAAATAAGTCAATATATTTGTTAAAAATGCCCCTAAGGTATTGAAAACGCAAAAAAAATGGTTTATAATATTATAGTGAAAGCAATAAAAATAAGGAGGATTAATTTATGTTTTGTACGGAATGCGGAGAAAAACTGACGCTGATGTTTAACAGCGGAGAGGGTTTGGTACCGTACTGCAAAAACTGCGGAGCATACAGATTTGCGCAGTTTGCCACCGCTGTCAGTATGGTGGTCACAAACAGAACCAAGGATAAAATTTTGCTTGCGAGACACAAAGGGCACGAAGATTATATTCTTTTTGCCGGATACGTAAAAAAGGGAGAAACTGCGGAAAAAGCAGTGACAAGGGAATTTAAGGAAGAAACGAAACTCAATGTCGTCAAATTCAAGTACCTCTCCTCCCGTTACCACGAGCCCAAAAACGTGCTTATGCTCGGTTACCTTGTAATGGCGGAAGACGGCGAACCCGTTCTCGACGAAAAGGAAATCGAGGAAGTAAAATGGTTTGCGCCCGACGAGGCCCTGTCAATGATAAAACAGGATTATCAGACGGCTGAAACCTTTTTAAAATCGGCTTTAAACGAATTGAAAAATTTTAAATAAGAGGTTATAAAAATGAGATTACTTATTTCAATCGGCGGATACGTCGCAATCGGCGTTGCCGCAGTAGTCGTGCTTGCCCTCATTATCTGGGCGATAAGCGCCTACAACAAGATCGTTTCCCTGCGCGTGCAGTGCGACGACGGATTTTCGACGATAGACGTATTTCTTAAAAAGAGATTCGATCTGTTGCCCAACCTTGTGGAAACGGTAAAAGGCTATGCAAAACACGAGAGCGAAACTTTGGAAAAAGTAATTGCCGCTCGTTCACAGCTTGCAAACGCCACGACCGCAGACGAAAAAGTTGCGGCGGACAATGCAATGACTCAGGCGGTACGCAGCCTAAATATGGTTGTGGAAAGATATCCCGAGCTCAAGGCAAACACAAACTTCCTCGATCTCCAGAATCAGTTGAAAGGCATCGAAACAGAGCTTTCGCAGGCAAGACGTTACTACAACGCAACCGTTCGCGTATACAACGTGAAGATCCAGTCCTTCCCCTCCCTTATCATCGCCAAGATGATGAAAGCAAAGGCAAGAACTATGTTCACGCTCGAGGACGCGCCCGAGGAAAGACAGAACGTTAAAGTACAGTTTTAATTAAAAATATTAATGCGGCGGTGCATTTTTGCACCGCCGTTTAAGGGAATTATGAAAAAGGTTATTTCTAAACCGCATTTTATATTAGCGGCAATCATCGTTTTACTGTTAACCGCGGCAGCAATCTTTTTCCCGTTTACGGGTAATTCGCTTACCGCAAACGCCTCCGACAATTCTTACGGAGGAGAATACTCTTTCTATTACGAAGAATTCAACGTAGACTATTCTATAAAATCCAACCGCGAAATAAGGATACGCGAAGAACTTACCGTACATTTCACCGGTTTGAGAAGCACGGGCTTTATGCGCGATATTCCCGTAAACGCGGGCGAGCTTGTAAGGAACATAAAAGTAAGCGAAATCAAAGACGGACAATCGGTCAGCGTCGATTATTCAGTGGAAGATTACAGCGATGTAAACAACACGGAATACATAACGGTTGACATAGGCGACCGTACAAACAAGACCAAGAAAATTCACACTTATATTTTGGAGTATACCTACTGTCTCACCAAGGCCCAGGAAGGAGAAAATAAATTAATCCTTAACGTTATAGGCCCTCAGGACAGAAAGGTTATTAGCGCCGACGTCAAGATAACCGTGCCTGAAGGATTTGTCAAGGGACAATACGGAGTGGGAAAAGTCGGTTCGGGAGATATAGATATGCTCCCTGAAATTTCCGAAGAAAACGGACTTACGGTACTGAAAACCAAAGGCATAGAGCTTCTATACAACGAAGGCATTACCTTTGATCTTGAATTCAAACCCGGTGCGCTTTCGACTTATACGGACTTTACTCCCTACATATTCATAATTGTGGCCGCAGTTATCTTACTTATACTCGTTGCGGTAAAGTTTCTGATGTTCAATAGGCGCAATCTTACGCCTGTCGTGAATTTCGAAGCGCCCGAAAAACTCGATCCGCTGATGATGGGCAAGCTTATAGACAATACGGTAGATCAGGAAGACATATCCTCTATGATATTCTACTGGGCGGACAAGGGGTATCTTAAAATCAACCTTGACGATGAAAAGAATCCCGCTCTTATACGCATTGTTAAGGAACTCCCCGAAAACTCGCCCTCATATGAAAAGTTCCTCTTCAACGACCTTTTTGCGGGACGGGATCTGATCAATCCTAAAAACGTACCTAAAGATTTCTACAATACCGTAGCAAGCGTGAAAGCTGTAATAAACGGCAAAACCAAGGGACTCTATGAAAAGGCCAGTAAGATCGCGTCGATTATATTTGCCGCCTTGGCAGGAATAATATTGGCCGCTACTCCGTTCATTATAGGAATAACCCAAATAAATTTATCCTATATTCAATTTATGCAGATATCGGCGGTAATTTTAATTCCCGTAATCTACGCATTGAGTACGACGCTCAAAAATTATACCCACAAATATAAGATGAACAGTAAACTTATCTATATAGCGATACTGGCGGGATTGATAGTGATAATGTTCTTCGTTTACTGGCTCTTCACCCCGTCGGCAGTGGTCGGCACGATACCCAAAGTTCTGCTAACGCTGATTGCGGGGATAACGGCGGCGCTTGCCCCCACCCTGCTTACACGCACCGAAAAATATAACGCTCAACTGGGCGAAATACTTGGCTTTAAGAACTTTATCAGTCTTGCGGAAAAAGACAGACTGGAAAAGATGATCGAAACCGATCCACAGTTCTATTATCATATACTCCCCTATGCGCAGGTTTTGGGCGTTTCGGACGTATGGGAGGAAAAATTTGCAAGCATTACAATGCCTCCTCCTTCCTACGTGGTTTACTCGGGAGCTTACCGCGTAATGGAATTCCATATGATAAACAGAATATTGAGAAACTCGGCCGCAAGTTATGCATCCCATATGGCTCCGCCGAGAAACTCGTCATCGGGCGGAAGCGGACGCGGCGGCTTCGGCGGACACATCGGCGGCGGACACGGCGGCGGCGGTTCGAGAGGCAGATAACGGATTTTAAACAGAATAAAAGCGTGACTTGTTTTAATTTAAGTCACGCTTTATTTTATTTTTAAATTATTCGGCTTCTACGGAAACCTTTATCTTTGTGGAAATGCCTTCCATAAGTTTTAATTCGACGTCGTACAGACCTACGGTCTTTATGGGGGAGGGCAAAACAACCTTCTTTTTATCTATCTGATACCCGGCAGCTATAAGCGAATCCGAGATGTTTGCGCCAGTCACCGAGCCGAAAACCTTACCAGCCTGCCCCGCCTTTATCTTGACAGTAAACTGTTTGCCCGCTATTTCTTTGGCAAGCTCGCGCATTGCTTTGACTTCCTCCGCCTTGTGAAAGTCCGCGGCGGACTGCTTCATTTTGAGATCGTTGAGTTTAGCCGACGTTGCGACTTCCGCAAGGCCTTTTTTAATAAGAAAATTGCGCGCATAGCCCTCGTTTACGTCGATAACATCGCCTTTCTTGCCCTGACCTTTAACGTCCTGTAACAGTATAATTTTCATAACTTCCTCCTGTCGTCCGATTATATTGTAATAAAAATTTACGCGTTTGTCAAGAGCGGCGCATATTTTGAAGCGTTCGGAACAAAATAATATCGGAGGGTACAGATTATGGAAAACGTAAATCACGATATCTCTTGCGACGTAGCAAAATGCAAATATAACCACGCAGGTTGCAACTGCACGCTCGACCACATCAAAGTCGGCTGCACTTGCAGCAATTCGGAATGCACTTGCTGCGAAAGCTATTCGGAAAAAGTTTAATTTTTTAAACTATTTTCCAAAAGCCAAATCGTAAAAAGTCGCCCGTGATCGGATCCGATCACGGGCGATTGCTTTTAACCTAACCATTGCACCACGGGCAATACCTGAGGTACGCCGAACAGTGTCATCAGATTGTCGTTGACGAAATACCCGGCGAACGAACCGCCCTTGAAATAGGACGAGAACGTCTCTATAAATCTGTATTTCTCCAAATCAGCCGTAAAAGGCTGCAATATATTTCCTATTACGAGGAGAATTCCGAGCGTTATCGCCACGGCGATTACAGAGCCCAATACTCCGTCGATAGAATAGAATAACTTGCTGTCCCTTGCATAACATAAGAGTTTTGGAACGAAAGCATTTATTATAAGCACAACAACAAGCATTAAAATGAATATCACGGCGGTTATTATAATCTTCGCGATCAACTCGCTTATAGACTGCGCTTCCGCGCCCGCGAAAGAACTTATAAATTCGTTGACCTTGCCCGAAATAGAATCCTCTATTCCCTTGAAAGTCTGAACGTTGAAAGCAAGATTGTACGATGCAATCCCCGCAAACACAACAAGACCGAGCATTATAAACGTCCATAGAACGTTTGAAATTCCGCTGTGATAGCCGCATTTGAGCGCAAGCAACATCAGCGCAATATACATACAATCCATTAGATAGGGCTTAAACGCCGTGTAAGCTCCGCTCGTGTAAATGTCCTGCATACTCTCTACTATGGCCAGCTGGGACACGTCGAGGGCTACGAGTATAAACGCGGAGATCATTCCCGTGATCACGGCGCACTTTACGCCGAGCGTAAATCCGCCGAAAATAACGTCGAAAAATCCGCTGGGGCCTTTTTTACGCTTGCCCTGCGCCATTTTCTTTTCCTTGGAGCGGCGGAATATGGCGCGGAACATTCCCGAAGTCAAACGGAAAATAATCAGGAACACCAATGCCAGAACGAGCGTTACAACTCCCGCTATAGCGAGGGTGCGTTCGTCCGTCACCATATTCTTTTTAAGAATTGCGCCGATAGGCAGCGTCAACGCACAGGTAAGCAGATATTCCACTCCCCAGGACGACACCTTGGCGAAACCCTTTATCATGCCGACGATCATTCCGAGCAACGCCGAAAAAGCTATTGCGGAGATCACGGCTATGCCGATTACGTTCATTTAATTACCTCTTATTTATTAAAGCTGTCTTTTAGCGAAACTATTTCCGAAAGCACTAATCCGCCGTCGCAGCTCTTTTTATAGTATCCCGTACGGAGAATTTGGAAAGGCGTATCGTCGACGCATTCCAAGAGATATGGCTCTGCCTTGCCCGCGCTCCTACGCTCGCTTTCGGGATCGAGCCTTTCGGCGTAATCCTGATCGGGATATTCCTCGTCCTTTAAAAGCGGCTTATAATGTCTGAACTCCGCGTCCTTGCCGTACTCGCAGTCAACCCACTGTACGACTCCCTTGGCTTTCACGGTGCATTCAGCTTTGCTGCCGCTCTTCGATTCGGGGAAGTAGGTGCAGAATACTTCTTCCACCTCTCCGTCCGCGCCGAGTTTGACGTCGTCGCAACGGACTATATAGGCGCCTTTGAGACGAACAGTACCGCCCCTTTGCAATCTCTTGTATTTTGGCGGAGGATCAAGCGAAAAATCGTCCCTGTCGATATATACGCTGCCCGTGAACTTAACGGGGCGCACTCCGTCCTCGGGACGCAGAGGATTTTTCTCGAAATCCAGCGTCTCTTCGCCGGCGTAATTTGTTATTGACAGTTTCAAAGGATTTAAAACGGCCATTGCGCGCTCAGCATTGGCATTCAGTTCGTCGCGTATACAACTGTCAAGTTGTGCCTGACTGACAACCGAATAAGCCTTTGCAACCCCCACGTCGGCGCAGAATTTTTTGAGCGCCTCGGGAGGAACTCCCCTGTTTTTAAGTCCCATTATAGTAGGCATTCTGGGATCGTCCCAACCACTCACGAAGCCTTCGTCGACAAGCTTTTTAAGATAGCGTTTGGACATAAGCATATTCGTAATATTAAGCCTTGCAAACTCTATCTGTCTGGGCCTGGGAGCGGGAAAACCCGCCTTTTCCACAAACCAATTGTAAAGCGGACGGTGATTTTCAAATTCAAGCGAACAGAGCGAATGAGTGATCCCCTCTATTGCGTCCGATACGGGGTGGGCAAAATCGTACATAGGATAAATACACCACTTGTCCCCCGTCCTGTAATGAGGAACGTGCGCTATTCTGTAAATTATGGGATCGCGCATATTGACGTTAGGGGAAGCCATATCTATTTTCGCCCTCAAAGTCTTTGCGCCGTCGGGATATACTCCCTCTTTCATTTCGCGGAAGAGCTTTAAATTCTCCTCTACGCTCCTGCCGCGGTAGGGGGAAGGCTTACCCGCTTCCGTAAGCGTGCCGCGGGTTGCAGTAATTTCCTCCGCAGTAAGATCGCAGACGTAAGCGTTGCCGTCTAAAATATACTTTTCGGCAATTTCATACAACCTGTCGTAATAGTCGGAAGCGAATACCAGTTTATCGTATTCGAAACCAAGCCATTTTATGGCGTCCACAATGGAATTTACGTACTCGTAATCCTCTTTGGCCGGATTGGTATCGTCCATTCTGAGATTGAGCGTACCGTGATATTTATCCTTTACGCCGAAATTGATGCACATAGCCTTTACGTGGCCGATGTGCAGATACCCGTTGGGTTCGGGCGGGAAACGAACGTGAATTTCGTTACCTATACTCTCCAATTTACCCTGTTCGAGTTCTTCGTTTATGATCTGTTCTATAAAATTCGATGCCTCAGGAAGTTTCATATGTTTTGCCTCATTTATCAGGACAATCCCGTAATATTTCCTTTTTCGTCTATATCTATGTGTTCCGCGCTGGGCGTTTTGGAAAGTCCGGGCATAAGCATTATCTCGCCCGCAACCGCGACTATGAACCCTGCGCCGCCCTTGTAAATTATATCCCTTACCCTGATTTTGAAACCTGCGGGCCTTGCAAGCTTCTTTGCGTCGTCCGATAAGGAATACTGCGTCTTTGCTATGATTACGGGCAAGCCCTTTATACCCTTGCTCTCTATACCGGCTATCTTCGCAAGCGCTTCTTCGGTAAACTCCGCGCCGTCTCCGCCGTAAACTTTTTTGACAATGTCCTCTATCTTTTTGACGATACCGTCGTTAAGATTGTAGGAATAGCAAAGCTTTGAAGGCTTGTCGCACTCGGCGATAACGGCCTCGGCAAGCTCCTTACCGCCCTCTCCGCCCTTTAAGAACACGTCGGTAAACACTGCCTTTACGCCGGCCTTTTCACAGGCTTCCATAACCGTTTCGATTTCCGCGGGCGTATCCGTAAAGAACCTGTTCATAGCTACTATCGCGGGCTTTTTAAATACTCCCGTTATATTCTCTATATGCTTTATAAGATTGGGAAGCCCCGCCTTCAAAGCGGTAAGATTTTCTTCCGTCAGAGAAGTTTTATCCGCGCCGCCGTGAAGCTTTAACGCGCGGACCGTTGCAACTATTACAACGCAGTCGGGCTGAATACCCGCTATTCTGCACTTGGTGTCCAAAAATTTCTCCGCTCCGAGATCGGCTCCGAAGCCCGCTTCCGTTACGGCATAATCGGCAAGAGTCATCGCCGTATGAGTTGCGCGCACAGAATTACAACCGTGAGCTATATTTGCAAACGGCCCCCCGTGAACTATTGCGGGAGTGCCCTCGAGCGTCTGCACGAGGTTGGGCTTTATCGCGTCCTTCAACAACGTAGCCATAGCGCCGTCCGCCTTTATCTGACGGGCGCGGACGTAATCGCCATTCTCGTCTATACCTACGACTATATCGCCTATCCGCTTTTTCAGATCCTTTAAATCGGCGGCCAGACAGAGTATAGCCATTACTTCGCTTGCGGCAGTTATTTCGAAACCTTCCGCCCTGTCGTAGCTTGCACAGCCCTTCATATTGCCCGCGGGATTATGTAAAGTGACATCCCGCAAAGCCCTGTCGTTCATATCCATACATCTGCGGAAATAAACTTCCTTTATTTTAAGGGCGTTGCCGCGCAAAATATGGTTGTCTATCATCGCGCACAATAAATTATTTGCCGCGGTTATCGCGTGCAGGTCGCCCGTGAAATGCAGATTTATGTCCGACATAGGCACAACCTGTGCATAGCCGCCGCCGGCCGCTCCGCCCTTAATTCCGAATACGGGACCTAAGGAAGGTTCGCGCAGTGCAAGGCAAACTTTTTTACCGAGCGCGGACATACCGTCGGCAAGCCCTATCGAAACGGTGGTCTTGCCCTCGCCGCCCGCTGTGGGATTGATTGCGGTCACAAGTACGAGCTTGGACTTGGGGTTAACTTTTTCAAGATTGATCTTCGCCTTATACTTGCCGTAGAGTTCGAGATCGTCCTCGTTAAGTCCGAGTTTTTGCGCAATTTCGCGCACGTCTTTCATTTTACAGCTTTCCGCTATCTGAATATCCGAGAGCATAATTCACCTTATAATATAAAGAATACTTTTTTATTATACCATATGAGCGGCGGTTTGCATATTGTTTGACCGCATTTTTTTTGAATTTTTAAAAAAAATCGGGCAAGTATTACGGATAACTTGACTTGACAGGCAAATTTATTTAAAATTACTTTAAAAACAAACGGACACGGTGAATAATTATGGCAGATAAAAAGAGAGCCGTTACTCAGGAAAAACTGGTAGCGCTTTGCAAAAACAGAGGGTTTATTTTCCCCGGAAGCGAAATTTACGGCGGACTTGCAAACACCTGGGACTTCGGTCCCTTGGGCGTTGAATTTAAAAATAACGTAAAAAAAGCCTGGTGGAAGAAATTCATTCAGGAGAGCGGTTTGAATACGGGACTCGACTGCGCTATACTTATGAACCCCCGCACATGGGTTGCCTCAGGACATCTCGGAGGATTTTCCGATCCGCTTATGGACTGCAAGAGCTGTAAGGCAAGGCACAGAGCAGACAATCTTATTGAAGACTACTGCAAGAAGCACAACCTCGATATAAAGGTGGAAAGTATGGACAACGAACAGCTCGAAGCCTTTATAAGCCAAAAGAAGATAGTCTGCCCCGTCTGCGGAAAGAGCGATTTTACTTCCATAAGAAAGTTCAACCTTATGTTCAAAACATTTCAGGGCGTCACCGAGGACAGCGTAAACACCGTATACCTCCGCCCCGAAACCGCACAGGGTATATTCGTAAATTTCAAGAACGTACAGAGAGCTTCGAGAATGCGCGTACCATTCGGTATAGGTCAGATAGGCAAATCTTTCCGCAACGAAATCACTCCCGGAAACTTTATATTCCGCGTGCGCGAATTCGAGCAGATGGAACTTGAATTTTTCTGTAAGCCAGGAACAGACCTCGAATGGTTCTCATACTGGAAAGACTACTGCAAAAACTTCTTACTTTCGCTCGGCATCAAGGAAGAAAACTTAAAACTCAGAGACCATTCTCCCGAAGAGCTGTGCTTCTACTCCAAGGCGACGACAGACTTCGAGTATAACTTTGCTTTCGGCTGGGGCGAGCTGTGGGGCATTGCCGACAGAACGGATTACGACCTCAAACAGCACCAGACGGAGAGCGGCGAAAATATGGAATACACCGATCCCGTCACGAACGAAAAATACGTGCCCTACGTCATAGAGCCCTCTCTCGGCGTAGAGAGATGCGTACTGGCTCTGCTTACGGACGCTTACGACGAGGAAGTTCTCGACGCAGAGAAGAACGACGTGAGAACGGTTATGCGTTTCCACCCCTTCCTTGCGCCCTATAAGGCGGCGGTTCTGCCCCTGCAAAAGGGACTTTCCGACAAGTCCGACGAAGTGTACAAAAAGCTCTGCAAAAAGTTTTCCGTTACGTACGACGTAACGGGCTCCATAGGAAAGCGCTATCGCAGACAGGACGAAATAGGTACTCCTTTCTGTATAACTATAGACTTCGATACCTTAAACGACGACACGGTAACCGTACGCAACCGCGACACCATGGAACAGATTCGTCTTAAAATCGAAGAACTCGAAGTGTATATTGAAAAAAGCCTTGAATTTTAACCAATACAAAAAGCGGGCGGCAAGTTGACTTGCCGCCCGCTTTATTTTATTCTTTCTTATCGTTGTTGCCGAAGATATATTTATCCGCGGCCGACATACCTATTTTCTTAGCCACGCCGATGAAACGGCTTTTCAAAGTCTGCTTTTGAGGCTTTTCGGGTTCCTCCACACTACCCTCAAAGGGCAGATCTTTACAGGGATCGAACGTGACATAACCGCATTCCTCCGCATAAGCGAACACGTTTTTCAGCACGCCTTCAAGCAAAAGTTTATCCTCTTCAGGCGCGCGGTCCACAAGGCTTAAAAGCGCCGCAGGCTTTATTGAGTTTATGTATTTGGCTCCGAGCTGGGGTATAACATATTTATCGATAAGCACGCCTATATCGTCGAAATACTTGCTTGACACCTTCTTTACCGCGCCCTCGCGCACGTCGCCCGATACCGCCAAAACGTACCACTCGGAAACTACCTTTGAAAAGCGGCACTTTACTTTTACGGGGGAAAGAAGCCACCTGACAAGCTTTCCCATACCGCCGAATAACAGGGGCAGTATTTGGAATATGAGAGTAATTATCGACAGCACTACGATCAAAATATCAAGCGCGATATTCTGCGCAGATAGCTGGCCGCCTATACCCGAAAGCACTATAGCCGCAATGGATACCGCAAGTGCAATGAGTCTTACGCAAACCTTGAATACCTTTAAAGTTCGCTTATACCTTATCATCTTTTTTGCGCCGACTTTTCCGCTTACACCGTACACGATAAGAAAGACCGCAAGCAACAGCGCGTAAACGCCAAGCATACTGTACATCACTATCTCTATCTGAAAATCCAGTTTGCGAGTAAGTGAAGTGAAAAGAACGAACGCCGTATACAGCATCATAAAAACGGTGCTGACGGACAGGGTAAGAATATCCAGTCTTCTGGAAATTACGGCTCGGTTGGCGTATACGTTTTTAATGAAACATCTTATATCGTAAACGTCCTTTGCAAGAGTGAAACTTTCCTCCGCCGTTATGGTATGTCTTACCTTTACAACTTCCTCTTCCTGCCTTTCCGTATTTTCAGAAGGATTGTCGGACTTGCCGTTTTCAGGTTTATTTTTCATAATCGAACCACCTCCGAATATGTTTTTTACAATTTTATTCTATCATACTTTCGTATTCATTGTAAAGTTGGTCAAGCTGTAATTTTATGGTTTGAAGGCTTGAAAGGATTTCGTTAACCCTCTTATAATCGGCCGCGACTTCGCTGTCGGATAAAAGAAGATTGAGCGAGTTTTCCTCCTCTTCGAGTGCGCATATTTTAGCCTCTATGCTCTTAATACGTTCCTTTCTTTTAGCTTCGTCCGCGCGCTCCTTTTTAGAGCGGTAGTGAACTTCCTTTTCTTCCCGCCTCTTTAAAAGCTTTTCTTCCGCGGATATGCGGGCGGCCTCCTCACGGTCCCGTCTCTTCAACTCGGTATACTCGTCGTAACCCGCGTCGTACGAGTTGAGCCTGCCTTCGGCAATTTCAACCGTCCTATCCGCAAGCGCGTTTAAAAAATATCTGTCGTGGGATACGAAAATCAACGTGCCGTCAAATTCCTTTAAAGCCTTTTCCAAACTCTCCCTTGCGGGGAGATCGAGGTGGTTTGTCGGCTCGTCGAGAAGCAATACGTTGCCCCTCTCGCACTCGAGTATGCAGAGCGCAAGCTTTGCACGCTCGCCGCCCGACAGCGCTCTTACGGGTTTATTCATATCCTCTTCGAACAATCCGCAACGGGCAAGCGCGGATCTTATCTCAGTCTGAGTGAGCCCGACGTGCCTTTCCCACAACTCCGCCATTACCGTATTGTCGCCGTCGAGGTTAGCCCCCTCCTGATCGTAAAGCGCAAGTTTGACGAAACGCCCCATCTCGATCTTTCTGTTTCCGCCCCTGTATATGGCTTTCAATAAGGTGGATTTGCCGGTACCGTTCTCACCCGTTACCGCTACTTTTTCGCCCCTGCGCACCAACAGTCGCCCGTCGGATATAAGCCGTTTACCGTCTATTTCAAGGTCGAGGCCGTCTATTGAAAGAACGTTCTCATAGGGGCGCGCCTCATACTCGAACCTGTAAACAGGCGGGCGGTGAGGGACGTAAGGCTTTTCGGGAACTTCCAATTTTTCAAGCTGTTTGACTCTGCTCTGCGCGGACTTCGCCGTAGTTGCCCGTACGATATTCCTTGCAACGTAATCTTGTAGTTTTGCCCTCTCTTCCAAAATTGCTTCGTAATCTTTTATAAGTCTTTGGGTGTAGTCGGCCTTTAAAATCTTGTACTTAGAATAATTACCCGTGAACGATAAAAGTTTTTTGTTCTCGATTTCGAGTATTCTCTCCGTAACTTTATCGAGAAAATACCTGTCGTGAGATACGACCAGCACAGCGCCTTTGAAAGTTTTAAGGTAATCCTCCAACCAATACAAAGTCGCTATATCGAGGTGGTTTGTCGGCTCGTCGAGTATGAGCATATCGGGCTGTTCCAACAAAAGTCTTGCAAGCTTTAACCTGGTCTTTTCGCCGCCCGACATAGTGTCTATATTCTGTTCGTATTTGTCCGCAAAACCCATACCGTTTAAAACGGTCTTTATTCTGACTTCGGCGTTATAGCAGTCACGCGAGGCAATGAATTTGTTCAAGTTCTCTATCTGCGCCGAAACTACGGCATATTCGCGTTCGTTAGGAGAAATCAGCGCAAGTTTAGCGGACAACTTTTCCAGTCTGTCCACCGCCGAAAGCTCCTCCTTGAATACTTCAAGCATCTCCGCAAAAACTGTGTTGGATACCGAATATCCGCCGTTCTGTTCGAGATAACCTATCTTCGCGCCGCTCTTTAAAGTCACCGTGCCGAAGTCGGGAGAATATTCCCTGCATATGAGCTTAATCAGCGTTGTCTTCCCTTCGCCGTTGGCTCCTATGAGGCCGATTCTCTCCCCCTCGTGTATGGTAAAAGAGACGTCCTTGAATATTAAATTGTCGCCGTAAGAAAACGACGCGTTTTCAACACTGACAAGCATAAACTAAAATTCCCAACGAGGTATATATAATTCTTCCGCGCTTTCAAAGCCCTGAAGATAAACGTTTTTAAGTCCGCTCGATCGAACCGCTGCCTCGACGCGATCGTATTCCCTATGGGTTATGCGGCGTTTAAGTTCGGGATACTTTTCAATTTCTCCGAAAGGCGTATACTGGCTCATAAGGCTGAATATAACGTCTTTGGGAAGCTCGGAAACAAATTTTACGACGTTAACGCTGTCGTAAGCGGCAAGCGGCAGAACGAGATGTCTCACTATACAGCCCGAAAGAATTTTCCCGTCCTCGCGCATAGTAAACGGCTTTTGCGCCATAAACTTTACCGCCGGCAGAGCGAACTTCGAATAGTCTGCGCGGGCGGTATATCTTGCGGCAAGAGCGGAATCTATAAACTTTAAATCGGTAAGCCATACGTCAGTTATCTCATCCGCCAAACGGAGCGCTTCCAAGGTTTCGTAACCGTGAGTATTATAGACAACGGGAACGCGCGGACGATATATTTCCATTGCCCCTATAATATGCCTTAAATAATGAGTGGGATTGACGAGGTTTATATTTTCCGCTCCGTCGTCCTCCAATTTTTTAAATATGTCCGCAAGCTCCCTTTCGGTAATCTCCTTGCCGCGGGTATTGCGGGAAAGTTCATAGTTCTGGCAGAACACGCACTTCAAAGAACAGCCGCAAAAAAATATACAGCCGCTCCCGTTTTTGAAAGATACGGGCGGCTCTTCATACGGGTGCAGACCGTATCCTGCTATTTTGAGACCGCTCACTCCGCAAGCTCCGTTTTTCTTTTCCCTGTCCGTCCCGCAGGCAACGGGACAAGCGTAACAATTCATAATTTCATTATAAAATAAAACGCGGCAAAACGCAAATTTTTATTGACATAGTTTGGACCGAATGCTATAATACTTTAAAACCTATAAAGAGTGTGCGAGGGAACGGCCCGCGGACCACACAGCAACCTGCAACGCAAGGTGCTAACGCCGTACCGATGGGAATTATAAGATCACTTGCTCCTTATCGGTTGATGAGGAGATTTTTTATGGCCGAAACAATACACGCGGATATCCGCCGGATGACCGAAGCCGACAAAACAGAATATTTTACAATGTCCAAAGACTTCTATTCTTCGGGAGTTACTAACTCGCTTATAGACGACAGCGGACGGGAAAAATTCTGGAAAGAAATAATCTCGGGAGAGATAGTCAGGGCATATATCATAGGTTACGGCAACAAAACCGCGGGATATGCGGTATGCTGTATGTCCGCTTCGCAGGAAGCCTGCGGGCGGGTACTGTGGCTTGACGAATTATATATCAAGCCCGAATTCCGCGGCAACGGCCTTGGAAAAGCGTTCTTTGAATTTATAGAAAACAGCGACGAATACGGTTACGTAAGGCTCGAAGTCGAACACGACAACAAGCGCGCATTAAAACTGTATCAATCTTTGGGATACGCCGACGCAAACTATCTGTCGCTATACAAGAAAACAAAAGCCGAGTAGAAAAGGAAAAGTTATGAAAAAATTATTTACAAGCGAAAGCGTGACCGAGGGACACCCCGACAAACTGTGCGACGGAATATCCGACGCGATAGTAGATGAAATTCTTAAATCCGATCCTTACGCGAGATGCGCCGTCGAGTGCTGCGCGGCCTATGACAGGCTGTTGATTATGGGCGAAGTCACAACGTCCGCAAACGTGGATTACGAGCGCATTGCCCGCAATACCATTGAGAAAACGGGATATATCAGCGGCTCTTTCGCATACGACAAATGCCGTATAGACGTTGCCGTACATACGCAGAGCCCCGATATAGCTATGGGCGTAGACAGGACGGACAGCAAGGACGTGCGCGACAGCTTCGGCGCGGGCGATCAGGGCATGATGTTCGGATACGCCTGCCGCGAGACGGAAGAGCTTATGCCTTTGCCCATTGCGCTGGCGCACAGACTTTCGGCGCGGCTTACCGAGGTAAGAAAGAACGGAACGTTGCCCTACCTCCGTCCCGACGGAAAGACGCAGGTTACAGTTGAATACGACGGCAGAACCCCCAAACGCATTGAGACGATAGTCATATCATCACAACACGACAGCGAAGTAACACAGGAAAAACTTAAGGAAGACATTCTTACAAACGTAATAAAAATAGTTCCCGCAGAGCTTCTTGACGAGAACACCAAATACTTCATAAATCCCACGGGGCGCTTCGAGATAGGCGGGCCCGAGGGCGACAGCGGACTTACAGGCAGAAAGATTATAGTAGATACATACGGCGGAAGATGCGCCCACGGCGGAGGCGCTTTTTCGGGCAAAGACGCAACAAAAGTCGACCGTTCGGCGGCATATATGGCAAGGTATATCTGCAAAAATCTTGTTGCGGCGGGACTCTGCGACGAGGTCGAATTACAGGTTGCTTACGCGATAGGAATTGCTCGCCCCGTATCCGTCTTTGTAAACACATTCGGCACGGGTAAACTCGGCGACGGCGAAATAGCCGATATAGTATTAAAGGAATTCGATTTGCGCCCCTACTCGATAATCGAGACTTTGGAATTGAGAAAGCCTATTTTTGCACAGACGGCGGCTTACGGACATTTTGGTAAAGAAGGGCTTCCCTGGGAGCGTTTAAGTAAAGTCAAGGATCTCAAAAAATATCTCAGATAAAATCAGTCAAACGACGGCTGTTATTCTGAACGAAAAAAGCCCGCTATGCTTGGTTTTAAAGCATAGCGGGCTTTTTAATTTCTTGCATTCTTAAACTTGACTTTTCACTATTATTTTTATTTCTTTCTATCGCTCAATAGGCTCTCGCATAGATTATCATATGCGCGGCTTTCTTGCCGCATACGGCGCATTTTTCCGCGCTTTCACCCTCCGCATAAACGCGGGCGGTCGCGGCCGTTTCCGCCTTGATTTTATCCTCGCATTCGCGGCAACCGCACCAACCGGCCTTTACAAAGTTACCGCCTTCTACTCCCTTTAATATGCCCGCCATATCTTCGGCGTAGACAATTCTCTCGTCCCTGCGGGAGCGGGCAGCGTTGAGCATATCCTTTTGAACAATGTCCAAAAGCGCGGCAACCGAACCTGCGATACCCTCAAGATTTACGGGAGTTTTTGTAAGATCGTCCCGTCTGAATATGAGCGCTTTACCCTCCTCTATGTCGCGGGGGCCCAATTCAATTCTTAAAGGCACGCCCTTCATTTCCCATTCGTTGAACTTCCAGCCGGGGCTCTGCTCGCCGTCGTCGAGAACGACTCTTACGCCCGCCGCTTCAAGCTTATCTCTGATATTTCCGCAAACTTCCAAAACGTTGCCTTTCTTAGCGGCAATGGGAACTATTACTACCTGTACAGGCGCGACTACGGGAGGAAGAACCAGACCGCGTTTATCTCCGTGCGCCATTATGAGCGCGCCGATAAGTCGTGTGGATACGCCCCAGCTCGTGGTATACGCAAGCTTTTGAACGCCGTCCTTATCGAGATATTTTATATCGAAAGCTTTTGAAAAATTCTGTCCGAGATAGTGGGAAGTTCCCGCCTGCAAACTTTTGCCGTCCTTCATCATAGCTTCCATACCGTAGGTCGCAACGGCGCCGGCAAACTTTTCCTTTTCCGTCTTTTTACCCGTCAATACGGGAATGGCGAGGCAGTTCTCGGCAAATTCTTTATAAACGCCGAGCATAGCCATAGTCTCCTCTACGGCCTCCTCCTCGCTTGCGTGGGCGGTATGCCCCTCCTGCCATAAAAATTCGGAAGTTCTTAAAAAGGGACGCGTAGTTTTTTCCCAACGCATTACGTTTGCCCACTGATTTATCTTAATGGGCAGATCGCGGTAAGATTGCAGCCATTTGGAATACATATTTCCGAATATTGTTTCCGACGTGGGACGTATGGCCAAAGGTTCGGCCAACTCCTCGCCGCCCGCGTGAGTGACGACGGCCACTTCGGGAGCAAATCCCTCCACGTGCTCGGCTTCCTTTGTAAAATAGCTCATAGGAATAAGCAAGGGGAAATAAGCGTTTTCGTGGCCCGTAGCCTTGAAACGTTTATCAAGTTCCCTCTGTATATTTTCCCATATGGCATAACCGTAGGGGCGAATAACCATTGTGCCCTTGACGGGGCCGTAATCCACGAGTTTGGTCTTGACTACAATGTCCGTATACCACTGAGGAAAATCCGAATCTATATCGGCAATCTGTTCAACGAATATGTCCTTTGCCATAAAAAGCTCCGATAATTAATTTTACGGGTATTATAACATAGCAATGCAAAAAATCAAAGGATTTTGACAAACTTTTCAAAAACGGCGGCGGAAAATTTCCGCCGCCGTAAAATTGTTTTCGTCAAAACGTTACGCAACAGTGACTCTTACAATGTAGAAAATACCATAATTATCAATATTTTACATATATTTCCGAATATTTTAATCTGCTTCGGATTAAATCATCAAGAAAATTACATACTTATACTATAATCTAAAATCGATAACGTAAAAAGAGTTGATTTATGTACAAACGTTTACGCGATTTGCGAGAAGATAAAGATCTGAACCAGACTCAGGTGGCAAAATTCCTGGGGATGTCACAGACAGGTTATTCTAAATACGAAACAGGTGAAAATGATATTCCCACCTCTATACTTATTAAGCTTGCCGATTTTTACGACGTGAGCATCGATTACCTGCTTGAACAGACAAATAATTCCAAAAGGCGTTGAACTGCGGACGATTGTTCGCAGTTTTTTTAAATTTTAATTTTTATTTTACCGCAAACGCTTGTATTAAATTAATCCTTTATAGTATAATTAATTTGTATGTTGACAGAAGAATTAAAAAGACTTAAAAGCGGAACGGACGTACGCGGCGTTGCAGTCGGCGACAAGTCGCCTATAACGCTTACGGACGAAGCGGTAAACCTTATCTGTCGGGCTTTTATAAAGTGGCTTTCCGTCAAAACGGGCAAAACGTACTTTAAAATAGCTATCGGCAACGACAGCCGTATTTCGGCGGAAAGAATAGTCTCTGCCGCAACGCAGGGCTTTTTGTCCTGCGGAAGCGACGTAGTTTACACAGGGCTTTCATCCACCCCGTCGATGTTCATTTTATTGAAAGAGTCTGACTTCGGATGCGACGCTTCGGTTATGGTTACCGCCTCGCACCTGCCTTACGACAGAAACGGACTAAAATTTTTCACCCCCGACGGCGGCCTTGACGGAAAGGATATAGACGATATTTTGGAAATAGCCGCAAAGGGCGATTTCCCTGTCGGAAAAGGAAAAAAGATAGAGAGATCGTTTATGGACGAGTATTCGGGAATACTTGTCAAAACGGTGGAAAAGGCCTGCGGTATACTTCCTTTAAAAGGGAAGAAAATAATAGTGGACGCAGGAAACGGCGCCGGCGGGTTCTTTGCTGAAAAGGTATTAAAGCCGCTTGGGGCAAACGTTGATGGAAGCCAGTTCCTCGAACCCGACGGAAGATTCCCCAACCATATCCCCAACCCCGAAGATAAAGACGCTATAGAAAGTCTGTCGCAAGCGGTACTACGCGAAAAGGCCGACCTTGGAATTATCTTCGACACGGACGTCGACAGAGCGGCCTGCGTGGATTGCGACGGCGGAGAAATAAACCGCAACGCGCTTATAGCATTACTTTCCGCAATATTGTTAAAAGGACGGACCGGCGTCATAGTCACGGACAGCGTGACGAGCGACGGACTTACGGAATTTATTAAAAATCTCGGCGGCGAACACGTAAGGTTCAAACGCGGATACAAGAACGTAATAGACAAATGCAAGGAAATAAACGACCGCGGAGGCTACTCCCCCCTTGCGATCGAAACTTCAGGACACGCGGCATTCAAAGAAAATTATTATCTCGACGACGGCGCTTACCTGATAACCAAAATACTTATATCCCTTTCACACCAGGCTAAGGAAGGCAAAACTCTTACTTCTATGATTACCTCTCTCAAACGCCCGGTAGAAGAAAACGAAATAAGGCTTTCCTTCACGGACGATTGCGCCGATTTCAGAAAAGACGGCGCGTTCGTTATAGAAGAGTTGAAAACACGGGCTTTCGAATGCGGATTTACGGTTGCGCCCGATAACTATGAGGGTGTAAGGCTAAACACCGGCGAAGGCTGGATTTTGGTGAGAATGAGCGTACACGATCCCGTTATGCCCGTAAACCTTGAAAGCGACGTCAAGGGCGGCAATATTACGGCTGCCAAAAAGCTTTTATCTTTGCTTGACGGCTATAACTTTTTAAATTTGAATAATCTTAAAAATTTTATACTCTAAGGAGAAAATATCAATGTCTTTAAAATCTAAATGCGTCGACACCGTGAGAATACTTTCCGCCGAGGCTATCCAAAAGGCAAAGTCCGGCCACCCCGGCATTTGTATGGGCGCCGCGCCCGTCGGTTTCGAAGTGTTTGCCGATTTTCTCAATTTCAGTTATAAAAATCCCAAGTGGGACAACAGGGACAGGTTCGTCCTCTCCGCGGGACACGGCTCTATGTTACTGTACTCCCTTTTACACCTATTCGGATTTGACGTAACAAAAGAAGACTTGATGAATTTCAGACAGCTTGGCTCGCGCACGCCCGGTCACCCCGAATACGGTAAAACGGACGGCGTGGAAACTTCTACCGGTCCTCTGGGACAGGGTATCGGCAACGCCGTTGGCTTTGCTCTTGCGGAAGAACATCTTGCGGCGGTATTCAACCGTCCCGGTTACAATGTTGTAGACCACTACACCTATGCGCTCTGCGGCGAGGGCTGTCTCGAAGAGGGCCTGGGCTACGAGGCCTGCTCGTTTGCGGGTACCCAAAAACTTGGCAAGCTCATACTCTTATACGATAAAAACAATATTACGATCGAAGGCGACATAAAGTCAAACTTCGACGAGGACATTGCAACAAGATTCTGTTCTCAGGGCTGGCAGGTTCTGCGCGTAAACGACGCAACCGATCTCTCCGTACTGAAAGCGGCCATAACCAAGGCAAAAGCCGATACGACGAGACCTTCCATTATTATTTGCCAGTCCAAGATAGGACACGGATCCCCTCTTGAAAACAGCGAAAAATCCCACGGCGCACCCCTCGGCGAAGAAAACCTTGCGGCGGCAAAGAAGAAACTGAACTGGACGGAAGCACCCTTCGAAGTTCCCGCCGACGTAAAGACTTACTGCACAAAGCTTGCCGAAAAGAAGCTTGCCGCAGAAAGGGCCTGGACAGAACTGTTTAAAAATTACGAAAAACAATATCCCGATCTTGCAAAAAAGTACAAGCGGTATATGGAAGGATACGAGCCCGATTTCACTTCGCTCATGGACAGCTTCGACTTTTCAAAGCCCGAAGCGACGAGGGCTTCCGGCGGCAAGATACTTAATAAGCTTGCACAGTCTATGCCCAATCTCCTTTCCGGCTCGGCAGACCTTGCGCCCTCCACTATGACGGAACTGAAAGGCGAAGGATATTTCTCACCCGAAAACCGCGGCGGCCGCAATATCCGCTTCGGAATACGCGAACACGCAATGGCGGCTATCTGCAACGGCATTCAGCTCCACGGCGGACTGAGAGTTGCCTGCTCCACCTTCTTCTCATTTTCCGACTATATGAAAGCGGGAATAAGAATAAGCGCGCTTTTGGACGTGCCCGTAATTTACGTTATGACGCACGACAGCATAGGCGTAGGCGAGGACGGCCCCACACATCAGCCTATGGAACAGCTCATAGCGCTGCGTTCCATTCCCAATTTGAAAGTTTTCCGTCCCTGCGACGGCAGAGAGACGGTAGCCGCTTATATCTCGGCATTTACGCAGAGTTCCCCCACCGTTTTAGTCCTTTCGAGACAGAATCTGAATCAAAATCCCGGTTCGGGAATAAACGCGCTTGCAGGCGGATATATTCTTGACGATTGCAACGGCACGCCGGACGTTATTTTAATAGGCACAGGTTCAGAAATAGACCTTTGCACGGGCGCAAAGAAGATACTTACGGACGAAAAGTTAAAGGTCCGCGTAGTATCTATGCCCTGCATCGAGGAATTCGAAAAGCAAACGCCCGAATACAGAGAATACGTTTTGCCCAAGGCAGTGAAGGCGCGCGTCTGCGTGGAGGCGGCCTCCCACTACTCCTGGTATAAATATTGCCGCGACTACGGCGAAATCGTAGCTATGACTACTTTCGGAACGTCCGCTCCCGCGGCGGCCCTGTTCAAGCACTTCGGATTTACCGCGGAGAACGTAGCCGAAAAGGCAAGACTTTCCTTATCTAACGTAAAAAAGGGTTAAAGCATATAATACCTTATGATAGAAGAATTATTTTTAAAGCGACAGAGCACAAGGGAATTTTCCCAAAAGCCCGTATCCGATGAGGATCTTGAAAAGATATGCAGACTTGCAACCCTAGCGCCGTCGGCGATAAACGCCCAGCCGTGGAGATTATATGCCGTGAACGGCGATAAGGCAAAAGCATTCACTCCCAACGTTCAGGTCAACGGCGCAAACGAATGGGCGACAGGCTCGACCGCTTATATTGTAATCGAGCAGCTCATACCGCACGCAATAATGCGGGGTGAAAGAAGAGTTTCAAACGAGGAATTTATTCCAAACGATATTGGAATTTTGACCGCGTACATAACTCTTGCCGCCGAAGATATGGATATACAGACCTGCATCGTAGGTCTGAGAGACGAGAAAATGATCGCGCAATTTCTTGATCTGCCGGAAGGCACTCGTTTCCCTCTCGTTGTAGCGCTCGGCTATAAAGCCGAAAACTATCCGTTGCGCAATAAACGGCGGCGCGATTTTGACAAAGTTTATAAACTGATTAAATAATAAAAAAGCCTTCCCTGTTTTAGGAAAGGCTTTTTATTTTAAAGTTACTTATAAACCACAAATTCTTTGAATACATATTCGGCGTTAGATACAGACTTTTCCACGTAATCGAACGCGCTTAAAGCGTCCGTTACATACCCGCTCATACCGTCATAATCGGCATTTGCGCATTTGAAAATTATCGTCATCTGCACATGCTCTTTTTCAATAGCGTTAAAATCCGATAACACGGACCGCAAAGCGTTTACATCGCTCACGCAAATCGAGCCGCTATATTTGAGCATTCCGTAGATATCCGACACATCGTCAGCATAAACGAAATCGGGATACATAAAAGTGAATCCTCTGAACGAACCCGCGGACAGATCGGGCGGGGCCAAAAGCTGTTGTATGGACCGCAACGATTCTTTGCCCGAAACAAAGCTTTTTTCCGTGTCGCTGTAATAATATTTTCCGTCCATACCTATAACGCAGAACGCGTGCGAGCCGTATCCGGCGTAATTTACACTCTTTTGTGCGTTTATAGAATTTATTCCCTTTAAATTATTATCGCGGATAAAAATTCTGTAACTCTCTATCCCCTCCAACCTCAACAATATCAAATATGATTTTGCATAGCCCTCACAAACGGCGAGCCCTTCCAGGAGAGCGCCGTCAGCGTGATATGCCCTTGAAGTCGCCGCCTTCTCGTCAGGAAACATCTCATAATCCGACGAGGTGAAATACCTACTGTAAAGCGAGTCGAACTGTACGTTTTCGCCGAACCAGGAATAAATACTGAATATTTTCTCCTTGTCAGACATTCCCTCAGATATAATACCACGAAGAATTAGCTTTGCTCTTTCCAGTACGACTTCGGCTGGCGAGCCCTCTTCGCATACGGGCACGTATTCGTGCTCCAACGCATACCACAACTGTTGCGAGTTCCAAACGCTAACTTCTCTTCCGTAATTATAGTACTTGAAGTCGTCAAAGGTATCCAACCTCGGCCTCATTGCGGACTTATCGGAATCGAACTCCACTTTATTTTCATATCTGTTTAAGCGGGCAACATCGTTTCTGTTGGTTTTCGTAGCCATAGCATAGGGAACCAACGTGATCACGAGATAATCGTTATTTTCCATAACGGCTGTAAAACCCGCCGCGCTTCTTATAAGCTCGCAGTACCAGTAAACTTCGTTGCGCTCCCACATAGCGTTATTGTGATCGTAATTAAGCTTTACTCTGAACGTATCGCAAACAAATTCCGTATCGCTCAACTGATAAAAAGCAAAGTAATCGATGATCTCGGCAAGCTCGTAATAATTCTTAGCTTCCGTAAGACTTTCAGGCTCCTCCAATACGGACTGCCCGTATAATTCCTTTAACTTAGCCCTGAATGCGGCGAGGCTGTCGCCCCATAATTCATCGTTGGTTTTGATCTTGACTATTTCAGCTTTGGCCTCTTCCAACAGTGTTTTCGCTATCTGTATATCGAGAACGTCCGCAAGTTTTGCAAGATACTCTTCCTTGACAGCGTCTACCTGCCTTTGTTCGTTTTCCCTATAATAGACCGAAGAATTGAAATTTTTGAGTTCATCTCTTACCAAGCTGATCTGATCACCGAATATTGACAAAATTTCATCTATAAAAGATTGGTATTCGTCGCGTATTCCTTCCGAAGAAATTCTGTCGCACATCGCCGAATATACAGCTTCGGCCTTTATTAAGTATTCTTCCCTGTCGGCTTCCTCTATTCTGCTATTTATCTCCTGCTTGATATTCTCATACAACTCTTCAATTAAGATTAATCTCTCTTCTTCCTTTAAAACTTTATCCGTCTTAACAGAGTCAAGTCTGCTCTTAACGGTGAGATACGCGGAAAGCACGTCCTCTTTTTTGACGGCTCTTTCCGAAGTTTCCTTAAATTCTTGCAACAATCCGCCGACTATGGTACTTTCCTCTTCCCTGTACAAAGAAAGTTTATATTCATCCGTAAGGGCGGTATACAAGTCCTCTTTAAGCTTTGTAAGTTCCTCTTCATAGAGCATTGCGTCTGTAGGCACGGCGTAGACCGCAATCTGAAACTCCCTGAAAGCATTGTCCGCCTCCGCAGCCGTGACCGCAGACGAGACGATTTGAATATATTCTTCCAGTAACAATTCAAGCTGTATTGCCTGCTCCGCCCGGTAAAATTCAAACTCTATATAACCTTTTATCTTTTTGAGGGTATCCTGTTTGTAGACTTGGAATTTATATACGCTTTTGAATTCGTCTATCTCTTCTTTTACGGCGCACTTGCGGATATTTTGCGAGCATTCGCTAAGAATTCGAGTCAACAACTCTTTTTGAGCTTCTTCGTATGTAGACAGATCGACGAAAGTAATAAGTTCCGCGATTTCGTCCTCCTTATGTACGTCAAAGTAGAAATCGTTCAAAAAAATGTTCATCTCTTCTTTATCGGAAGATTCGGAAATCTTTTCGGATAAGTTCTGTAAGCAAGCGTCGAGATACCCGGTCTGCTCGGCAGAATATTTATTCTTATCGTAGCTGTCGCCCGCCCGCTTCAAAATTGCCGAGCGGTACACACTCAACTCCGAGGCCGACTCCTCTTCAAGATACTCGGCCTCAGTCTTTATCCCGCCGATAACGTTCAAGTGCTTGTCATAAACTTTGATAAGTTCCTCTTCCGTCATACATTCGTTGAGTTCGTTTTCCGCATCCTGCACGGCGTACTCGTAAAGCTTGCGCTCCTTATCCCTGTATTTGACGGAAGAAGTACTTTCATAGAGTCTTAAAACGTATTCCTGCCTCAATTCGGAAATTTGTGCGTCCGCCTTATTATTTTCCTCTATTTTAACATATTGTACGAAATCGCACCCCGCACAGTAAAGCGTAACCGCCGCGGCCGCGACAATCAACGATAAAATCAAAATTACTAATCTTATTTTTTTCATACGCCCGCCTGCCTTGTAAAGTATTCGAAACTGGCGTAATAGTGTTCCCAGGTGTATCCCGTGGAATAATTCGCCCCTTGCGGGATAAATATTTTTACGTTCCTTGCGCTGCCTTTAAACAATTCAGTGGGCGAAACGCTGATAAGATTTCCGTTCTTTTCGTACATATATATTCCCTGTAAGGAAATACAGCCGTTGAAGCAACCGCCTTCCAGACTCTTTACAGTCAGACCTATGTGTATACGTTTGAGATCGGTACAGCCGTAAAACGCGTCCGCCGCAAGCGTTGTAACCGCCTTGCCCTGATATGCCGAAGGTACGATTATCTCCTCTATATTCTTGTATTCGTCCTTAACGCCGACTATGCGATAGGACGAGCCTACGAGCCTGTATTCGAAATAATCCACGTAGTCTATATTTATTTCTCCGTTGTACTTGTCAAACTCCGTCTTTATATCGGGCGGAGTATCGGGCACGTCTATATCTCCCCAGTCGGGCATAGACGGAACGTCGGGCACGTCTATTCCCGGCTTATCATCCCCGCCGGGCTCGTCGGGCGTCTGCCCCGGTTTGTAATCTAAATTGAGAACTCTTTTGAGGTCGGTGACAACCTTATTTGTAAAATATACCGCTCCGCTGGAATTAAGATGAAAGTTGGTATCGTAAAAATATCCCTCGTCGATAATACAGTCCTCTATATCGCACAGGATATTGCAGTTAAGTTTCTCACGTAAACTTTCCTGAAATTTACTCCTTGCAGTTATCGACGACTTCAAAGCAAGCCTGTTTGAAGGGCTGAAATTGAAATAAAGATCCGCGCCCATATCGTTTACGTACTTTGCATATTCGTTCACGTAATCGATAAATTCATCGTTGAGAAGTCGTTCGTCGGTATATACGTACATATTGGGATCGACTCCGTTGACCATAATATTGTGTTCCCTTTCAACCGAGACGTCGCCGTACTCGTTGAAAGAATCCTTTCTGTAAATACCTATGGGATCGGGTGCGCTGTTAGTCGCGCTGTATTCAAGCTTTTTAAATGCAAATTTATAATAATTGTAGAATAGCGACAAATTATCCTGTAAAGCAAGATACCTGTATCTGTAATTGTATCCGTCCAAGGCTTCCTGCAAAGCAACCGGATTAAAGTAAAGGGAATAGGTCTGTTCGTTCAACTCGGGGGCGAGCACGACTATATCCCCCCTGCCTATATTGATCTTAGATAAATCCATCATCACTTTAGTGCCGAGAGTAGCGTATAACCCGAAATTTACCACGCTGTAACCATTAATTTCCTGCTCGATAAGATCGCTTCTTAAACCGAAAGGCAAAGACGAGCCGCCCACGAAAATGATTTTTTTACCCTCCGTCTCTTCGAGAAGGTCACACTTATCTTCGAGTTCCGCAACGAAAGTATGACGATACTGATTTTCAATAAGCTCGGTCGTCATAAACAAAACGACAAATGGCAGCAACAATATTAAAATAAAGCACAATAATTTTATTACTCTCTTTTTCATAAATACGCACCCGTCAGAACTGAAAATATATAAACGAACTTCCTATATCGGAAGCCTGTAAATATATCCAGGAAATTATTACCGCAAAGCCCATAACCAAATAGATGACAAATCTTGCCCACTCGTTTTTAAATACTGCCGTAAGCCCAGAAAAAGTTATTGTCTTGAATTTTTCGAGATTGAGCATAAGCGCGATAGCCAAAACAAAGTATAGAGCAAAATACCAGGTAAGTTGTAAGGATTCCCACGTCTTAATAAAGTAATCCGCGGTAAAGCTGTAATCGGTAAACAGTTTGGCAATCGCCGTAAATGATTCGTCGACCGTACCGCACCTGAAAAATATCCAGGCAAACGTAGTCAAGATAAAGGTATTGAAAATTCTCAAACCCGTTACAATCTTTCCGTCAGGAGCTATTCTGCATTTTTTCCAAATCCTGTTGCGAAGATTTAGCGTAAAGCTGCCTATGATCTGGAACACGCCGTGAAGCACGCCCCAGATTATAAAATTATAACTTGCGCCGTGCCATAACCCGCTTATGAAAAATACAATGAGGACATTGAAGCACCACCGCCACTTTTTGACTCTGCTCCCGCCCAAGGGAAAATATATGTAATCTCTCAGCCAATGTGACAGCGATATGTGCCACTTGCCCCAAAACTCTTTTATGGATTTTGAGGAATACGGCGATTTGAAATTTTCTGTCAGATCTACCCCGAATAGCTTTGCGCAACCCACCGCTATATCGCTGTAACCGGAAAAATCGCACAAAATCTGAAACGAGAACAGCACGGAAGATATTATCACCATCAATCCGTTTGCCGACTGAATATCGTTGAAAGTTGCGTTTACCGCTATGCCTATCATATCTGCAACGGCAATTTTTTTAAAGAAACCTATCAACATAACGCGGAAAGCGCCGCCGTAGTCGAGCTCGCTCACGCTGTTATTCTTTTTCAACTGAGGGATCAGATCCTGCGGACGTTCAATGGGTCCTGCAACCAACTGCGGAAAAAAGCACACGAACAGCGCGTAGTAACCGAAGTGCCTTTCCGCCTCGATTTCGGACTTATAGACGTCTATGACGTAAGACAGCGTCTGGAAGGTATAGAACGAGATACCGACAGGTAAAATAAGGCTGAAATAACCGGAAGGTTGCGGCCCGTTAAACAGACCGATAATATCCCAGACCATGTCGTAGAAAAAGTTGAAGTACTTGAAGAACAGAAGCACTCCTAAACAAACAACCGCGGAGACGACAAGCACAGCTATTTTGATTTTTCTCCTGTCGCGGAACTTTTCCAACAGCAGGCCCGCAAAATAGGAAACAACCGTCGTAAAAAGTATCAAAAATACCAGCTTCCAATTCCAATACATATAGAAAAAATAGCTGGCAAGCAAAAGCAATGCCCAGCGGAATTTTTGCGGTATTACCCAATACAACAAAAAGACCACGGGCAAAAATATTAAAAATTCAAGCGAATTAAAAAGCATTTTCCCCTCTGCTTATCATCAATCAACATATTTATCTATTTGCCTTGCAAATAGATAAGGCCTAGGCCTTATGAATATTTTAACAAATTTTGACCGTTCTTGTCAATATTATAGAATAAGGAAGTCCGTATACGGACTTCCTTAACCGTTAATTGATTAAATTTTCCCTTGCGGTGGCAAGCATTAGCTTAATTCGGTTTTCCTGATTGACCTTAGTAGCCGAGGGATCATAATCGACTGCTACTATATTTTCATCGGGATATAGATTTTTAAGCGTGCGTATAGTTCCCTTGCCCGCGATATGATTGGGCAGACACCCAAACGGCTGAGCGCAGACGATATTAGACACACCCGTCTCCGCAAGCGCAGCCATTTCTGCAGGGATAAGCCAGCCTTCGCCCATCTTGACGCCCTGATGAATTACTTTATCCGCACAGATGCGCAAGTGGTCGAAATCGTGCGGCGGCGCAAAAGTACCCTCTCTTTTATACTGCTTAATAATATTTTTCTGCATACGGTGAAGTATGTTATAGACGAATTTATATATGATAGCCGCGCCGCGCTTGTGTCCGTATAGCTTATAATCGTTGACTACGTTTATAATGCAATACATTGCAAAATCCAATAGCGCGGGGACGACAGGTTCGCAGTTTTCGGAAAGAAGAAACTTTTCAAGTTCGTTATTGCCTAACGACGAGTATTTTACGTAAATTTCTCCTACGATACCTACTTTTACCTTCTTTTCGTCCGTTCTTTCCACCGCCGCAAACAGCTTTATTATTTCGCGGTTTATAACCTTATATTTCGCATAGCCGCCCTTTTCAAACTTGTCCGTGACAAACTTTACAGCATTCTCTCTGGCGCGGTCGGCTTCTCCCGCAATTTTTTCATAGGGGCGGGTTTGGTTGTAGCACCACATTATGCTGTCGCCGTACAAAATAGCATAAGCCAGTTTTAAAAAGAGCTTTGCGCCGATTTCGAAAGAGCTTGTCTTTTCAAGACCTGAAAAATTCAAAGATGCAACGGGAACAGTGGGAAATTCCGTCTTAATCGCTTTTCTTATAAGCGACATATAATTTGACGCGCGGCACCCTCCGCCGGTCTGCGTGATCATAAGCGCAGTTCTGGTAAGGTCGTATTTACCGCTCTTCAACGCGTCGATATACTGCCCCACAACGCACAGACAGGGATAACAGGTATCGTTATGAACGTGTTTCAATCCCTCGTCGATCACCGTACGACCGCCGTTTTGAAGAACTTCAACATCGTAACCTTCCAGTTTGAGAACCTTTTCGATCAGCATAAAATGCCAGGGAAGCATATTTGGCACAAGTATTTTGTGCGTAGCTTTCATCGAATCTTTCCACACGGGATATTCGGTTGTGTAATCTTTTGTAGTCTGACTCATCTTTTCGCCGCCTCTTCTATCGCCGCAAGCATACTTCTGAGACGTATTTTAACTACGCCGAGATTGTTTATTTCGTCTATTTTGATTTGTGTATACAGCTTGCCGTTTCTTTCGAGAATGGTCCTGACTTCATCCGTCGTTATGGAATCAAGACCGCATCCGAATGATACGAGCTGTACGAGATTTACGTTCTTGCGCCCCGAAACAAAGTCCGCCGCGCGGTAAAGTCTTGCGTGATAAGTCCACTGGTTGAGCACGTCGACAAGAACGTTCTCTCCCTTTTCGTATATGCTGTCCTCGGACAGTACGGCAATACCAAGTGACGTCAAAAGCTTATTTATGCTGTGATTTATCTCGGGATCGAGGTGATAGGGACGCCCCGCAAGAACTACGACCTGTTTGCCCTCGAGTTCGGCACGCCAAAGAATTTCATCCGCCTTACTCTTCACGTCCGCGTGGTATTTTTCAAGCCTTGCAAACCCTTCGTCGAGAGCGTCGGATATTTCCCGCTTTTTTAGTTTATAGCGGGAAAGCGCAGACTGCAAAGTTTTAACCGCCCTCTTTCTCATATTCAGGTCGATATACGGCATAATGAAATTATCCGAATTAAGGCGTTCGTTGTTCGCCTTCAAAAGTTCGGGATAATATGCTACTACGGGACAGTTGTAATGATTTAAAGAACAGTGTTCGTCTATATTGTAACTTTCGCAGGGCAGGAAAATAAAGTCCACGCCCGCGTCAAGGAGACTTTCTATATGCCCGTGCATAAGTTTTGCGGGATAACAGGCCGTATCGCTTGCGACAGTATGCTGCCCCTTGAAGTATAATTCGCGCGTAGATTTGTCGGAAAGCACTACTTCGAAACCGAGCGTTTCAAAAAATCCGGCCCATATAGGAAGCTGCTCGTACATTCCAAGCTGCATAGGAATACCTACGCGGCCGCGCTTTTTGGTACCGCGCAAGCCTTCAACGCAATCGGGCAGACGGGACTGTTTGTAATTATAAATATCGAAATCGTCCATTACTGGCTTACGGCCCGCGCCGCGCTCGCACTTGTTTCCCGATATATATTTCCTGCCGTCGCCGAAAGAAATTATATTGATATTGCAATTTGAAGTGCATTTTCTGCAATTTGCCGAACGCGATGAGTACGAGAACTCTTCAAGCTCCTCGGCGGTGGCTATACTGCTATTGCCGGAAATATTTTCCTTTGCAAACAAAGCCGCGCCGAACGCGCCCATTAAGCCTGCGATACCCGGCCGTATTACCTGTTTACCCGTCTCCAATTCAAACGAACGAAGAACGGCGTCGTTTAAAAACGTACCGCCCTGAACTACTATATTCTCTCCGAGCTCATCCGCGCTCTTCGCCCTTATAACTTTATAAATTGCGTTTTTGACTATCGACGAAGAAAGTCCCGCGGAAATATCCTCCACGCTTGCGCCCTCTTTCTGCGCCTGCTTGACGGAACTGTTCATAAATACCGTACACCGCGAACCCAGTTCGACGGGATTGCGAGCGAACAGCCCCTTTTCCGCAAACTTATTTATCTCCATACCCATTGCGCGCGCAAAGGTCTGAATGAACGATCCGCAACCCGACGAGCACGCCTCGTTGAGCATAATGCCGTCTATTGCCCTTCGCTTTATTTTAAAGCACTTTATGTCCTGACCGCCGATGTCGATTATAAAATCTACCTTGGGATTGAAATGAAGCGCGGCCTTGAAATGCGCCACCGTTTCGACTATACCGAAATCGGCCTTAATGGCGTTTTTAATGAGATCTTCACCGTATCCGGTTACGGCGCAGGCGCGTATATTGATTCGTCCCCTGCCGAGCGAATACAATTCCTTTATTTTTTGAACGACTATATCCAACGGCTGACCGTTGTTGGACTGATAATGGGACCACAAAATTTTGCAGTCCGGAGTTATTAGCATAAGCTTTGTAGTCGTCGATCCGCTGTCTATACCAAGGTAACAATCCCCCGAGTACGCGGAAATATCCGCAAATTGCAGATCGGTTGCCCTGTGACGCTTTACAAAGTCCGCATACTCCTCTCTACTTTCAAAGAGCCTTCTGCCGGTAACTATTTCGTTGCCCGCCGTTACTTTTTCCAACTTGGATATCACGTCTCCGATTTTTTCGGCGGCTATTCCCGCAGAATGATATGCTGCGCCGATAGCCATAAAGCAGGGTGCGTTTTCGGGGAACACGGCATTTTCTATCGAAAGGCCCAACGTGTTGACAAACGCCTTTCTAAGACCTTTTAAAAAGTAGAGAGGCCCGCCCAAAAACAAAACTTTGCCTTTTATCTTTCGTCCCTGAGCAAGTCCCGATACAGTCTGATCTACTACCGCCTGAAAAATAGACGCGGCAATATCGGATTTTTTCGCTCCCTGATTGAGCAGGGGTTGAATATCGGACTTAGCGAAAACTCCGCAACGCGAAGCTATGGGATAGGTCTTTTGCGATGAAAGAGACAATTCGTCCATTTCCTCTACCGACACGTTTAAAAGGGTGGCCATCTGATCGATAAACGCACCGGTGCCGCCCGCACAAGAACCGTTCATACGTTGTTCGGTTCCGCCAGTAACGAAAATTATCTTGGCGTCCTCGCCGCCGAGCTCCACGGCAACGTCCGTTTCGGGATATAATTTTTTAATGGCGATAAACGCAGACTGAACTTCCTGAACGAAATTTATACCGCTGCGCTGAGACAACCCCAACCCCGCGCTACCCGTAACGGCTACCGAGTATTCTCCGCCGAATTTTTCCTCTATGACGCGGAGTTCCGACAAGACGGTTTCCTTAACTTTTGCGAAATGTCTTACGTATGACGAATATATTAAATTGTTATTCTCGTCGATGACCGCGGCTTTAACCGTAGTCGAACCGACGTCTATTCCTAAAAGTTTCAATCCGCTTATCCTGACGGGCAAAAGCCCCAAATCAAACCGAAAAACGCAAGCATTCCCGGACGGATATTAATATAAATTTATCCAATATGATTATAGCATAAGCGAATAGAAAATTTCAAATCTATGAACATACAAATTCTGTAAAAAAACGATGAATTTTACTTCATCGTTTGAATTTTTTTCTTGTAGCCATTCCTCCGCGTATGTGCCGCTCCGACAAATTTTTGTCAAGAACTTCCCGCACTCTTTCAAACAGTTCCAGATCTATCGACTTCAATCTCTCCGTTACGTCTTTATGTACGGTAGATTTAGAAATTCCGAAATGCGCCGCCGCTGCGCGCACGGTATAACCCGTTTCTATTATATATTCTCCCTCTTTTATAACTCTGTCGGCGATATAATCCCACATAGCGCACCCCCACATATGAAATAATATGCTGGGTTTTGGCGCTATATGACGAATTTTGTTGCATTGTTCAATAAAAGAGGGGATCGCAAGATCCCCTCTTATTAATTTGATTTATATATGTTTACAAGAATATCCGCGCACTTGTCTATACCGAGAACGCCGCTGTCAAGCGCTATATGATAATTTACCGCCTCGCCCCAATCGGTGTCGGTATAGTATCTATAATAGGCTGCGCGCCTTTTATCCTTATCTTTTAGGCGTTTTTCAGGTTTATCTGCTTTTTCGCCGTAAAGCTTGACAATTCTCTCAGCGCGCGACGCGTCGTCGGCGTGAATAAACGCCCTCAACACATCCTTCCTGTCCCGCAATATGTAATCGGCGCAACGCCCTACTATCACGCAGGGTTCCTTTGAAAGTTCAATTATGATTTTACGTTGCTCCACCCAAATTTTATCCTGATTGCTCATACAGTCGAACCGACCGGTATGTTCGAGCGCTTGCCCGATCCAAGAGCGGTGATTCGCGTATTCGCCCTGACTTTCAACATAGTCCTTGGAAAATCCGCTGCTTGTTGCAACTTTTTCTATCAGTTCGTGATCATAGCAGGGGATGTTAAGGCGCTTTGCCGCCTCCCTTCCAACCGTTCTGCCGCCGCTGCCGAATTGTCGGCTAATCGCTATTACATTAAACATAGTTCAAGTATACACCTGCTTTATAAAACTGTCAAGACCAAAAAATGGTTAAAACTATCTGCATAATAGCCGTAGATTTTCACAATATAATTGTAGACGGAGGAAAGTTATGCAATTTGACCAAACAAAGACTTATCGGAATTTGGCAAGAAGTTTTGCAGGCGAAAGCCAGGCGGGAATGAGATATCAGCTTATTGCCCGCGCAGCAAACGCGCAGGGTTATATTACCCTTGCCGAGACCATTAAAACTCTTGCAAAGAACGAAACGGCGCACGCGAGAAGATTTTTCGAAGAACTCAACAAACGCGGCGAATATCTCGATAATATCGACCTGGATGCGGGTTATCCCTTCCACGGCGGCGATATTGCCGAGAGTCTTAAATTAGCCGCAAAAGACGAGCGCGAAGAACATCGCGTAATATACCCCGCTTTTGCAAAAGATGCGGAAGAAGAAGGCTTTAAAGATATTGCTAACCTTTTCAAACTCGTTGCACGGGTTGAAACAAGACACGAAATGATTTTTGAATATCTTCACGAAGCATTCAAAAAGGGTGTGCTTTTCAGCAACGAAACGCCTATACTCTATATTTGCAGCGAATGCGGATATATGCACACTTCCACAAAAGCTTGGGACGTATGTCCGCTTTGTCAGTCCGGTCAGGGCGAAGTCGAGTTGCACATTCCGTTTGAAAAGGAGAAAATATGAGAAAGACTAACGAAAACAAGCAGAACAATTCCACTAAGAACTGCGGCAGAGGCAACTGCGGCAAAACCAATGAAAGCAAAAACGTAAAGAATTGCGGTAAGAGCAGTGGCAAAGAAAAAGATTGCAAGTAAGTTTAAGGACTGCTATGATCCGAACGGCAGTTACACGGGCTCGCCCATAGACGGCGGACAGCCGATACAGGACGCAGACGACCTATAATTGTCAAGAAAGCGGCGGACGAATTATCGTCCGCCGCTTGTCATTGCAATAAATACATATAATTTTATGAATTGAACTTTAAACTTAATTTTGTCTCAATCCCGACAGTTTTTATTATAAAATTACCTTTAGGAATATTTGCAAAATCAATTTCGCCGTCAAAGTAAACTATTTACATTAAAAAACGAAAAATTCTGCAAATTTACAGTATGGCATCCACAAATTCTTCGGGATTAAAAAGTTCGAGATCTTCCATTTTCTCGCCCACCCCGGTAAACATAACCGGGATTTGTAATTGGCTGCAAAGCGAGACAACAAACCCGCCCTTTGCCGAACTGTCCAGTTTTGTAAGCACTATTCCGTCCAGTTCCACTGCCTCGTCGAAAATTTCCGCCTGACTTATGGCGTTGTTGCCGGTCGTAGCGTCGAGAATGAGCAACTTATAGAAATCTGCCGTGGGGTATTCTCTTTCCACCACGCGGGACATCTTTTTAAGCTCTTCCATAAGGTGAGCTTTTACGTGAAGCCGCCCGGCAGTATCGATTATTACGACGTCCGTTCCCTTGGCCTTTGCCGAAGTCAACGCGTCGTATACGACGGCGGAAGGATCGCTTCCCTCCTCGTGCTTTACTATTCTGACCTTTGCGCGTTCCGCCCAAACCGTAAGTTGGTCGGCCGCGGCGGCGCGGAAAGTATCGGCCGCGGCTACAGTCACGCTCTTGCCTTTAGAAAGAAAATAATTTGCGAGCTTACCTACGGTCGTAGTCTTGCCTACTCCGTTTACTCCCACCAACATAATTACGGCAGGATACTCTATCTCCGGTATTTCCGCTTCTGTAAGCTTCTCTTCCAGCACGTCTTTCAACAGATCGCAGACAAATTCTTTATCCTTTATCTTATCGTGTTTGGCCTCCGCGCGGATTTCGTCCACTATCTCTTCCGCAGTGGAAACGGAGATGTCGGCGGATATAAGTATTTCTTCCAGCTCCTCGTAAAATTCATTGCCTATCTTGTTTTTCGAAAACAGATTGGAAAGCGCGGAGGATAACCCCTCCCTCGTCTTTTTAAGAGCATTTTTTAATTTTGAAAAAAATCCCATTGCAACCCCTTTGCCGCGCCGACCGTTATTCCACGGTGTCGCCGCCCAATTTTTCCGCAACTTCGGAAAGTTTTACCGAAACCACCTTGGATACGCCCTTCTCTTCCATAGTTACGCCGAAAAGAATATCCGCACTCTCCATTGTGGGTTTACGGTGAGTTATTACTATAAACTGCGTGTTTGAAGCAAATTTTTTGAGATATTTTGCATACCTTGCAACGTTCGCTTCGTCCAGCGCCGCCTCGATTTCGTCCAGTACGCAGAAAGGCATAGGGCGCATTCCGATAATTGCAAACAGTATTGCAATAGCGGTAAGGGCGCGCTCGCCGCCAGAAAGCAGGGAAATTTTAGTAAGTTTTTTACCGGGAGGACAAGCTATTATCTCCACGCCGGCGTTCAGAGGATCGTCGCAGTCGGTATAGTCGAGTTGAAGTTCCGCCTTGCCGCCGCCGAACAACTCCTTGAAAGTCCTCTTGAAATTCTCGTTTATGGTATTGAAACCGTCGTTGAATATTCTCAGCATTTCCGTACGGATTTCGTCAAGGGCGGTAGTGAGGTCGGATATCGCCTTTTCCATATCGTCCCTGTCCGTAACCATTTTTTCGTAGTGTACGGAAAGTTCGTCGTATTCTTCAACCGCGTTATGGTTGATAGAACCCAGCATTGTTATCTGCCTCTTGCAGGTAGCTATCTGCACAGCGGAAGTGGAAGTATCGTAATTTTCTTCCTTATACTTTAAACATCCCTCGTAAGTTTCGCCGTACTCTTCCTCTATCCTCTGACGAAGGAATTCCAGATCGCTGTCTATTTTTGTAAGCGCCATATCGAGATTGTGAGACTTTGTGATAAGGCTTTCTCTCTCCGTGATACTGTCAAGTCTCTCCGCGTCCGTCTGTTTGATTCTTTCGTTCAATTTATTCTTGGACTCGGTCACTTCGACTATCTGCCGTCTCAGATCGTTGACTACTCGCTGCTCGTCCTCGGTGAGCGCGGTCTTTTCCGCCTGCGCGTTGAGGTTCTCGATTTCAAGCTGAATTGCGGGGATGCTCGCGTTTATCTTATCTATCTTTAAACGGTGATCTTCTCTCTCCTTATTGAAGCGGGCAATATTCTCGTCGGCAGAGGTAATCGCGCTGTTGAGTCCAGCAAGCTCCACGCGTATTCCGTTGAGTTTTTCAAGCTTACTGTTGCGCTCGTTGCGGAGTTTATCGTACTCCGCGCTCATATCGTCCATTTCGGTAGACGCCTTGTCCGACTGCTGCGTAAGCGAACTTGCGCCCGCAGTCACACCGGAATACTCGCTGTCAAGACCTGAAAGTCTCTGCCGCAATGCTTCGCGCGACTGACTGTATGCGGAAAATTCGCTTTCCGACGAAGTCACAGTTCCCATCAAAGCCGCCTGCTTTTCCGTAACGGAAGCAAGCTCTTCCCTTGCGCTCTGTAATTTTACGCGGAGAAGAGAGAGTTCTTCGGCCGCGCCGCTCTTTTTATTTTCGAGTTCTGCGCGCTTACCTTCCGCCCTTTGCAGAAATTCCTCTTTTACCTCTTTGCTTTCTTCCAGCTCCTTAATCCTACGCTCGTTGGCAAGGAGGTTGCCCGCAACCTCCTTTCTGGAACCTCCCGTCATAGATCCGCTCGTTGCAATCTGATCGCCGTCGAGCGTGACTATCTTAAAAGCGCGGGGATAGAGTTTGGAAATCCTTGTAGCGTTTTGGATATTGTCCACGATAAGAGTATTGCCCAAAAGGAATTTTATAACATTATCGAACTGCCTGTCGTACTTAACAAGCTTGATCGCCTGATTGATCGCGCCCGTCTCCTTTACGGCGAAATCAATCATCTTATTTACGGGACGGGGCTGAATAGCGTCTATAGGCAGGAAAGTAACTTGTCCCGCGCGGTTGCGTTTAAGGTACTCTATCAGTTCTTTCGCATCCTCTCGCGTGCCAGTGATGACGTTCTGCATCGCGCCGCCGAACGCCGTTTCTATTGCAACTTCGAACTCACTGTCACAGCTTACCACGTCCGCTATAAGTCCCTTTATCCTTGCGGAAAGTTCGAGATTGTTCTTTGCGTCGCCCATAAGGCGTTTGACGGAATAAACGTACCCCTCGAACCTGTCTCTGAGTCCGCGGGCGGTATTGAGGCTCTCTTTTATACTGCGTATCTGCGCCTCGGTTTCGAATATCTTTCGTACAAACTGTTCAAGCTCTTTTTCGCAATCTCCGAGCTTGTTTTCGGCATCCGACAGGAGCGCGTCCTCGTTGCCGAGGAGTTTACTGAGCGTCTCGCCGCGCTCTATCGAGCTTTCATAAGCCCTCTTAGCCTCGTCACGGCGGGCGCGAATTTTGGACATCTCGCCGTCTATTTCTGAAAGTCTCTCTTCCAAAAGCTGTTTCTGCGCTTCCAATGAGCCCAAGTTCCTGCGCATTTCGGAGAGGTCCTTGAAGGTATCCATTACCTTTTTGCGGTGTTCGCCCGTCTGATACTCGTAGTCGGAAATCTTAGCGGACAACTCGTCCGTCTCTTTTTGAAGAACTTCCGCCTGTGCAGTCATCTGCTTTATTCGCTCCGCGTTCTTGCCCTTCAATGCTTCGGTACGACGGACGTCGCGCTCTATTTCTTCGATTCGCTTTGTTGAAAAACCTATGTCGTCCTGCGCAGACGCAAGCTTCTGTTTTACCGACTTGGCTCTCTCTGTATACAGTCTGGATTCACCGCTCTTATTTGCTATGCCTACCTCGTAACGGCGTATTCTGTCGTTGAGATCCTGCAACGCAAAGTCCACGTCCGCAAGCTGTTTGCGGCAGCCGTGATATTCTTCCAGCAATTCCTCCATGTGCTTTGTGAGGAATTCTATTCTCTCGTCTATCGCCGTCTTTTTTTCGAGAATTTTATTTTTCTCACCCTCGGCGCTGTCGTGACGGACTATGTACAAATTGGTTTCGTGTCTTCTGAGTTCGGTATAAAGCTCACGGTACTTAATGGCGTTTTCCGCCGCCTTTTTAAGGGGAGTTAACTGTCTTTCAACCTCCTGCATACGCTGTGCGTGCACGAACAGGTTGTCCTTTGCGCCGTTTAATTTGCGCTCCGCGTCCGCCTTTCTGTCCTTGAATACGACTATGCCCGTAGCTTCCTCGAATATAGATCTTCTGTCCTCGGGCTTGGCGTTCATTATCTGTTCGATTCTACCCTGTCCGATAATGGAATATCCCTCCTTGGCCGCGCCCGCGCCGTGTAAAAGGCCGGTCAAAATCTTCATTCTCGAAGGCTGTTTATTTAAAAGATATTCGCTTTCTCCGTCGCGGTAAAGTCTTCTAGTCATTTCGACTTCGTCGCAATCTATATCGAAAATTCTGTTTGTGTTGTCGAAAGTAAGGGTAACCTCGCACATAGACATCTGTCTGCGCGCCTGTGTACCGCTGAATATGACGTCGAGCATCTGCGAGCCGCGCATCATTTTGGCGGACTGCTCGCCGAGAACCCAACGTATAGCGTCTGCTACGTTCGATTTTCCGCAGCCGTTCGGACCTACTATACAAGTCACCCCTTCGCCGAGGGTGACGGTCGTCTTATCGGCAAACGATTTAAAGCCGACTAATTGTATCTGTTTGAAAGTTATCATAATTTACCGTCTTTTTTTCAACGCGTCCAAAGCTTTTGCCGCCGCGTCCTGTTCAGCTTTCTGTTTATTTTCGCCCCAGCCCTTATAAGTTTTTCCGAATACGTTCACAGCCGCTTCGAAACTGGGATATTGCGGAGTACCTATATCCCGCACGGAATATTCGGGAAGCGCGGCTCCGCGCTTTTGCAAAGTTTCCTGTAAGCCGCCCTTAAAGTTTTCATCCTTATCTTTAAATGAAAAATCCAGCGTGGACAGTACAAACTTTTTGGCCGCATCCATACCGCCGTCGAGATAGATAGCCGCGACTATCGCCTCGTATACTGAAGGAACGGCCTTTTTATTTCTGTTGTCGCCCTCGCCCTTTATCAGATTTTCGTCAAGCTTCAACCTCTTGGATATAGGCGTCAAAGCGGCGTCTGACACCACGTCTTTTCTGCGCTCCGTAAGCTCGCCCTCGTCCGCATCGAGAGCGAAAATTTTTTCCGAAACGATAAACTCTATTATCGCGTCGCCGAAAAATTCCAACGTTTCGTTACAACTTTTATTATCGTACGACGCGAGCGTAAGCGCGCGCATCAAAAGCCTTCTGTCCTTGAACCTGTATCCGATATTTTTTTCTACGACGGAAAAATTCATTAAATTTCCTCGGGAATAAGAGTATCGAAATCAACGTTTTCCAGTTTTTTCTCAACTGCGGGAACGAGCCCCTTTCTGTATATGTTTGCGGCGTTCTCGATAGAAGCGGCTATCGTGGAAGCCTTTGAAGAGCCGTGACTCTTTACAACTACCTTTTTAAGGCCGAGCAGCAGTGCGCCGCCGAACTTTTCAAAATCGAGCTGTCCGCGCATATTCCTTATTGCTTTGCGCATAAACAGATAGCCTATCTTAGACGACAGCGAGGACGAAAATTCCTTTTTCATAACGCCTAATACGAGCTTCCCGCAACCCTCCATAGACTTCAAAGCTATGTTCCCGGAAAAACCGTCCGCAACGGCAACATCGCACTCGCCGAGCATTATATCGCGCCCTTCGATATTGCCGATAAAATCTATGCCCTGCATTTTACTTAAATATTTATAAGTTTCCTGATGAAGGGGATCGCCCTTGTGCTCCTCGGTACCGTTTGACAACAGTCCTACTTTCGGAGATGAAATTCCAAAGCCTACCTCGGCATAGGCCGAAGCGAGCACTGCGAACTGACAGAGCATTACGGGCTTGCACTCGGCGTTGGCTCCGCAATCGCAAAGCATTGTCACCCTCCCTCGGGAATTGGGTATCGCAGGGCAGAGCGCGGGGCGCTTAATTCCCCTTATTCTGCCGAGAATAAGCTGTCCGCCGACGATAGTCGCACCCGTGGAACCTGCAGTAACCAAGGCGCACAGATCGTCCTCCTTTTTAAGCTTCCAAAATCCCGCGACAAGCGAGGACTGCTTGCGCTTTATAGCCTCGGTGGGAATGTCGTTCATATCTATCACGTCGGGGCAGTCCACTATTTCGAGACGCGATTTATCGTATTTATATTTCTTTAACTCGGCTTCTATATCGGCCTGTCTGCCGGTAAGAACGAGATACAGATCCTTGTCCTTTTCAAGCGCAAGAACGGAACCCTGCACTGTTGCCGCGGGCGCGTTGTCGCCGCCCATTGCGTCTACGAGTATCTTAACCATAAGGTCCTCCAATTATTTAACCGATTTGTATTATATCACACAAATCGGAAAAACACAATTATTTGAAATAGTTAATTTGGAGCTTCCTCTTCCGCCGTTTCGGCGTCGTCCCCGACGTATTTGAGGCCCTTCACTGGCAGATATTTGTCCTTCCTCAACAGCACGCGTTTTTTATATCCGTCGCGAATAACCGTAAGGTATCCCGCTGACGTAAGTCCGTTCTTGCCGTCGCGCGCCTTAGAGGGATCGTTCGTAAGTTCTTCTTCCGCCTTTATCTCACCCGTGACTTCAGAGGATATAGAATATTCCGCTTCCCCTTTCAGACCGTAAATTTCGAAAGTTACGTAATTGTTGCCAGTCTTAGCGCGAACGTAAGCGGGGCTGTCGCAAGTGTTTTTGATTTTCAGATCGCAGGTCGTCCCGCTTACCATAGCGTCGCGCGAGGGCGGAACGTAACCGACCGCAAGCGAATGGGGATGATATTCCTCAATTTCGAAACCCGCAAGCAACGCGCAGTTGTACAGCGTAGTGCTGACCTGACACACGCCGCCGCCGATACCGTCCTTGAATTCGCCGTTTTCTATGATCTTGGCGTTGAGGAATCCGCGGCTTTTCAACCTTTCCCCGACCGTGCCGTTAAAGGACAGCGTTTCTCCGCGTTGAAGTACCGAACCGTTTATCTTCGAGGCCGCAAGGCGGATATTGCTCACTCTCGGAAGATTGTCGCCGTCGAAGTACGTCGTAAAAGAGGCAAGTTTGCAGGTTTCGGCTTTGACGTCGTCGAGAGATCTGCTGCGCTTTACTTCCTTAAATACTATTTCTACGGGTTTGAAAGATCCGTCAAGTGAAAGTTTTATATCGTTTCGAAGTTTACTTACGTCTACTTCGCTTCCGTCGCGCCCCTCCCGATAAGTAAACGGTTCTCCCGCAAGATTGAATACCGCGTAAGGCTCCACTACGGAAATTTGTTCGCTTGCGCATATGCCCGTAATCACATCGCTTTCTCCGCAGAGATAGTAGCTTACTTTAGGCGATAGTTTTTGTCCCCGCTTTGCGCCCTTTAAAAGTTGAAAAACGTCGTCCTTGAAATTTATCTCGGGGTAAGTGAAAGTATAGACATCCTCCCTGCCTTTTACCGTCAAGGTTTTGTCCTTTAAATCTTCCTCTATACCTCGCCTGATTTCCTCGGCGGCCGCCTTTAAAGTCATACCGCCCACGCTTACGCCGTTTACCGTGACGCCCTGCGCAACGGTAACGGAAAATGCGCAAAGTAAAAAAATTACGCCCGTTGTAAGAACGGACGCAGATATTATCTTCAATAATTTTTTAATCAATTTTAAGCCTCTCCAACAACTCGTCTCCGGCGTGGAATACAGGACTGCCTATCTCCCTGCCCGCGCCGAATATGTGAGTATCCGAACCGCCCGTAACAAGCATCGACAGCTCGGCCGCGAGATTTTTATAATATTCCGTCTCTTCGACAGTATGCGTAGTATAATAGGCTTCTATACCGCCCAAGCCCTCGCCTTTGAGACTTTTAAGTACCCCCGCAAGTTCGTCCCGTTCCATACGTATTCTGCCCGGGTGGGCAACGGAAACAAAGCCGCCTGCCGCCGTAATTTCCCTTACCGCCTTCAACGGAGACGGACGGCCTATCGGCGAATAAGCGGGATTTCCCTTGCCTGCATATCTACGAAAAAACTCGGGAACGTCTTTCACGTATCCCTTGCTTATCATTGCGCGGGCGATGTGTACGGAGTGTACGGGTGTTGTGAGCGAATACCTCTTTTCGTTGACCTCTTCCATTGTCAAAGGCTTGCCTATTGCGGCGAACTTTTGTAATATCTCCTCCGCGCGTTCCAAAGATGCCTCGTACAAATTCTTTAAAAACGGCGTCATTTCAGCCTCGTCTAAACCGTAACCGAGAACGTGAAATTTTATATCTCCGACGTACGCCGAAACCTCAATTCCGTTTACGGCGCGTATCCCCGCGGAGGCCGCAATTTTTTTGAGCGGAGCGCACGACTGCATTCCGTCGTGATCTGTGACAGCAACCAATCCGATGTGCGCCGCAACGGCCGCGCCGACAATATCTGAAGGAAGCAACAGCCCGTCAGAGCTAACGGAATGTATGTGTAAGTCCGCTCTCATCTCTTTACCGCGCCCCCCTCGATCTTTATTTTATTAGTCTCCCTGCCGCACAGCGCTCTTTCGGCGTGCGTGCAGGTGAGAATTGTCTGCAATCCGGAAGTTCTTTCCACAAGCTTTTTGCGGCGGGGAAGATCCAGTTCGCTCATAACGTCGTCCAAAATCAGTACGGGGTACTCTCCAGAAACCTCCTTAAATATCTCTACTTCTGCAAGTTTTATGGACAGAGCGGCCGTTCTCGTCTGCCCTTGCGACGCATAAATTTTGGCGTCGGAACCGTTTACGGATATATCCATATCGTCGCGGTGGGGACCGCACGCAGTATACCCCAGTCTTATATCCCTGTCGTATCCGTTTGAAAGTTCGTCGAAGAGGCGCTTTGCAAGTTCTTCCTCCGTGCCGACGTAATTTTTATCCGGTGAAATTTTAAGCTCTTCCCCGCCGTCCGTCAGATAAGAATGGGCCTGCGCCGCCAAAGGAGCAAGCTTATCGATATACTCCGCCCGCTTGAACGCGACGATCGCCGCGTACTTACACAGCTGTAAATCCCATACGGGCAACGTGTCGTATATCAGAGCAAGATCGCGGTTTTTTAAAAGATTGTTGCGCTGTTCGAGAACCTTGTTGTAGCGGTTCAACGCGGTAAAATACGTGCGCGAGAGCTGGGATATGGACACGTTTAAAAAACGCCGTCTTTCGTCGGGGCCGTCCTGAATGAGCCTCAACTCCTGCGGAGAGAAAAATACCGAAAAGAGATTGCCGAGTATATCGGCGTTGCGCGTGATCTTGTTGCCGTTGATATAAAACTCGCGGCCGCTCTCCGTGATCTTTGCGTAAATTTCCATTTTGCCGTAACGGCCGCAAGCCTGCGCGGAGAGTTCCGCAAAGCTTTCCCCGTGCTTTATCAGCTGTTTATCCCTGCGGCAACGGGGCGAAATTCCCGTGCAAAGATAGAATACCGCCTCCGCGCAGTTAGTTTTGCCCTGAGCGTTTTTTCCGAAAACCACGTTGAGGCCGTCGGAAAAATCCACGGCTTCATCGGTATAATTTCTGTAATTTTTCAATTTTAAATTTTTTATATGCATTTTCGGTCAAAACACTTTATTTTATATTGGATTTGATGTATAATGAGTTAGCGTTACATAATTATTATACCAAACTTATCGTAAAAATTCAAAGGATTATAAGCTGAAAATGGCAGAAAAAGGTAACTTTGATTTTATTTATAACCCTATAAAGGAAAAGATACGGGAATCCATATCCCACATATATTTTTCCACGTATATCGAAAATCTGACTCCCGTAGACATAGACGGCAGGTTTATCGTGCTCGAAACTCCCACTGAGACGTTTGCAAAATTTATTACGGGCACCCTTTCGGATAAGATACGCGACGCCATCATCAGGGCCGACGTGGGGATTTCCGACTTCCGTTTAAAGGTCGCGGGCAGCGAAGGTTACGCTATGAACGCTCCTTGCGAGGAGTATTTTTCCGCGCCCGTAAACCTCGATAAAAAGTATACCTTTGAAAGTTTTGTAGTAGGCAAGAACAACGAGTTCGTACACGCCGCCGCTCTATCGGTTGCGAACGATCCCGCGGGGACCTATAATCCTTTATTTATTTACGGCGGCACGGGACTGGGAAAAACCCACCTTATGCAGGCTATTGCCAATAAGATAGTAAACAACAAGCCCGAACTCAAAGTAGTCTACGTAACAAGCGAACAGTTTACGAACGATATAATAGACAATATGTTCACCAGCCGCGGCCCCGACGCCCGCGACAAGGGAAACAGGTTGAGACAATACTACCGCAGCGCGGACGTACTGATAGTCGACGACATTCAGTTCATCGAAAAGAAAAAGGCCGTTCAGGAAGAATTTTTCCATACTTTTAACGAATTGGTGGCAAAGGGCAAACAGATAGTAATATCATCCGACCACCCTCCCAAAGAACTTACTCTCCTTGAAGAAAGACTTAGAACGCGCTTTTCGGGCGGGCTACTTTTCGACATCCTCCCCCCAAACTTCGAGACCAAGATCGCAATATTAAAGCGCAAGGCTCTTGAAAAGAAATGCATAGTTCCCGATGACGTTCTGACTTTCCTTGCACAGGACTCGGGCGACGACGTAAGAACGCTGGAAGGCAGACTTACAAAGGTAATTTTCGCTTCAAGACTTCACGAAGAGCCTATAACCATAGCTCTTGCGAGGAACGCCCTTTCCGAAGCAGTTTCCGAGGGCGGCAAAGAAGAAATAACTCCTCAGGCCATTTTAAACGCGGTAACCGGATATTACCATATCGCTCAGGGAGACATCACGGGAAAGAGCAAGAAAAAAGAAATTGTGATTCCCCGTCAGGTTTGCTGTTATCTTATGTGCGAACTGCTGTCGCTGCCCCTCATTTCGATAGGAAAGGAACTCGGCGGACGCGATCATACCACCATTTTGTATTCACGCGATAAAGTGGACGAGATGTGCAGAGTCAACGATAAGATTGCAAAGGACGTCGACGACATCAAGAATATAATTCTCAAAAAGTAATGAAGAAATTCGTTGAAGGACAATTCGATATAGTGGTTGTCGGAGCGGGACACGCCGGCTGTGAAGCGGCGTTGGCTTCGGCAAGACTGGGACTTAAAACGGCTATGCTGACGCTCAACCTCGACAGCATAGCTTTTTTGGCGTGCAATCCCTCTATCGGCGGCACTGCGAAAGGTCATCTTGTAAGGGAGATAGACGCGCTTGGCGGCGAAATGGGAAAAAACGCCGACAAGACCGCCCTGCAAATGCGTATGCTCAACGAGGGCAAGGGCGAGGCCGTTCAGTCGCTAAGATGTCAGTGCGATAAAAACGCCTACCACCGCGAGATGAAGTCCGTACTTGAAAACACCGAAAACCTGAGAATTATTCAGGGCGAGTGTTCCCAAATTCTAATAAACGACGGTAAGGTTTACGGAATACAGACCGCATACGGCGGAATACTGGAAGCCAAAGCAGTAATATTATGCACGGGAGTTTACCTTAACGCCGAAACCATTACAGGAGAACACAGACAAAAGAGCGGCCCCTCCGGATTTGCTCCCGCCACGATGCTTACGCAAAATCTAATAGAATTGGGTTTCAACGTGCGCAGGTTTAAGACCGGAACCCCCGCAAGACTGGACGGACGGACGATAAACTTCGATAAATGCCTTTCACAGTCCGGCGGAGAAAAGGTCCCGCCCTTCTCATTCATAAATTATAAAAGCGCGGAAAACACGAGGGAATGCTATATCACTTACACTAATTCACACACTCATTCCTTGATACTCGACAACCTTGACCGCTCCCCCCTATATAACGGAGACATAAAATCCGCGGGGCCCAGATACTGCCCTTCGATAGAGACCAAGGTCGTAAGATTTTCCGATAAAGAACGACATCAGATTTTCCTCGAACCCGAGGGAGCGGATACCAACGAAATTTACGTGCAGGGGATGTCTTCCTCTATGCCGCACGATATACAGCGGGAAATGTACCGCTCCGTCGAGGGGCTGGAAAAATGCGAAATAATGCGCTATGCTTACGCCATAGAGTACGACTGCATAGACACGCTGGACATATATCCCACTCTCGAATTTAAAAAAATAGAGGGCATATATACGGCGGGACAGATCAACGGTACCTCGGGATACGAGGAAGCGGCGGCGCAGGGACTTATCGCGGGAATAAACGCGGCATTTAAAATACAAGGCAAAGCCCCTTTTATTCTCGGACGGGACGAAGCATATATAGGCGTACTAATAGACGACCTTGTAACAAAGGGCACGGAAGAGCCGTACAGAATGATGACCTCCCGCGCCGAATACGCATTGTCTTTGAGACAGGATACCGCCGATTTCAGGCTTACTCCTAAAATTGCGGGGACGCCTTTGCTCACCGAGGAAAGAAAGGAAAAATTCGAAAAACGTAAAGCGATTTACGAAGAGATATTAAAAATACTGAATAACCGTTGCGATTATCGCGCCGCCTGCGCGTTTGCGGAAAAATATCCTATTGCTGGCGAAATGCACGGCGCGACTTACGCCGATCTTATACGGCGGGGCGCAAGGGCGGAAGATATTAAAAGGCACTTTGAAATCCTTGACGGCCAACCCGACGAAGTAATAAAGACTGCGGAAACAACCGTAAAATACGAGGGCTATCTCTCCAAGAGCCGCGCGCAGATAGAGCGGGCGAAAAAGCTTGAAGAAAAACTTTTACCGAAAGACATAGACTATACAAAAATAGAAGGATTGAGACTGGAAGCGCGCGAACAGCTTGAACGAGTGCGTCCCGTAACGCTTGGACAGGCCGCAAGGATTTACGGCGTAAATCCGGCTGACGTAACCGTGCTTATGGTATATCTTGCCGTTAATAAATAACGTTATCCAAATCTAAAACATAAAAACGCGGAGGCTTAAACAAGCCTCCGCGTTTAAATTATGGTTTTTTATAGTTATCAAAGCGCCCTTATGGAATCGACGGGTTTCTTCCTTGCGGCAAAGTAAACGGGTATAAAGGTTGAAATAACTGCAACAATCACGGCTATTCCTATCAACACAAGCACAGAGGGCAAGCCCACTACAAACATAGTTACCGAGAATGAAATAGTGTCCCTCAAAATTCCGTTTATTACCGAGCAGCCTATAAACGTGCCTATGAGCGCAAGCACGGCGCAAATACTTACGATAATTCCCGCTTCCGAGAAGAATATCTTGAATACGTCCAGTCCCCTTGCGCCGACCGCACGGAGAATACCTATCTCTTTGATCTTGTTCGCTATGGAAACCGAAATAAAATTAAACAACAGTAACGACGCAAATACGGCAAGTATTAAGCCCACCCATAAAAATACCGTAGACATCAGCTCCGCCGCAGAATTAACGGTATCTATCGCGGCAGTAAGGCTGTTGTTTAGTAAATAAAACACGTCGTTTTCAAGGATATTGTTCACTCCTATTTTGCTGACAAGATCTTTGTAAGCGGAAACGGTTCTGTTATAAGGAATATAAATGCCCGATATTACGGCGCCCTTTTCCGGTACGTAATTTGTAGTTTCGGAACGCTCGCCGACACTGAGATTATTATCGATAAAGCTCTTTGAAAGATATACGCCGCTATGTATAATTTTTCCCTTACTTAAATACATTCCGACGGCTTTCATATTTTTTACATTATCGCCAATACCGTCGTTGATAGCTATTCTGAAGTCCATCTGCGGGAAATTCTTAAAATCGGAAGCTATTTTTTCGATAATCTCTTCCAATTCCTTATCGGTTAAGTTATGCATCTCCTCATAATATTTACCATCTTCGTCATAACCGGATTCTATTCTATATCCGAACATATAACTTTCGACGGCCTCATAAAATTCGGAAAATTTATCGCAAGCGGCGGTGTACACGCTGTCCGAATGAGTTGTATCCAAATCGTCTATTACTATGTTCCCCGCCATTATTTCATCGTAAAAATATTTAATTACGTTATTTCCGTACTCATAAGTCGTCAAATACCTTACGTTGATTATCGTCTCGTTATTTTCAAGCGCGCCCATCTTTCCGTCGAAAGTAATAATTTCAAACGGGCTTTCTCCTTCGTAAGCTTTTACAAAGCGCGTACCGTCGCCGACTTCGCCGTATTGGTACGTCCACTCGTTATTTTCATAGACGTAACCGTCCACATAAAAGTCAAGCCACGTGTTGCTTTCTTCGAAAGGGTTTATTTCAACTTGAGAATTTTGAACAAAATACGAACCGAATTCATCGTGAAATTCGGCAGAAACGCCGAGCATCAGACTGAGCCCCTCTATAAGGTACGAACGGAACTCCATTATCTTCAAATAATCCGAAGTGGAATGGGTCTCTTTAAGCTCATCGAATTTTGAAGGCAATTTTTCGCTTTCGAAAACGCCGGTAATTTTAAACGCCTGTTTACTGCTTACGCTTAAATACAAGTTTTTACCTATAACGTCTCTCTCCGAATTTACGGTTATCTTTGCGGAAGAACCGTCGGCCGCGTCAATGTCGTAAAATCCGCACTTTTTAAAAACGTCGAATATGTAACGGCTTATTACTATTTCGTTGGCGGCTTTGGGGTAACTACCTATAAGGCCGCTCATTATACTGTGATTTTCGGGAATGTGCGCACACTTATTTATCTGCGGCACGTAATACTGGGTATCGGTATCCTGAACGTTTATTATATTGGTGCCGTTATATCCGGAAAACGCATAATATCCGAACGTTTCATCCCCGTATTCCGAAGCAAATTTATCCACTTCTTCCTTGGTAAAGTAAGCGTCCGACGAATATGAATAATCATCATCGTAGTGCTTAACTCTTGTCATATACTTCTTATTAATATTGAGATACTGATAATCGCTGTTTGCAAACGAACTGGCCGCAACGCTGTCTTTGTCATAGAGCATCAAAGTGGACATAAGTCCGAACATTGTAAACGCTATAAAAGATAGAAATATGGTAAACGCAAGACGGATAGGTTTCAATTTCAAACCGGACGCGCCTATTTTGGCAGCTTTTAAAATCGGCAATCTTGAACGGATAAACTTTGACTCTTCCGAAGTATAACTTTTAATTTCTATTTTATCCTCTTCGGTGTTTTCAAACTTATCCGTCGCGCCTTCGTCCGACATACGGGCGGCTTTTTTAAACGCGCTTATTTCGTTTCCGCCGTTCGATATTATTACGTCGCCGTCGGTATTTTTAATAAATTCCTTTATTTTTTCGAAATGAGTTTCATCGATCTTTGCGCCCTTTTTTATGCAAAGGGTATTGCCGCCGACAACCGTAATATTTTCATCCAACCGCTCGGGCTGAACGCTGCTTTTCGAAACGTCGGAAATTATTTTTCCGTCGCTCAACTCGACTATTCTGTCGCCGTAAATTTCAGCAAATTCTCTGTCGTGAGACACGACGATTACAAGCCTTGTCTTTGAAAGCTCTTTAAGGGTATCGAAAACCTGTTTGCCGGTATTGGAATCGAGCGCGCCTGTAGGTTCGTCCGCCATAATTATCTGCGGATCCTTTATAAGCGCGCGCGCTATCGCTATTCTCTGTTTCTGTCCGCCGGAAAGGGTGTTGGGTTTGCGCTTTGCAAAACTTTCAAGATCGACTTCTCTCAATAGCGCGTTTATTTTTGACTTGTCTTTGGGCTTACCCTGTAATTCGAGGGCAAGCGCGATATTGTCCTCAACGTTGAATTCGTCTAAAATGTTGTATTCCTGAAAGACGAATCCCACAAATGTATTTCTGTAACTGTCGAAATCCGAACTTGAAAATTCCTTTGAACTTTTCCCCTTGACTACTATTTCACCCCAGGTGGGTTCGTCGAGACCGCCGCTGACGTTCAGAAGAGTACTCTTGCCGGAACCCGATTTACCCAAAAGAAAAACAAGTCCTGTTTCTCCGAACGAAATGGACACGTTGTCAAGCGCGCGAGTTTCCACTCCGCCGCGAGACTTATATATTTTTGTAACACCTTTAATTTCCAGCATATTACCCTCCTCAGTTCATTATATCATCAAATGTAATGAATGTCAATTACGCTATGTATACTGTCAAAATCGGCAAATTACGGCATAAAAAGTCTAATTTATCAGTTCACTATATTTTATAATGACCGTATGCCGTTAAAAATAAGTCTTAAATCAGTTTTAATATATGCAGTTACCGGCGCATGTATGGTGTTTGCCAACAGCGCCATCAAGGGAGTTCCGCTGTCCGCGGGAATACTCGTATCCGCCCTTTTATGCGGAATGAGCATTATAACCGTTTCAATAGAATTTACACTCGCGTCTATAGTATGTCTCGATATAATTTACAGCTCGATAAATTTATTTATGGCGGTTTTTCTTGCTTTAATTGCGTTTTTATACAGAAGGTCCGGACGCAAAATCCGCTATGAAGCAGTACTGTATATAGTAATTGCCCTTGCTCCCTACGTTGCGTTCGCCCCCTGGCTTGCAGGTGATTTTATAATAAAAAACGTTTACGCACTGCGTTCCGTCGCCGCGCTTATCACGGTTATATTCGGATTTTTTTGTTTCAGGTGCGTCTACTCTCTACTGTTCCGCATTCAGCGTTGTAGGCTTAAAGAGGATGAACTTATCTCGGTTTCTATCGTATTTGCCGTATGCGGCGCAGGAGTCATTTCGCTTGTCGGAAACACTGCGTATATGTGCATTGCCGCCGGAATTACGGTATTTGCGGTAAGACTTGCGCGCTCTCCCGTGGCGATTATCGCGGCGATAGTGACCGCACTGCCCTGCGCTTGTATTCAGTTGGAGCTGACTCCTATTACCGTATTTACCGTTATTTCGGCCGCGGCATTGCTGTTTTCAGGCGCCGGAAGATTTGCAAGCGGTCTTGCAACGGCAACTCTTACTGCGCTGTACCTGTACTACACGAAAAACTTCGACTGTGCGGTTCCGTTAATCGTAATATATTCCCTTACACTGTTTATCGCCTGCTTTTTACCCTCGCTTCCCAAGGACTCCGCTATGATTTCGCTCAGAAGAAGACTTGCAGTTACCGACGTTCTTCCCGAAACCGCCGTGGTACGTTCGCGCAAACGCACGGGTGAAAAACTTTACAGAATTTCTGAAGTTTTCAGGGAAATAGAATGCGCATTTAAAGCGCTTGACGACGACGTAAACGAGAGCGCAGCAAGAGAGAGGATATTCCGCGAACTCAAAGAAAAGAGTTGCACCAACTGCGAACGCGAAAAAATTTGCGCCCGTAGCAACGTATATAAAGGTTTTCAACGACTTATAGATTCCGGCTGTGCAAAGGGAAAAGTTAACCTTATAGATCTTCCATCGGAAATGAGCATAAACTGCGCACACCCCGCCGACGTATTAGGCAGACTGAACGCACTGCTCAACGAGTACCGCCGCTATATGACGGAGAACGAAAACGCCCGCTCGGGAAGGATAATGCTTGCCGAACAGGCGCGGGGCGTGGCAGAGGTTATGAAGAGTTGCGCCGTGGATTTAAGCAGAATTTACGACTTCGGCGGCGCGGCGGAAAGCGTCAAAAAAGCGCTCTCCTCCCACGGAATTTGTTGTCCCGAAGTCTATATAGACGGAGAAAACGGCAACGAATTATGCGCAACGGTAATAGGAAAAATAAACGTCAATGCGTTTGAAAAAATTGTTTCGGATACCCTTCAAAAGAAATTTGTGTTAAAGGATAAAATAGTCTACGACAATCAAAAGTGCTGTTTTATATTCTCCGCTCCCTCTCATTTCGACGCAGCCTTCGGCGTAGCATACGCAATAAAGAGCGGCGAAACCGTCTCGGGAGACACCCACTCAGTAATACGCATTAACGAAAGAGAATTTTTGATGACTTTATCCGACGGAATGGGAAGCGGGGAATATGCCCGCAAAGTTTCGGAAGCGGCTATATCTCTCATCGAAGCTTTTTATCGCGCGGAAATGCCCGAAGACAATATTTTAAATACAATAAATAAACTGCTTTCCTTTAACCGCGACGAAAGGTTTACATGTATTGATATTGCCGCCGTCAACCTGGACTCGGGACGGGCAGATTTTGTTAAAATCGGTTCGCCCGCCGGAATTATTATGCGGGAAGGCGAAATCAAAGTTTTCGAAAGCAATTCTCTCCCTCTGGGTATACTTGACAATCTACGGCCCACCGTAAGTTCGGAGCGGCTGAAAGACGGGGATATCATAGTATTTATGAGCGACGGAATTACTTCGGCTTTCCCTTCCGCAACCGATCTATACGAATTTTTACAGGATTTCAGGCCGCTTAACCCTCAAAATCTTGCGGACAGCATTCTTGCGGGCGCGCTCGATAAAACTGAGCACAAAGTACTTGACGATATGACTGTCCTATGTACAAGAATTTTTGAAAACGATAAGTAAAAAGCGGAGGCATAAAGCGCAATTCCCATAGGGAATAAAAATCAAAATTTTTAAGAGTTGCACTTTCAAGCGATAAAAAAGACTTTGGAATGAACTGTTCCAGAGTCTTTTCATTTTTCTGCTCGCAGAGCTTTTAATTAGATACAAAAACCGTAACGTCAAATTCAGTTCCATTTATGCTCTTGTGTCCGTTTAGATCATAGAAGTTATTTTTGTTTGATGTCTTGTTGAATGGGTCATAAACAAAAACGAGCAGATGTTTTAATTCATTCCAAGCCGCATAATCATTAATATCTATTTTTAATTGTTTAATGAATTCTTTTTCGTCCTGATTTTTGGCTTTAATCATTTTAATTTCTATATCTATACCTTCTTGCACTAACATTAAATCAACTTTTGAATTCGTTCCACCAATTTTGAAATGGGGATTTTCAAACTGTAATCTAGGGAATATGCTTCGTAAAACGAAATATAGCAAGTCCTGCACATCATATTCGTCTTCTATTAGGAAAGGAGTGTGATCCTTTCGTCTAAGCATTGTTATATGTTTAATGGCATCTTGAAAATTATTAAATACAGATGCAATTATATCGACCGTTCCCATAGTATTATATCGAAAACGCGTGAATTTTTTCAATAATTCCCTATATAGCATTATATCTATAATACTCGCATTGGCATTATTAGACAATTTTCGTTCGATAAAATGCTCATCGTTATCACTTAAATCATCTTTATATAATAATTTGATAATGCAAGCAAAATCGCCATCACAGGTTTGTAATGCATTTTTAAAATCATCCTCTAAAAACGGAAAGAAGATTCTTGTAACAAATTTATTCTCTATAGAAAAATGGACAAATTTCGCCATTATTTCGCTTTTTAATATAGGAACACAAGCGAGATGAATACCAATAAAATTGTAAATTGAGTTACTATAATCAATTCCTTTTATGACAGGTCGTGATATGATTTTGTTAATAATTGTCGAGTCTACCGATTTACCCAAAAAGCCACAAGCCGCATAGTATGTGTCGTGGTTATAGATATCAGGATTAAACCCGTCAAGTGATAACTCATTATAACGATGTAAAATTAAAGACTCTATGGTATTTTGAGATAGTATTTCTTGTTCTTTTTTGAGTATTAAAGGAACCATAATTTTTCAGTTACCCCTTTAACTTTTAATTTATCGGAATCCCATCTGTCAATTCTTTTGAGTTTTTCTATTAAACTTGCCATAATTGAGGGATACAAAATTGTGATTGGTTTTTTAGACGGAAGGAAACTACGCTCTGATAGATGTGCAAAAGAAAAAGCCTGTTCCGTAATATAATAGATGTCCCTAAAAGTAGATCGCGGATCAAGAGTAAGCTTTAATGGCACGGAACTGTGGTCATTAACAATTAAAAGGCATTCTGTTTGACTTATTTGAATAAGCTGTCCCTTACGAACATTATCTTTACCATCATTATTATAGACTCGGAAGTTGTGCCCATACCCCAGATGAACGAATGCATAATTTATATTAATATTATTCAAAAGAAAGACGAACACGGGAAAAGCGTTTATGAGTATGTGGAGTTGGAACATCCGAAGCTATGCAGTTCGGACTTTTGGGGCGAACGCGGCGGACAATTATCTTACGGCAATTTGCAGGACAGCTTTCACGAGCGAATCGGTATTCACTACGGTTTGGATCGCGGCGAAGTCGGAATCAATAAAAAGCACACGACCAAATACCAATGGCAGAAAACACAGCAGGAAGCCGAACTTGCCGCTCTAAACGATGAAAAAGTCCACGCGGAAGAAATAATCGAGCAAGCGCAAACCACCGTTGCCACGAGAGATAAAGCGTTGGAAGAATTAAAACCGTTACAAGGCTATTTAGACGCATTTCACGAAGCGTTGAACGGCGAACTTCCTTTCTCGCCGGGCAAGTTAAAGAAAATGCTTATAGGCTTAATGACCGAGTATAAACGGCTCGAAGAAGAAAAGAAAATCACGGACAAAGACCGTGAAAACCTATTTAGCGAGTTGCAGAAAGCCGAGCGGCGTATTCCCGAGCTTGAAAAGTACAAAGAGTTTGTCGCTTTCATCAACGAATACGCGCCAGACAAGTTGGACGAAGCAAAGCGCACGGCAACCGAGCGCAAGAACGCACCGAAGCCACCCGCTTCCATAAAACGAAATTGGTGGACGAAGTAAAAAATTAAAAACCGTTCTACTACTCTATCGGATTCCGTTGACAAGATACCCTTAAAAGCGTATAATAAGAAAAAGGCGTGTCAATACGACACATATATTTATGGAGGGCATTATGAAACCGAGAGCGGAAAAAGATAAGAATTACGAAGAACGGCACAGAGAAGAACGCAAAGCAAAGAGTTTGGTTTGGGGGACGAGCGTGCCGAGAAAACAGGCAGAAGAAATAAACGCATTTTTAATGAAGAACGGTTACACGAAAGTCCGTCTTATAGAAGCGGGATACAAAGCATTATTAGAAGAAGCCGCTATGAAAGAGAAAAACGGACAGTAATCGAAAAGCAAACTAAACTTATGTGTTCTTCTTGCGGAACGGGAACAAATAACGTGAAACGCCCGATTTCAGACAAGGAGTACCATTATTAAAACGAACAAAGCAACCACACCAAAGGCAGATTTACTGTCTTACTACTACGAACAAGAGAACGGCACATTTGTAAGAAGCCGTGAAAAAGTTATCGGGAACACGGTTTATACCGTTATATCTCGCGAAAAGTCGGACGCCGACGTCACGGCGTTCGACATTACAAAAAGACTAATCGAACGAAATATCGACGAAGCATTGAAGCCGTCTGTTCGGTTATCTCATAAGCAATCGCTTGGGAGTTGCAATTCGGGAGGTAATAAACAATGAATTTGCAACCGACAATTAAATATAAGAAAGTAAAAAGTTTGGAAGAACAATGGACGGCTTGCTATTGCAGACTGTCCTGCGACGACGATTTGGACGGCGATTCCAACAGTATCCGTAATCAGAAAATGCTGTTACAAAAGTATGCGGACGAAAACCGTTTGAGAAACGTAAGGTTTTACGTGGACGACGGATATTCGGGAAGCAACTTTGACCGCCCCGACTTCAAACATATGATGGACGACGTGGACAACGGGAAAATATCTACCGTTATCGTCAAAGATATGTCGAGATTCGGCAGGGATCACATTCTTGTGGGTTACTACACGAAATACTATCTTGCCGAAGCCGACGTAAGGTTTATAGCAATCTACGACCAAGTGGACAGCGAAACCAATCCCGACGACGATATTACACCGTTCAAAAACATACTCAACGAGATGTACGCCAAAGATTGCAGTAAGAAAATCAAAGCGGTTGTCCGTGCCAAAGGTAATTCGGGCAAGCACGTTACAACTATCCCACCGCTCGGCTATATGAAAAGTCCCGAAGATAAAGAGAAATGGATTATAGACGAGAAAGGCGCGGAAATCGTAAGAGAGATTTTCAAACTCTGTATGCAAGGTTACGGTCCGACGCAAATAGCGCGGTTACTCACCGAGCGAAAAGTTGAAACGCCTGTTATCTACTGCCACAATCACGGCTTACCCACGTCTTTGAAAATTCGGGAAGGCTCGGAAGTTTGGGCACAAAAAACCGTTGCGGGTATTCTTGAAAACTTGGAATATACGGGTTGCACCGTAAATTTCAAGTCATATAAGAAGTCGTACAAATCGAAACGACGCATTGACGTTCCAAAAGAAGATTGGGTTATCTTCGGGAACACGCAAGAAGCAATCATAGACAAGCAGACTTTCGATACCGTTCAAAAGATACGCGAGAACAAACGCCGTCCTACCGATATGGGCGAGATGAGTCCGCTGTCGGGTATGCTGTACTGCGCAGACTGCGGAAAGAAAATGTATCTTTGCCGGTGTACCACTATGAAGCAAGCGGAATATTTCAACTGTTCGTCATATAGGAAGAACTTGAAGCGGACCTGCACTTCGCACCAAATTACGGTTAAAGCGATAACGGCAATCATACAGGACGATTTGAAGCGTACAATTCACTTTGCCAAGAACCACAACGAAGAATTTTTACAGACCTTACGCAAGGACGCCGAAGCGAAAACGAAAAAGGAACTCAAAGAGAACCTACGCGAAATAGAAACTTCGGAAGAACGCATTGACAAGCTCGACAAGATTATAGAGAGCCTATACGAAGATAAGGTTACGGGTAAAATCTCGGAAGAACGGTATTTGAAAATGAGCGATACATACGAAGCCGAGCAAGCCACGCTGAAAGAACGGGTTAAGACTTTGAAAGCGGAAATCGAGAAAGCCAAAGAGCAAGACGATAAAATTCTCGACTTTATGTTACTCATCTACAAGTACAGCAATTTTGAAGAACTCACACCTGAAATTCTGCGTTCGTTCATCGACAAGGTAATCGTCCACGAGAAAACGAAAGTAAACGGGCATTACAGACAAACCGTTGAAATCATTTACAACTTTGTTGGGGCACTCTATCCGCCGTTCTTCGACGATGATGAAATCTACTAACACAAGCAACTAAACCAAGATATGAGAAAAGGCGTGGCTTCACGCCACGCCTAATTCTCTTTCACATGCGGCTTACCTAAAATTCCCTATGGGAATTACGGTAAGCCTCCGCTTTTTGTTTTGCCGTGATATTGTAATTATTAAGCGCTTTGGTTGGGGATATAGTAATGGTCCTTGATATCCGTTACTCTGCGGATTATGGA
>CAJUOY010000005.1 GCA_910588645.1 uncultured Christensenellaceae bacterium
TTCCATACCACAACGAGATTAGACAAAGCCTCATACCTTCTCACAACCGGCTCTAGTAGTCTTCAAGAAAAATTCTTAAAAATTTCTAAAAAACTACTCGCAAACGCTTGACAAATTTACACAAATAAGGTTAAAAATGCTTGCAAAATAAAATTTATTTGATATAATAATATAGTCGATTAAAACGATAACGGCAATGCTACTGTGGCTCAGTTGGTAGAGCAGCTGATTCGTAATCAGCAGGTCGCCGGTTCGAGTCCGGCCAGTAGCTCCATTTTAAGCCTTTCGGGGTTACCCGAAAGGCTTTTGCTTTAACAACATAAATGAAAATAAAAATTGAAAACGGTGGAGAAAAATTATGCGGAATAAGGCGCTTGTTGTTATCGATTTACAGAACGATATTACGAAGAATTATAAGGAGATTATCGGTAACGTAAACACTGCTATTGATTGGGCAGTTGAAAATAATATGCACGTAGTTTATATCAAGCATAACAACGTATCAACCCTGACAAGAACGTTTAAACCGAATACCCGCGGTGAAGAATTGGTTTCCGATATGAAGGTCGTATCCCAAAATATTTTTACAAAAACAAAGGGGAACGCTTTGACCAGCAATGAATTTGCCGCATTTGTTAGTAAGAATAAAATTAATGAATTCTATATCGCTGGTGCCGATGCGGTAGCTTGTGTGAAATCCACTTGCTATAATATGGCAAAAGAGGGGTACATTGTACACGTTCTGTCGGATTGTATAACCAGTTACGACAAACGAAAGATTGAAGAAATGTTGCGTTATTATGCAAGCAAAGGATGTGCTGTTCAAAAGCTTGCAGATATATTGAATTGAAAATAAAAAAAGACCGATAGAGGTGTCTCAATCGGTCTTTTTTATTGTTCGTAAGTTTACAAATTTCAAATAAAAAATAGCTTTAACGTCTTTTTTGATAAGGACGTTAAAGCTATTAAAGATTTGGTGCGGATGACAGGAGTTGAACCTGCACGGTCGCCCACAGGAACCTGAAACCTGCGCGTCTGCCAATTCCGCCACATCCGCAAAACAATAAGATTATAATAAGTTTTATATTAAAAGTCAAGTTAATAGTAATATTATTTTCAGGTTTGACAAATGTTATATAGTAACTTAATGTTAAATATTTTCACAAATAAAAAAAGTTAAAAAAATTGTCTTCATTTCTTTGCAATATATGCAATTTATTGATAAACTTTTATCGATAGATAAATATCTAATTATGACAAAAAGGAGAACGTTATGAAGTTTAGGTTCAACTACGAAATTTGCGACGGCGTTGAAAAATTAGAACAAGAACTTGTGCGTGTGCGTAAGGCTCAGGAGAAATTTGCCAAGTATTCGCAGGAACAAGTGGATAAAATTTTTCTCGCGTGCGCAACGGCGGCAAATAAGGCAAGAATACCCCTTGCAAAACTTGCTGTTGAAGAGACGGGAATGGGAATTGTTGAAGACAAAGTAATTAAAAATCATTATGCGTCCGAATATATTTATAACAAGTACAGGGACGTTAAAACTTGCGGTATTATTGAGGAGGATTCCGCTTACGGCACCACAAAAATTGCCGAACCGATAGGAGTTATAGGCGCTGTAATCCCTACTACAAACCCGACTTCCACCGCAATATTTAAGGCGCTGTTGTGCTTGAAGACGAGAAACGGCTGTATTTTCAGTCCCCATCCCAGGGCAAAAAATTCTACTATTGCAGCAGCAAAAGTCGTTTACGAAGCGGCGGTTGAAGCCGGCGCTCCCGAAGGGATTATCAGTTGGATTGACGTGCCCAGTCTCGATATGACCAATCTTCTTATGAAATCGGTAGATACGATTCTTGCTACTGGTGGTCCCGGTATGGTAAGGGCAGCGTATTCCAGCGGAAAACCGGCTTTGGGTGTTGGCGCGGGTAATACTCCGGCGATTATTGATGAAAGCGCTGATATACTCGTAGCGGTAAATTCAATTATACACTCCAAGACGTTCGACAACGGTATGATTTGCGCTTCGGAGCAATCGGTAATCGTTTCCGATAAGATTTATTCTAAGGTTAAAAAGGAATTTGCCGCGCGCGGATGTTATTTCCTTAAAGGTGAAGAGCTTGACAAAGTAAGAAAGACTATAATAATCAACGGCTCTCTCAATGCCCGCATTGTCGGACAGTCTGCCTTTAAAATAGCAAGTATAGCAGGGGTTAAAGTTCCGGAAACAGCTAAAATTCTCATAGGAGAAGTAGAGAGCGTTGAACTTACCGAAGAGTTTGCACATGAAAAACTTTCCCCCGTGCTTGCAATGTACAAGTCGACGGGATTTGACGATGCGTTAAATAAGGCTGAAAAATTGATTGCCGACGGCGGTTACGGTCATACTTCGTCGCTGTATGTTAACGCCGTATCGGAAAAGGATAAAATACACGAATTTTCTGAGAGAATGAAGACTTGCAGAATTCTTGTTAACACCCCTTCGTCACAGGGTGGTATAGGAGATTTGTACAATTTCAATCTCACGCCTTCGCTTACGCTCGGTTGCGGAAGCTGGGGCGGAAATTCCGTTTCCGAAAACGTAGGCGTAAAACATCTTATCAATATTAAAACGGTAGCCGAAAGGAGAGAAAATATGTTGTGGTTCAGGGCGCCTGAAAAGGTCTATCTCAAAAAAGGATGTCTTCCCGTAGCTCTCGACGAACTTAAAAATGTAATGGGCAAGAAAAAGGCATTCGTGGTTACGGATAGTTTCCTCTATAAAAACGGCTTTACCAAGTGCATAACGGATAAGCTCGATCAGCTTGGCATAGATCATAATATTTTCTTCGACGTTGCTCCCGATCCCACGCTTGCTTGTGCGATAGAGGGAACAAGACAAATGGCAAGTTTTGAACCTGACGTAATTATTGCTCTCGGCGGCGGCAGCGCGATGGACGCGGCAAAAATTATGTGGGTAATGTACGAACATCCCGAAGTGAATTTCCTTGATATGGCAATGCGCTTTGTAGATATAAGAAAGAGAATTTATACTTTCCCCAAAATGGGCGAGAAGGCTTATTTCATAGCTATTCCCACGTCTGCGGGAACTGGTTCTGAGGTTACTCCTTTTGCCGTTATCACGGATGAAAAGACGGGCGTTAAATATCCTTTGGCGGACTATGAACTTTTACCCGATATGGCTATTATCGATACCGATTTGCATATGTCGGCGCCCAAAGGTCTGACTGCGGCTTCCGGTATAGACGCAGTGACGCACGCTTTGGAAGCTTATGTATCCGTAATGGCGACTGGCTATACCGACGGACTTGCAAAAGAAGCGTTAAAGACAATATTCGAGTATTTGCCCGCAGCGTATGACAACGGTTTGACTGACGTTGTAGCTAGGGAGAAAATGGCGAATGCGGCTACCATGGCAGGCATGGCGTTTGCAAATGCTTTCCTCGGTGTGTGTCATTCTATGGCCCATAAGTTGGGTGCGTTCCACCATCTGCCTCACGGAATAGCTAATGCTTTGATGATTGATGAAGTTATTAAGTTCAATTCTTCCGAAGCGCCCGCAAAGATGGGAACGTTTAGTCAGTACGCATATCCCAAAACTATGAGAAGGTATGCAGAAATTGCTGAATATCTCAATCTTGAAGGTAAAAACGATCAGGAAAAAGTTGCAAGCCTTATACAAGCAATCGATAATCTTAAAGAGCGTGTCGGCGTAAAGAAAACTATAAAAGATTACGGTATTGATGAAAAAGACTTCCTTGATCGCCTTGACGAAATGGTTGAACAGGCGTTTGACGATCAATGCACAGGCGCAAATCCGAGATATCCTTTGATGAAAGAAATCAAACAGATGTATCTCAATGCTTACTATGGAAAATAAGGAGGAATAATATATGAAAAACGAATCTCAGTTGATCTTTTCAAGATCGGACAAAAGAATTTACAGGGACGGCGACAAGCTTGTTAAAGTATTTGAAACCAATTATTCCAAGGCAAATATTTTAAACGAAGCTTTAAATCACGCAAGCGTTGAGGAAACGGACCTCAATATTCCCAGTTTACGTTCAATAGAGGTTGTTGACGGAAAATGGGCTATAGTTCTCGACTATATCGAGGGCGTTACGCTGCAACAGCTTATGGATGAGCATCCAGAAAAAGAGGACGAATATCTTAATCTGTTCGTTGATTTACAGTTGACCGTTCTTTCCAAAAAGGCTCCGATGCTCAACAAACTCAAAGATAAGATGCAGGGTAAAATCTCTGCAACCGATCTTGACGCGACGACAAGATATGATCTTCATACCCGTTTGGATTCTATGCCTAAACACACTCATCTGTGCCACGGCGATTTTAACCCCACAAACGTCATAATTACGTCGGACGGAACTCCTTACGTTATCGACTGGGCGCACGCGACGCAGGGTAACTCCTCGGCGGACGTTGCAAGAAGCTATCTTTTGTTCTACCTTGCAGGCAAAAAGGAACTCGGCGATAAGTATCTCAAACTTTTCTGTAAAAAGAGTGATACCGCAATACAATACGTTCAGCGTTGGATACCTATCGTTGCAGCTTCAAGACTTTCTAAAGCCAAACCCGAAGAGGATGAGTTTCTCCGTAAATGGATTGATGTTGTCGACTATGAATAAAAATTATAAGGTCTGTTAAAAAACAGACCTTATTTCTTGCATTTTTTCATAAAATTGTTATAATAGACGGTGAGGAGTACAAGATGTTTAAAATTGTGAATAAACGCGTGCTGAATACCACCGTCACAATGATGGATATTTACGCTCCGCTTGTTGCTAAAAAGGCGGAAGCGGGACAATTCATTATTCTCAGAGTTGACGAAAACGGTGAAAGAATTCCCTTAACGGTTGCGGGTTTTGATAGAGAACAAGGCACGGTAAAGATTATTTTTCAGATTGTCGGCGCGACTACGGCAATTCTGAATATGAAAAACGAAGGCGAATACATACAGGATTTTGTTGGCCCGCTCGGCTGTGCTACAAAGACAGACGGACTTACAAAGGTATGCATTGTGGGTGGAGGCGTAGGGTGCGCAATCGCGCTTCCCGTTGCACAAAAATTGCATTCGTTGGGTTGTCAAGTTCATTCTATAATCGGTTTCCGTTCTGAGGATTTAGTTATACTTGAAGATGAATTCCGTGCCTGTTCGGAAAAACTAACGATTATGACTGACGACGGTAGTTACGGCCGTCAGGGGTTAGTTACTCAGCCGCTTGAAGAAATGCTTGCAAGAGGAGAAAAATTTGACGAAATTATAACTATAGGTCCGTTAGTTATGATGAAGTTTGTCGTTGCTACCGCTAAACCTTTCAACGTCAAAATAACCGTATCTATGAACCCTATAATGATAGACGGTACGGGAATGTGCGGCGGTTGTAGGTTGACAGTCGGCGGAAAGACTAAATTTGCCTGTGTCGATGGCCCGGATTTTGACGGATACGAAGTGGATTTCGACGAAGCTATAATGAGATCTTCCGCCTATTCCGAATTTGAAAGACATTCCAGAGAAAGTACGTGCAATCTTTTTAAGCGGGAGGTGAGATAGTGGCGATAAATCCTAAAAAACACGAAATGCCCGTACAGGCTCCCGATATAAGAGCGCATAATTTTGAAGAAGTTGCTTTGGGATATACCAAAGAACTTGCCGTAGCGGAAGCTCAAAGATGCCTTAATTGTAAAAATCGGCCCTGTGTCGAGGGCTGTCCCGTAAACGTACCTATTCCCGAATTTATTTCCAAGGTCAAGACGGGCGATTTTAAGGGCGCTTACGACGTAATATCGGTTGCGTCGTCTCTTCCTGCAGTATGCGGAAGAGTGTGTCCTCAGGAAACCCAGTGCGAGAGCAAATGTACGTTAGGTATAAAATTTGAACCTGTTGGCATAGGCAGATTGGAAAGATTTGTTGCCGATTGGCATAATGCTAATTATAAAGGTGAATTTTCTTTGCCGAAGCCAAACGGTCACAAGGTCGCCGTAGTGGGATCCGGACCTTCGGGACTTACTTGTGCGGGAGATCTTGCGAAGAAAGGCTATAAAATTACGATTTTCGAAGCCCTGCACCTTGCGGGCGGAGTTTTGGTCTATGGTATTCCCGAATTCAGGTTGCCTAAAGAAATTGTAGCTCAAGAAATCAATTCGCTGAAAAAATACGGCGTAGACGTTGATACTGACGTTGTTGTAGGTAAAACCCTGACTGTCGACGAGTTGATTGAAAATGGTTATGAGGCTGTGTTTATAGGTTCGGGGGCAGGCTTGCCTCGGTTTATGGGGATAAAGGGTGAGAGTCTGATCGGTGTATATTCGGCAAACGAATTTTTAACGCGCGTCAATTTAATGAAAGCCTATGAAAATAATTCTTCTACACCTGTAATGAAGGCCAAAAACGTTGCGGTTGTCGGCGGCGGAAACGTTGCTATGGACGCTGCGAGAACGGCTTTAAGATTGGGCGCGGAGAACGTGTATATAATATATCGCAGATCTATGGCCGAACTTCCCGCAAGGCGCGAGGAAGTGGAACACGCAATGGAAGAGGGGATCAAATTTGAAATTTTGAGAAATCCCGTAGAAATAATAGGCTATAATAATCCGGATGACAGGCGCGATCCTCGCAACGGTTTTGTTAAAGCGCTTAAAATCATAAAATGCGAATTATCCGCGCCCGATGAAACAGATGAACGCGGAAGAAGATCATCCGTTGAAGTTCCCGGCAGTGAGTATATTTTGGATGTAGACTGCGTAATTATGTCCATAGGTACTTCGCCAAATCCTCTTATAAAGAATACAACCGAGGGTTTAACCGTCAACAGGCGGGGCGGTATAGTTGTGGACGAGGTTACGGGCGCTACGTCTAAAATAGGCGTCTATGCTGGCGGAGATGCGGTGACGGGTGCGGCAACTGTAATATTGGCTATGGGTGCGGGTAAAACTGCGGCAAAAGCAATAGATGAATATATTCGGGAAAAATCCGAATAATAAAAATATGGTAGAAATGGCAGAAATTTACGAAGTATTTGACAAGAGCGAAAGTATATCCGTATATAACGACGGAGAGAAGCAAAATTTTACGGCAGGAAGCAATAGCTATAATGAGATTTTGTCTTCCTGGAACGATATGATAGACGGTGCGCACGATATGCCCGCTTTCGGAGTCAGTATCAATTCCTATACTCTTAAGGAGATGGAGAAAGGTATTTGGCTGGAATTCGAGTATGACAATGCTTTAGAGGTAAACGGTATGCCGTTTGAAAAGCTTCTCGTAAACGTTGTCAGTTCGTTTTGCGGGTTTAATATTATCCGTTATAATGCCGATTTCGGATATGAAGGCAGATGTTTTTATTTGGATTTAAACGGTAAAAATATGTCCGAATTATACGATTTGCTAAATAAAATTTGATTTTAAATAGTATTATGTCACGCATAATAGCTTAAAATTGGAGATGGAATGGTTGAATTTAGATCTGGTTTCAATTCAAACAAGAGTAAGGTTTTGAATAAGATTGCCCTAAGAAGAATGTGGTGGCTATTTTCGATACTGAGTTGTGTGTTTATACTTTTGGGTGTTTTGGGTATTGTTTTCAGAGAGGATACATCCGATCTCATTTTCGGAATAGTTATGATTATAGTCGGTGTGCTTTTTACTCCGCTTGTCATAGGTCTCAGTTTCTTTATTCAGAAAAAACTCGATAAAACTATGCCGATACTCAGCAACGATACTATTGAAACCTTTACGTTTGAAGAAGATCATCTGACTATTACGCTTATCAAAGGTAACGAATACGAAAGCTGTTGCAAGGCAAAATATAGTTATCTGTATAAGGCGGTAGAGTACAAGGATTGTTACGTTTTGTATATTTCCAAAATGCAAAGCCACGTAATCGAAAAGGCGTCTCTTACCCAAGGTACTTTGGGTGAGATGAATACTTATCTAATTAATAATTTGGGAACAAAATTTAAAGCTTCAAAATAAAATAACAGCCTGCGGTATATGCCGCGGGCTGTTTGTCTGTTATTATTTGATTGAACTTTTATACTCTCGGATTGCTTTGGAAAGCTGGTCGGGGCAAGAAGTGTTATTTCTGCACTGTACCTCTGAAAGTATTTCGGCGACTTCGTCAATATCCCGTCCCTCGGCGAGTAACGCAACGCCCTGTGTGTTGCCTCGGCATCCGCCTTCGAATTTTATATTGTGTATTTTATTGTTTTGATCAACTTCGAAACTGATAGATTTCGAACAAGTTCCGCTTGTTTTGAATTTAAACATAATAGGCCTCAATCACACAGATTTTCATAGATGACGGAGTAGACGTCCGCGGCTTTTTCTTCCCATTTTTTATATATCGATTTTGCCGTTTTTTTGTCGGGAACAACGAATTTTAGATCTAAAAGGGGTTGAACGGGGGCAAGTATTTTTAAAGCTACAGTGTAAGTGCCGTCTTTATTCTGATAGTAGTCTGAGCGACATTCCTGTCTGTTTCTGTATCGGGTGCTGTTCTTTTTTACGAATTGGGAAATTTCTTCCCGTACGCTTTTGGGAATGTTTATATAAAAATTTGCAAGCGTTTCTCTTCCGTCGGGAGTGATGGTGTAAAGCGTGTCTTCGTCCTCGTTTACAATACAAATAAAATTATCGTCTATGAGTTTATGGATAATGTTTACGCAATCCATATAGCCCATCCAGCTGTTGGAAGTCGAACACATATCGACTATAGTTCTCTCCGACAGGGCGCTTTCCATCTTATCGAAAACAAAAAGTATTATTAATTTGTTAGTTGAGGTTTCGCCCGTGTTCAACATAAGTTTCTCTGAAAGTGTTTTTTAAATGCAAATTTTTAATTATTATACATAATATTTTAAATAAAAGCAAGATATTTGCCCGAAAATAATTTAATTTTAAAATTAAGTGTGTTATAATTAAAAAAAACTATTAGGTGCAAATGATGACGGATACCAAACAACAGGTTTTATCATTTTTGGAAAAGTGCGAAGAGTTGAAAAGCTGTAAGTTCATTATGGCTACTACAAAGATCAAGGATTTACTCAAATGTATAGTTAATTGTCCCGATTTGTATAGGTTGTTTGAAACAGTGACTAAAAAATTCGATTATCCCAATGCAAAGGCGGAGTGTCTTATCACAGAGGAGAGCGGGGCTTTTGACTCAAGCCGTGTGGAATTGCCTCAGACCGTTGGGGAAAGGCTTGCATTTATTTTTTGTCTGTTTGTTGAGTTTGACCGCGAGACTTTGAATTTCAATGATTTTTTAAGACAATACTTTGTAGAAGACGGCAGTTATTTTGCCAGTTATCGCGCTTTTTGCAATCTTATTGTTAAAAGCTTGCAGGAGTGCGTTTTGCGCATTTTTGAGGATGATTTGGAGACTTTACCCGAAGGGAAGCCCGATTCCGCAGTTGCCGAGTTGATTTCCGCGCTCGATATTTCTGTTTCTCAAGAAATGCAATATGTAAGCGATAGTTCAATATCAGAAGACGATAAAGAAAACGGGTTAAAAATTCTTTCCGAACTTTTGAAAGCACTGAAGGCGGGCAACGAGAATTTGATCGATGCGCTTTTGTGCGGCTATAATTATTTTATTTTGCATACCGATTGCGTTTCCGACGGTATAACGGAACTTATTCAGATGATCGAGGCGTTTGAAAAGAAATTATGAACTTGACCGAGAAAAAAATTGACGGAAGGGTAATATACGAAGGGAAAATTTTAAAGTTGGAATTGGACGAGGTTGAGCTTCCGGACGGTTCGATGTCGAAACGCGAATGCGTAAGGCACAGCGGCGGCGCGGCCGTTCTTTACGTCAGCGACGACAACGTGCTTTTGGTAAAACAGTTTCGCTATCTGTACGATAAGGAAATTTACGAGATCCCCGCGGGAAAACTTGAGTGCGGCGAAAACGCTGCATTTGCAGCCGACCGCGAGTTGGAGGAAGAAACGGGATATAAAGCGGAAATTTTAATTCCGCTTTTGAAAATTTATCCCAGTCCCGGATATACGGATGAGATAATTCACGTCTATTTTACGGACAAATGTAAAAGAACATCCAAAAAACCTGATGAGGGCGAATTTGTTGATTGTGAGTTTTTACCTATTGATAAAGTTTTGAAAATGATAGAGGGTGGGGTAATTTCGGACGGGAAAACGGTGGCGGCAATTTACAAATATATTGCGATTATAAAAAAATAAAAGGGTTTGCCAAAAGGCAAACCCTTTTAAAGTTTGTTTAGTTACAGCCGCAACCGCATCCGCAACTGCCGCTGCCGCATAACAGCGAGGAAAGCGTGCCGTTCTTCCACATACTATATAAGAGCGCTATCAGTATGGGCGTGCAGCTTCCGGAGAGGACGCCCTCAATTCCGTTACCGCTACAGCTTGAAGCGAGCAATAAGAGAATGAGTATCCAAAGGCAACTGTTGTTTCCGCAACTTGAAAATAAATTCATAAGTATCCTCCTTACGTCCCGCACGCGTTATGTATAATTTTTCTTTGTTTTCGTGCAGGATTGCGCTGCAAAATTTACGGTTTTGCAGTTTTTGTATAGTAAATTATATTTAATTTTTCTTAAAAATGTTACAAGTTGTTCATTTGCTTGCAAAAAGAGCGTAAAATATGTTATGATAATTTTTACTTAAAACTAAATCAGCCGATATACTTTTTTCGGAGTAATCGGACTGTATAATAAACATAATATCTTTAACTGAGGATATTCTTTTAAGAAATCCTACGGAGGCTCTATGAAAAACGATAAGGCTCACTTTATTGCGTTCGTCGGCGTAATGTTTGCGCTGATATTTGTGCTCTTTCTTTTGGAGGGGACTGTTTTGTCGGGTTTGGGGATGACGGCGTGCATTCTTTCATTGCCCGTTTCAATCGCTTTAAGCATTTACGACGATTGGAAGAGAAGTTTTATCGGCGGAACGCTTTTGGGACTGTCAAGTTGTCTGTTTTGTCTGATTTTCGCTTCATTGTTCTTGCCCTATGCAAATCCTTTGATATGCGTGTTGCCGAGAATGTTTATAGGCATTACGGCTTATTGGACTTATTTCGGGCTTGCAAAGCTTTTAAACAAATCCAAGCGCAAGTTTTTAAGAGAAACCTTACCTGCCGCGGTTGCAGGCATTGTCGGATCGTTGACTAATACCGTTTTATATCTATTGGCTATAAATATCTGGTCAGGTGACATCATGGGTTCTTTGACCGCAATAATGAATGTTGCGGTTTCCGTATTCTTTCCGATAGAGCTCGTAGCCTGTATGGTTTTGGTGCCCGCTTACGTTGCTGTACTTAAAAAAGTGAATCATACTTTAATATTTAAAGGCTCTGAAAAGCCTGTGACTTCGGAGAATGTTGTAAATAATGATAATTTGTCTTGACGTTGGCAATACCAATATAAAATTTGCTGTTTACGACAATGATAGCTTTAAATTGAGTTTTCGTGTCGCAACCGATCTTAAAAAAACTTCCGATGAATACGGCGGACAACTCCTAACTATTTTAAAAAACAGCGGTGTTGATCCGTCTCTGATAAACGGAGGTATCATATCGTCCGTAGTTCCGCAACTTGATTATACTTTGGCTCGTATGCTTGCAACTTATCTTAAGATAAAGCCGTTAATGCTTGAACCGGGGCTTAAGACCGGATTGAATCTTAAAGTTGATAACGCGAGAGAAGTGGGTGCGGACAGGGTTGTCAACAATGTGTCCGCGGTGAAAAAATACGGTTATCCTTTAATAGTTATCGATTTTGGAACGGCGACGACTTTTAATGTTATAAATGAAGTCGGGGACTTTATCGGCGGAGTTATTGCGCCGGGTATTAAAGGTTCTTTGGACAGCCTTGTAAACGGTACTGCCAAGCTTCCACGGGTAGAGATTGAACGGCCCTCTAAAGTTATAGGTAAAAATACTGTTACGAATATGCAATCAGGCATATTTTACGGCTTTGCCGGACTGGTCGAATATTTAGTTAAGAAAATAAAGCGTGAAATGAAATGTGAAAATGCTTCCGTAATAGCTACCGGCGGATTTTCGGAAGTTATAGCCAATGAAATACAGTGTATAGACAAAGTGGACAAGCTTTTGACGCTTGACGGTTTAAAATATCTGTATGATCTTAACGCGGAGGCGAATTAATGAAAAAAGTGGGGGTTGCTATATTAGGTCTGGGCGTCGTAGGCGGCGGAACCTATAAAATTCTGTCTGAGCACAGAGAGCAATATAAAAAATCACACGGTGTAGATATTGTGGTCGAGAGCGTTCTTGAAAGAAGCAAGGAGCGTGCGCTTAGTCTTGGAATAGAGGAAAATAGGATTTGTTCAAATATTGCAGAAATTTGTTCCAATCCCGAAATCGACATCGTAGTTGAAGTAATAGGTGGTATAGAGCCTGCTAAAACTTTTGTGTTGGCGGCTTTGAACTCCGGCAAATCCGTAGTAACTTCCAATAAAGAGCTCTATTGCAAATACAGTCATCAACTTGAAAAGACGGCAAAAAAGAACAGAGTAGGGTTGTTTTATGAAGCTACTTGTGTAGGCGGCGTTCCCGTAATCCGCGCAATGCTGGACAACTTGCAGGGGAATAATTTTACGTCCATAATGGGCATTATAAACGGTACTACCAATTATATACTTTCCAAAATGTCTCAATCCGGTGCGGCGTATAAATCTGTTTTGGAAGAGGCTAAAAAGCTCGGTTATGCCGAAGCAGATCCTACTTCTGACGTAGAAGGATATGACGCGGCCTATAAACTATCTATTTTGTCAAGTCTTGCTTTTCATACAAAAATACCTTTCACGGAGATTTACCGTGAAGGTATCGACGGAATAGATAACTTGGATATAGAGTACGGAAAGCGTCTCGGTTATTCATTGAAATTGCTTGCAATTGGCAAAAACGAAAAGAGCGGTATCGAGGTGCGCGTTCATCCGACTTTTATCAAATCAGATCATCCGCTTGCAGGAGTTAACGACAGCTATAACGCAGTTTTTCTTACCGGCGACAGCGTGGAGGACGTTATGCTTTACGGGCGCGGCGCAGGGGCGTTGCCTACGGGGAGTGCAATCGTGGGGGATATTATCTATTGCGCAACTCATCCCAATCATAGCTATTCTACGTTTAATAATACGGAAAAGGCGGATTCCGCAACAAAGTTTGTAAAGAATTTCGGCAGCGCTTACTATTTAAGGCTTTCCGTGCAGGACAAAACGGGCGTTTTATCAAAAGTGACTGCTTTACTCGGCAAGCATTCGATAAGCGTTTCTCAGTTTATACAGGAAAGCGTGAGAGATGACGGGCGCGCTCCTTTGATTCTAATAACGCATCTGAATAAAGAACAGAACGTTATGCGCGCCGTATCAGATATAAATTCTACGGGTTTTGCGAAAGTTGAAGCGGTTATAAGAACAATTTAATAAAAATGTTGTGTAAAACAGAATAAAAAAGGTTGCATTTTAGCGCAAAATGTTCTAAAATACAATCAATGCAGAGATGTCTGAGCGGTTTAAGGAGCACGATTGGAAATCGTGTGACGGGGGAACTCGTCCGGAGGTTCAAATCCTCTTCTCTGCGCCAAATAGACACGAATTAAGCGCCTTGACAGGTGGTTTGATTCGTGTCTATTATTTTATTTAAAGTTTGAAACGGATAAAGTAATTAATTAGCGGAAGTTAAATTTTATCTTATAATCATTACTTATATGCAAGATAATTTTTGTAAAAGAAAAAATGAATATTTATTCGTCAAATTTGATTGATTGTGAATATTATAAGTGATATAATTAAAACAGTTAAATTTTTTGTATATTAATCGAGGAGAATTTATGAATTACGTAGCAAGAGTTTTGGATAATCTTAAAAAACAGAATCCGAATGAGAATGAATTTCATCAGGCCGCGACTGAAATTTTGACAACGTTGTCTCCTGTTGTTGAAAAACATCCCGAATATGAGACGGCGGGCCTATTGGAAAGATTTGTAGAGCCTGAAAGAGTAATTATTTTTCGTGTTTCCTGGATAAACGATAGTGGTAAAGTCTGTGTAAACAAGGGTTACAGAGTACAGTTCAACAGTGCGATCGGACCTTATAAGGGTGGGCTCAGGTTTCATCCTTCGGTAAACCTTTCCATAATTAAATTTCTCGGATTGGAACAAATTTTGAAAAACAGTCTCACGGGGCTTCCTATCGGCGGTGGTAAGGGCGGTTCTGATTTCGATCCCAAAGGCAAATCCGACAGGGAGATTATGGCGTTTTGTCAAAGCTTTATGACAGAGCTTTACAGACATATCGGCGCCGATACAGATATCCCTGCCGGTGATATTGGCGTAGGCGGTAGGGAAATAGGCTATCTTTTCGGGCAATATAAGAGAATACGCGACGAGCACGTAGGCGTGCTTACCGGCAGAGGACTTTCTTATGGCGGAAGTTTGGTTAGAACCGAGGCCACTGGTTATGGTCTTGTCTATATTACCGAAGAGGCGATGAGAGTTCGCGGAGACAGCTTTAAGGGTAAGACAGTTATTATTTCGGGTTCCGGCAATGTTGCGATCTATGCTTGTCAAAAGGCGCAGAGCCTTGGCGCAAAAGTAGTTGCAATGTATGATTCCAACGGTTACATCTATGATCCGGAAGGTATAAAACTCGACGTAATTAAAGATATTAAAGAAGTCAAACGCGGTAGAATAAAAGAATATGCCGACAGAGTAAAAGGATCGGAATATAAAGAGGGATGCAAAGGTATATGGACTATTCCTTGCGACGTCGCTTTGCCGTGCGCTACTCAGAATGAAATAGACAAACAGTCGGCCGAAATTCTTGTTAAAAACGGCGTTAAATATGTTGCCGAAGGGGCAAATATGCCCTCTACCCTTGAAGCAATGGATGTGTTCTTAAAGAAAGGAGTAGTATTTTTGCCGGCCAAAGCGGCGAACGCGGGCGGCGTTGCCACATCGGCTTTGGAAATGGCTCAATCTTCCGGCAGAATGTATTGGTCGTTTGAAGAGGTAGACGACAAGTTAAAAAATATAATGATAAATATATATCATAATATCGAAAACGCCGCAAAAACGTACGGCTATGAGGGCAACTACGTTATGGGTGCAAATATAGCCGGATTTGTAAAGGTTGCGCAAGCAATGCTTGCTCACGGCGTAGTTTAATTATTATAATAAAATCCCTTGACAGGGGATTTTATTTTTGCTATATTTAAAACAGATGTTGTAAAACATCTGTTTTAAATAAGGAGATAAAATGCCACCCAAAGCTAAATTTACAAAAGAGGAGATAGTTGATTCCGCATTAATGATTGTTGAACGAAGCGGATTGGAGTTTCTTACGGCTCGGTCGTTGGGCGTCGAACTTGGTAGTTCTTCGCGGCCGATTTTTACCGTGTTTACGGGAATGGAGCAGGTGATTGAAGCTGTAAATGCAAAGGTTAAAGAAATTTACGGAGACTATGTAGAACAAGGTTTAAAAGAAGATCTTCAATTTAAAGGAGTAGGCAAAGCTTATATAAGATTTGCCTTTGAAAGGCCTAAGTTATTCCAGATGCTCTTTATGAGTGAGCGAGACGAACGTCCCGACAGTAAAAACGTACTCATAGGTATTGAAGATCATTATGAAGCAATAATCGGTTCCATTGTAAAAGGATATGGACTTTCAATGGAAAATGCAAAGGAATTATACTTTCATTTATGGGTTTATTCGCACGGCATAGCTGTTTTAATAGCAACAAAGGTATGTTCTTTTACAGCAGATGAAACCGATAAACTATTGACGCAGGTTTTTATATCTTTAATCAAAAAAATAAAGCAGGAGGGCAAATTATGATAAAAGCTGAAAATATATTTAAAAGTTATGGCGAAACAAAGGTGTTGAAAGGCGTTTCGGTTGATATAGCAACCGGAGAATTTGCGGTAATACTGGGCGCTTCCGGTTCCGGTAAATCTACTCTTTTAAACGTGCTTTCCGGACTTGAAAAGGCCGATGAGGGCATAATAGAATGCAATGGCGTACGGCTTGACGGATTGAATGATAAAGAACTGACGGAGTTCAGAAAAAGAGAGGTGGGCTTTATTTTTCAGCAATACTATCTTTTATCACACCTAAGCGTCGAAAGTAATGTAAAATTAAGCGCCGATCTTGTAGGAAACAAAAATTATAAAGAGTACTTGTCTGCCGTCGGTTTGGGTGAAAAACTCAGAAATAAACCCGGTACGCTTTCCGGCGGTGAGCAGCAAAGAGTATGCATTGCCAGAGCTTTAGCGAAAAATCCTAACGTGCTGTTTCTTGACGAGCCTACGGGTGCACTTGATGAAAAAACAGGCAGAGATGTGCTTGACTATATTTTTAAGCTGCAAAAGTACCGCGGATTCACTGCAATTATGGTCACTCATAATGAAAATATAGCGGAAATGGCGGAAACGGTAATAAAGATGAACAGCGGTAATATTGTCGAAGTATATAAAAATTCTATCAGGAAAACGGCGTACGAAATAGGGTGGTAAAATGATTATAAATCTCAAAGATGTCGTAAAACTGGTCGGTATATCTATTGTGTGTTTTTGTGCCGCGTTTGTCTGTACATTTATGCTAAATTATTATATGGATGTGGTGCCGTTGTCTTCAAGTATTACCGACGACGCTGTCGGCGCATTGTACAAAGCACAGGTCGCCACCGCGCAATTTACTTCCGCTATTTCAGGAGGCGTACTCGGCATTATTGCTGTAATAATGCTGTTGTTTTATATTAAGCTTTACATATCGGCTAATTCTCAGAAATTGGGTATTTTAAAAGCTTTCGGGTATAGCCGTATAAAGATTTCTATGCCTTTTTGCTTGTTCGGTTTCAGCGTACTTATCGGTTGCGCTCTCGGCTTTGCCTTCGGTTGGATTTTTATGCCTAATATTTATGAGTCGCTTACTATCGAAGGTATAGACGCAATTTCAATAAAGTTTCATTGGGAATTGTTATTTGGGTTAGTATTTGCGCCGGGAATAATCTTTTCGTTAATTTCCGTACTTTATGCATATTTTGCATTGAAGAGTCCCGTACTTAAGCTTATTAAAGGTAAGTCGGAGAAAGTCTCCGTTGGTGAAGATAAGAAGAATACCGATAGACCGTTTTTACTGGATATGTGTTTTAAAACGTTGAAAAGCCGCAAATTGTTGGTATTTTTTGTTACTTTTTCCTGTTTCTGTTTTTCGGCTATGGTTCAAATGGGCCTGTCAATGGAAGAGCTTGTATCTTCAATTATGGGCTATATGATTTTGATTATAGGTTTGGTTCTTGCGATTATAACGATATTTATGTCTGCAACATCGCTTGTAAACGCCAATTCCAAAAACATTGCGGTAATGAAGGTGTTCGGATATTCTCTGACGCAGTGTACAGCTTCTATATTCGGTGGTTACATTCCTTTCGCTTTACTCGGGTTTGCTGTTGGAACGGGGTACCAGTACGGTCTTTTACAAATAATGGTAAATATTATTTTCTCCGATGTTGAAAACGTACCTGAATACACGTTCAGTATTTCGGCATTTTTTATATCTTTAGCCTCATTCATTTTATGTTACTTTGTAATAACGGCATATTATGTCTATAAAATAAATAGAATTTCGGTCAAAGAAATAATGCTTGAAAATTGATCTTTTGTGAGTACATATTTGTAAAAAAATAATACCGACGGCCGAGATATAATCTCGGTCGTCGGTATTTGGCGTTCCCGCCGGGAGTCGAACCCAAATCTAGCCCTTAGGAGGGGCTTATTCTATCCATTGAACTACGGAAACAATTTCATACGAACAAAAATATGAAATTTTATTCGCATAAGTAATTTAATAGAAAGCTTAACAAAGCGCAAATAAAAAGCGAGCGAAATTTACGCCCGCTTGTTTTTACGCCATTGCGTTGAGCTTTTTCGCAAGTCCGGATTTCTTGTTAGCGGCAGTATTCTTTTTAAGAACACCCTTGGAAACAGCACAGTCGATTGCCGAACAAGTGGAGGGGAATAAAGCCGTTGCCGCCTTCTTGTCGCCGCTCTCTACAAGCGCAATAAACTTTTTGATTTCGGTTTTTACTCCCGATTTAATCGACTTGTTTCTTGCGGTTTTCTTTGCGGTTACAAGCACGCGTTTTTTAGCAGACTTAATATTAGGCATAACATATCTCCTTTGGATAGTTGTATTCTCTTAATTCTTAGGTAATTTTATCATAAAAAATACTGCTTGTAAACTGTTTTTTAACGGCTTTTTGCAAATTTTTTAATATATTTCGCGTTTGATAAATATTTATATTAGAGTGAACGATTATTTTGATAGGGGCGAAGCTCCGGTATGTTTTTTTGACAGCGGAATAGGCGGGTTGACCGTGTTAAGTAGATGTATAACGCTAATGCCTAATAGAAAATTTGTTTACTTTGCGGATAATTATAACGTACCTTACGGTAGTTTTTCATCTGCAAAACTTCTACAGATGGTTGATGAAAAGTTTGCCGAAATTAGCGAATATTCACCTTCTGCGGCAGTGATTGCGTGTAATACCGCGACTGCGCAATGCGCGTCATATTTGAGGGCTAAATATTCATTCAACATAATCGGTATACAGCCGGCGGTGAAACCTGCCGCAGTGGACGCAAAAAAGTGTGTTGTTCTTGCTACCCCGGCAACGGCCTCGAGTTCGGGAATAAAAGAATTAGTCGAACGCTTCGGTAACGGAGTGACAGAGATTTTGGCGTGTCCCGAATTGGCCGTCTATATCGAAAATAATATATTTGACATAGACAAAGATGCAATTACTGGGCTGTTGCCTGATATTGAAGCTGATTCGATAGTATTGGGATGTACGCATTACGTATTTATAGAAGATTTGGTAAAGGCGCGTTATAAATGTAAAATATTCGACGGAATCGACGGTACGGCAAGACATCTTGCAAATGTTTTGGGGTGTGTGCAAGAGGATAAACAGTCGGCGTCGCCGCAAGCGCTGATAGATAACGTTTTGTTTGTTGGCGGCGACGAGCGGAAAAACAGAAAAGTACTGGAAAAGTTAATCAATGATCGCGGGGGTGTGTGCGGAAATTTTTCCCACTAATTCCCACTTTTTTCCTAAAATCTATTGACAATTAAAGAAAAATGTTTTATTATGTATTCATCAAGCTCAAAAAGGCGGAGTATATGTTTCATCTGACCGGTGAATACAGTCACCAAATGGACACGAAAAACAGAATACGTATTCCGAACAAACTCAAAGGCGACGAAAGGGGTTTGTATTTTTCAAAGGGAACTCACAACTGTCTTTTTGTTTATTATGAAGAGAGTTTTAAAGAACTTTTGACAAAGCTTGAGGAAAATATCAAGATGAGCGATGAAGAGCGGCAAAAGGCGTTGAGAGTTTTTACTAAATCTTTCAGCTGGGTAGAAGGAGACGCACAGGGGCGTATGATACTGCCGCAAAAGCTCAAAGAGTACGCAAAGATAGACAGGGACATAATTATCTGCGGCGCAGGTTCGAGAATAGAGATCTGGGCTAAGGAAGTACACGACGAATACTTCAAAGACGCTGATGAGAACTTTGACGTATTGTTTAAATCCCTCGGTATTTAATTATGAAGTTTGCTCATATTCCCGTAATGCTTGAAGAGTGTATGCAGGGGCTCGATCTCAAACCAGACGGTATCTATATGGACTGTACTGTCGGAGGGGCAGGCCACTCGTACGAAATATTGAAAAGAACTTCGCCTGCGGGAAGATTAATTGCGACCGACTTGGATGACGACGCTATTTGTGCGGCAAACGACAGACTGAAGGAATTTAGCGGTCGCTATCAAATTTTCAAATCCAATTATAAAGATTTTGAAAATGTTTTGAATCAAGCAGGCATAGATAAACTTGACGGAGTTATTGCGGATTTCGGAGTTTCGAGTTATCAGCTCGACAATGAAGATAGGGGATTTTCATATATGAAGCCGAATGCTCCGCTGGATATGAGAATGGACAGAACCTCCGATTTTACGGCTTGCACTCTCATAAACGAATATCCCAAAAACCGTATTGCCGAAATATTAAGGCGTTACGGTGAAGAAAAATTTGCATCCGACATAGCCGACGGTATTGTAAAAGCGAGAACCCGAAAAGCAATTACGACCTGCGGCGAACTTGTTGACATAATAGAAAACTGCATACCGAAAAAATTTCAGCAGAACGGACCGGCGGCAAGAAAAAGTTTTCAAGCCATAAGAATTGCCGTGAACGATGAACTTAGCGGCTTGTATGAATTTGTTTTAGGTCTTACCCGAAGGCTTAAAACTGGCGGGCGCATAGTCATACTTACATTCCATTCTCTTGAAGACAGGATTGTCAAGCAGGCTTTCAGATTTTTGGAGACCGACTGTATCTGTGATAAAAGTATACCGGTGTGTGTTTGCGGGAAAGTGAAAGAGATTGAAATTATCACTAAAAAACCCGTTGTTGCAAGTGTAAAGGAGATGTCTTTAAATTCGCGATCGAAATGTGCTAAATTGAGGATAGCGAGAAAAATAATTTGAAATTTGCGGTAAGGAGAAAATAATGGCAGTCGCAATTTTGGAAAAGGAGAGATCCTTAGTTAAAACCGAAGAAAAACGCGAGGAGCAGGCTAAAACTGTTTTTCCTGCGGAAAAAATATCAGATGAACAACACAACGCGCGTATCAGTGAAATGTACAAGCGTTTGCTTAATCCTGCCGCGAAAGTGGAGGATGTTTTGGTCCGTACCGAGCAAGCTCCCGTTCAGCCTAAAAAGCAGCTCTTTGTAGAACCTGCCGCAAAACAGGCTCCTTATCTTGTGGAGAATGCACGTGCTACTGCAGATATATTCCGTGCGGACAACCCTATAAATCGTAGGTTGTTGCGTTCTGAAGAAATTGTTGACGTTGACGACGAGGAAGAGAACGAGGACCTTCGTCCCACTCAGACTACGATCCAATACAAGACTTCCGCCGTAAGAGAAAGCGAAGAAGCCGACGTAATCGAAACGGCAAGCGCAGGGAAAAGATTTTCTTTATCTAAAAGAGAAAAGGGAATTACAGCCGTAGTAATAAGCGTAATTGTAGCTATGTTTGCTTTGATTATTATCAACTCTGCAATCCTTTCCGGAATGAATGCGGAAATGAGCGCACTGCAAACAACTTTGGATACGGTTGAAGAGACTTACAATGAAGTTAATAAAGAGGTAGAATCGTTGGTTAACGAAGCGTTGGAAAATGTGGATGAATTTGCCGCGGGCAACGGAATGGTAAAGTAATTCAAAACCTTTAAATAAAGGATATATCGGGGGTAACACCATAAAAAAATTAAATAAAGCAGGATTTTCCATTACTGTTATACAAAAGAGGTTATTGTCATTGAGTTTGGCAATAGCCTTTATTTTTTGCATAATACTTGCGAGATTGCTCTATGTGCAGATTGCCTGGGGTTCGGATCTCAAACTCAAAGCCACGGATCAATGGAACAGAGAGATACCGGTTATCGCATCCAGGGGTATAATCTCCGATTCCAACGGTACTATTATTGCGGGGAACAGAACGACGTACAGCGTATTTTTGCGCCCTAACGCAGTGCGTGAAAAGGAGTATACCGCAACGGTATTGAGCGGAATATTTTCTCTTGACGCAAAAACAATATTAAAAAAGATAGATGGAAATAAAGTTTCCGAAATAACTATTGCAAGACAGGTCGGCAGTGATAGTATAGAAAAACTTGTGACTTACAATTTGCCGGGAGTCTATTATTCAAGGGACAATACAAGGCAGTATACTTATGGCGACGCGCTCTGTCAGGTTTTGGGCTTTACGTCTAACGACGGGCTTGGGCTATCGGGTATAGAAAAATATTACAACAATATTTTAAGCGGAGTAAACGGTGAAATTACTTATACGACCGACATAGTGGGCAACGAAACCGAAAATTCCGTGGTGGTGTATAACGAGGCGGAAGACGGCAACGAAATAAGACTTACTATCGATATGGATATACAGCTTGCGGCAGAAGATGCAATGAAGAGCGTATATGCTTCGACTAATGCAAAGTCTGTGTCCTGTATAGTTCTGAACCCTCAAAACTTCGGCATATATGCTATGGTAAATTATCCTTCGTACGACCTTAACGACGTTCCGCGCGACGATCCGGAGACTCTTAACGCGTATTCGAGAAACGTAGTCGTCAGCGATATATACGAACCCGGTTCCACCTTCAAAGTCGTAACTGCCGCGGCCAATATCGAGGAATATCTTAACGGCAATAGTAAGGCATTTTCACCTTCGTACGTATTTAACGGCAGTCGTACGCGTACTGTCGACGGTACTAAAATCAAATGTTGGTCAGATCATTCCAATGGAAAACATTCTAATCAGACATTATCAAGTGCGCTTAATAACAGCTGTAACCCGTGCTTTACCGATATGGCGCTTTCCTTGGGAAGCCGGATTTTTTATAAATATCTTAGCGCTTTCGGGTTCGGAAGCGTAACGGGCCTGGATTTTAACGGCGAGGCTTTGGGAATGCTTGTTCCTCAAACGGCTGTACGCGACTGCGATCTTGCCAGAATAGGATTCGGGCAGACAATCGCCGTTACAGGTATTCAGTTGGCGTGCGCCATTGGCGCGGCGGTCAACGGAGGAAACTATTATATTCCTCACCTGTTAAAAAGCGTTGTTTCTCCCGAGGGTAAAATATTATCCGAGTATAAGCCTTTACTTAAAAATAAGGTTATAAGCGAAAAGGCTTCTGCAATGCTTGCGGAAATGCTTGAAGGCGTAGTTACCGAAGGCAGCGGAAAGCAGGCATATATAGAGGGTTATCGCGTAGGCGGCAAGACGGGAACTGCTCAAAAATATGAGGACGGACACGTGGCGCAGGGCAAATACGTTTCCTCTTTTTGCGGTTTTTTCCCTGCAAATAAGCCCGAGTATCTCGCGCTTATTATAGTCAACGAGCCTCAGGGCACGTATTACGGTAGTGCGGTTGCCGCTCCCGTAGCAAAAGAAATATTTCAGGATATAATAAAAATCAAAAATATACAACGGTACGATTGATATGAAGCTTAGCGAAATTTTAAAAAACTTAACGGCAAGTTTGATTTCAGGTAATGAAGATACGGAAATCAGCGGAGTTGCGACAGATTCCAAAAAAGTGCAGAAGGGAGATTTGTTCATATGTTATTGCGGCAAAAGTCACGATTCACACGATGATATAGCCGAAATAACAAAAAAAGGAGCTGCGGCTGTAATCTGTGAAAAAAAGCTCGATACCGACCTCCCTCAGATTTTGGCGCAGGACGGCAGGGCGCAGATTGCCCGCGCCGCCCGCGCCTTTTACGGATTCCCCGATAAAAAACTTAAAATTGTTGGCGTTACCGGTACCAACGGGAAAACTACGACCACATATATGCTCGATTCTATATTTAAATTCAACGGAAACAAGACTGGAAAAATAGGTACTCTCGGAATTAGTTACGATGGTAAATTCATTGTTCCCGAGCTCACTACGCCCGATCCCGTATATCTGTATTCCGTGCTTGCCGATATGGCTGCTTCGGGAGTAGAGTATGTATTTATGGAAGTTTCCGCGCACGCTCTTTTCTATGACAAAATTTTCGGATTGACTTTCGAAGCGGGCATTTTGACGAATTGTACGCAGGATCATCTTGATTTCTTCGGTAATATGCGCGATTATGCGGACAGTAAAAAGCTTATGTTTAAAGCAGGGAGATGTAAGAGAATAATAGTAAACTCCGACGATGATCTTGGGATAGAGCTATTGGCCGAATTGCGAGGAACCATAAGTTACGGTCTTAAAAACCCTGCCGACGTGTTTGCCGTCGATATAAACGAAAAGCTTGACGGAAGTACGTTTGTCCTGAACTTGTTTGACGAACTATATGAAATAAAATTAAGTATGCCTGCGTTACATAACATCTATAATTCTATGGCTGCGGCAACCTGCGCAAAGCTTTTGGGGGTAAAAACTTCTGTCATTGCCGCGGGGTTATACGGCTTGAAAGTGGTTGCGGGCAGACTGGAACACGTTGCAAAATTCAACGGAGCGGATATATTTGTCGACTTTGCCCATACGCCTGACGGATTGGAAAAATCTTTGAAATCACTTAAAAAGTTATGTAAAGGAAAGCTGTACTGCCTGTTCGGTTGCGGCGGGAACCGCGACAAAACAAAAAGGCCCTTAATGGGAAAAACGGCGGCAGAGAATTCCGATTTTTGTATAATAACTTCGGATAATCCTCGTTTCGAAGATCCGTTTGACATTATCTGCGAGATAGAAAACGGTATTAAGTCTACGGGTAAGCAATACGTAACTGTTACCGAAAGGGAAATAGCCACGGAATATGCCATACGTCTGCTTGAAAAGGGAGATATTCTTCTTGTAGCAGGTAAGGGCGGTGAAAATTATCAGGAGATAATGGGTATAAAGCACAGCTATAATGACAATACGGTAATAAAAACTATAATCGGCACGTAATGAGAACTATTTGTCTTGCGCTTCTAAGCGCTTTTGCCGCGTCAATACTTCTTATATTGCTTATATTGCCGCTCCTAAAGCGGATGAAGGCAGGGCAGTATATACTCGGCTACGTAAAGGAACATAAAAATAAGGGGGGCACGCCTACAATGGGCGGGCTTGCCTTTATTTGCGCTATTGTCGTTGTCGGAATTTGTTTTCTCGGTTTCGGCAGCGGCGACGTCAATCTGACTCTTGCAATCACCGCAAGTTTTATGATTGTGGGATTTTTGGACGACTTTTTAAAGATACACCGCAAGGATAACGGCGGTTTAAGACCTTATCAAAAAATATTGTTTCAGATTTCAATAGCTACCGTCGCCGCGGTATATTGTTACGTGAATGATAAAACCGTGTTGAATATTCCCTTTTGCAATTTAAGCTTTGATATAAGTTGGGGAATAATTCCTTTGGTTATCTTTATTTTTGCAGCAACCGTGAATTGCGTGAATCTTACCGACGGACTGGACGGTCTTGCCGGCGGGACAAGCTGCGCTTATTTGTTAATCTTGGGAATAATGCTGTCTTTAAAAAGTTCTGAAAGCGCGCTTCTGTGTTTTATTGGCGTGGGGGCAGTCGCGGCATTTTTGATTTTTAATACTAACAAAGCGGCGCTTTTTATGGGTGACACGGGCTCGCTTGCGCTCGGAGGATTGATCTCTTGTCTTTCCGTATTTTCGGGGAACTCACTTTATATTCCGATACTCGGAGTAATGTTCGTAGTTTCGGGAATATCCGTTATAGTACAAGTCATATACTATAAACGGACAAGCAAGAGAGTGTTTTTAATGGCTCCTGTTCATCATCATTTTCAGATGAAAGGTTTTACGGAATGTAAAATTTCATATTGCTATTTTGCAATTACTTGCCTTGTCGGAATAATTTCATTAATTTTTTGGTGAGGTGTGTATGTATTTTAAAGGTCAAAGATTTTTTGTGGCGGGTATGTCTGTTTCGGGTGAAAGCAGCGCCCGCTTTTTGCTTGAACGCGGTGCGGAAGTCTATATTTACGACGATTTGGTAACCGATAAAATTTCGGAAATTATGTCCGAACTCGAAGGGCTGGGCGCACATATCGTCACGGTTGAAACCTGTGAAGAAGCGGCTTTCAAATGCGATATTCTCGTATTAAGTCCCGGTATTCCTATAGATAACAATTTGCCCGTGATGTTCCGCAAGCAAGGAAAAATAATAATCGGCGAAGAAGAGCTTGCCGCAATGTTTTTGAGGGCGACGTCTGTCGCCGTAACCGGTACGAACGGTAAAACTACCACGGTGTCTATGTTAAACGATGTCTTAAACGCCAACGGTTGTCACAGTATTGCTTGCGGCAATAACGGAAATCCTCTTATCAGGGAAGTAGAAAATCTTGACTTCCACGACTATGCCGTTATAGAGATTTCTTCATTTCAGCTTGAAACGCTTTCCAGTCTGCGTCCGCATATAGCGATGATAACGAATATAACCGAAGATCACTTAAACAGACACTACAATATGGAAAATTATATTTTCCTTAAATCCAAAATTTTAAGAAATCTTCGTGAAAGCGAGTATGCAGTCTTAAATTACGACGATCCAACCGTACGGGCATTGGCAAATAACACAAAAGCAAAAGTTGTATATTTTTCAATGCAGGGGCGTGTGGACGGCGCCTATTACGAGAACGGCGGTATTTATTATAACGGCGAAAAATATTTCGATTTAAACGATTTAACTTTGAGCGGAGTACATAACGTTTACAACGCGCTTGCCTGCGTTGCCGCTGCCGGTATATTGAAACTAGACAGAGTAAAGACGGGAGAAGCGATATGCGCGTTTAAGGGAGTGCGGCACCGTATCGAGTTTGTGCGCGAGGTAGGCGGTGTTTCCTATGTTGACGACAGTAAGGGCACCAACGTGGATGCCGCGCTCAAAGCCGTTCAAGCTATGACGTCTCCTACGGTTGTGCTTCTCGGCGGCAAAGACAAAGGGGATGATTACGGCCCGCTTTTCGAGGGGCTCAATTCAAGCCCCGTCGTGCACGCGGTAATTTACGGTGAAAACAGATTTAAAATGCTAAACGCGGCTATAAGATCGGGATTTACTGGATTTTCGCTATGTGCCGATTTCAGAACAGCTGTAAAAATAGCTCAATTTACGGCAAAGCCCGGACAATGCGTGTTATTGAGCCCCGCAAGTTCGAGTTTTGACAGCTTCTTGAATTATGAGGAACGCGGGGACGCGTTCAGGGAAATGGTAGAGAATTTTAATGAAGTCGGGTAACGTCGGAAAAAAAGCGGGAGATATCCCGCTTTTAGTATTAATTGTTGCAATGGCCGCGTTTGGTTGCGTAATGATTTATTCTGCGAGTTCGTATACCGCTCAGGTTCAGTACGGCGACAGCTTGTATTTTGTAAAGAAGCAGCTCATAGGTGTGGGATTGGGTACGGCGGCAATGGTTGGGACTTGTTTTTTGCCCTATAAAAAACTTATAAAGTTCGGACTGCCTGCGGTCGCGATTGCCGTTGTTTTGCTTGCGCTTGTCTTTGTGCCCGGAGTAGGAATAACCAATTACGGGGCAACGCGTTGGATAGGCTTCGGCAGTTTTACCCTTCAACCCTCGGAAATTGCAAAGTATTCTTTTTCCTTGTTTGCCGCCGCGTATTTTGCGAAGCATCATGAAAAGGTCAAGACGGTAAAAGGTATTTTGCCCGTTCTCGGTGTGGGAATAATGTTTTGCTTGCTCATAATTATCGAGCCGAATATGTCCATAACGATGTGTGTCGGACTGCTTATGCTCGGGATAATATTTTTAAGCGGCACGAACTTAAAAACTTTTGCAATAATCCTTATTCCGTTTGTTGTTGCTGTGCCGGTGCTCATAATTTTAGAACCCTATCGTTTGCAGAGGTTGAGCGCGTTTTTGGATCCCTGGGCGTCTCCCAAGGACGAGGGGTATCAGCTTATTCAGTCGCTGTACGCTTTGGGAAACGGCGGACTGTTCGGAACGGGACTTTTCAATTCCACGCAAAAGTATCGCTTTTTACCTTTTGCGGAAAGTGATTTTATACTTGCGATAATGGGTGAAGAACTGGGCTTTGTAGGATTGTTTATCTTTTTCGCCGCTTGCGTATTTATCATATTTCGCGGTATAAAAATTGCCGCTAACTGTAAAGATCGCTTCGGGTTTTTGCTTGCTTCGGGTTTTACTCTCGTCTATGGAATACAGGTTGCCATAAACGCACTAGTCGTAAGCGGTGCGATTCCTCCTACGGGCTTGCCGCTGCCTCTTATCAGTAGCGGAAACACGTCGCTGATAATCACCATGGCGTCAATGGGTGTGCTGTACAATATTTCCCGCGAGAACAAGAGAGGTTGACTCCGACATATAATGGGTTAAGGGCAAAATTTATTTACCCTAATTTTACTATTCGGAGTCAATATGGATAAATACATAATAAACGGGGGAAATAAGCTATACGGCAGTATCGATATACAGACAGCAAAAAACTCTGTATTGCCGATACTTGCGGCAACGGTTTTGACCGACGATAAAGTCAGAATAATAAACGCTCCCAATATAACCGACGCAAAGAATATGGTAAAAATTCTTTCAAGGCTGGGTTGTAAAGCCGTATTCGAGGGCAACGATCTGATAATAGACAGTTCGTTTGCCGATAACCACGAAATACCCAGCGAGTTAGCTCACGAATTGCGCTCGTCGGTGTTTTTGCTAGGTTCGGTTATATCGCGGTTTCATATGGCAAAAATAGCTTATCCCGGGGGGTGCGATATAGGGCTTCGTCCCGTGGATTTACATCTCACCGGGTTAAAGAGGCTCGGGGTTGAAATTTCCGAAGAGAGCGGATACATAGTATGCAAATGCGATAAGTTGCACGGAAACGAAATAATGCTTGACTGCCCCAGCGTTGGGGCTACGGAAAATATAATGCTTGCCGCAGTCAAGGCGGAAGGTGTAACCATTATAAAGAATTCCGCGCGCGAGCCTGAAATCGAAGATCTGCAACGGTTTCTCAACTGTATGGGGGCAAAGGTTCGCGGAGCCGGCAGCGGCACTATAATTATTGAAGGCGTAAAAAAGCTTTCCGGCTGTGAGTTTTTACCTATTCCGGACCGTATTGAATCGGGAACATTTCTTGTCGCGGCGGCAATGTGCGGCGGTGAAATAGAAATAAAACATACTTGTGCGGAAAATATAAGTTCGCTTTTACATAAACTTAGAGAAAACGGTTGCAAAATTCGTATAAACAATGATAAAATAGTATTGGAAAATAACAGAAGACTGATGTCGGTCAAGAGTATAGAAACCCAACCTTATCCTGGATTTCCTACCGATTTGCAGGCGCAAATAACAGCTTTATGCTGTATCTGTCGCGGGCAGTCGATAATTACGGAAAACCTCTTTGAAACCCGGTTCAAATATGTGCCGGAATTGCGGCGTATGGGCGCGGATATCACTGTTATAAACAGGAATGCGTTTGTAAGAGGCGTGGACGGGTTTAAGGGTGCGACGGTGGTTGCTCACGATTTGCGTGGCGGCGCGGCGTTGGTTTCTGCGGCTCTTGCGGCCGAAGGCAGAAGCGAAGTTCTGGATATTTCCCACATTGACAGAGGTTACGGCTCTTTTGAATATAAGCTGAGAATGCTCGGCGGAGATATAGTAAGGGTAACTGTTTAAAAATGAAGTACTTAAGAAAAATCGGTTTTATGTTTATTGCGGTAATATTCGTTGCCGTAGTGGCCCTCGGAACTTGCATAATTTTTTCGGTCAAAAACGTCAACGTTTCCTATCTGAATTACGGGGGTGCTGAAGGCGACAATTCGTCTGCCGAAGAGACCATTGCAAACGTAAAAGAATCCATAGCCAAGAATTGTCGCGGATCGCTCATAACTTTTGTAGACGAGGAAACTGTAAGAAGCTGTGTAGGCGAAGAATACGTAATGGAGAGTTTTGAAAAAATTTATCCTTGCACGATAAACGTAAAAATCCGCGAGCGTGTCGAGACATACGCCGTGCTTTCGGGTGATAAATACAACATATACGATAGCGACGGGGTATTTCTACGTTCTGATTACGACGGTTATCTTAATTCCGTTGATTCTGCACCTAACGTGCTTTTGGAGGGTACGGACGGTGATGAAGATATAGCCGAACTTGCAAAGCTAGGCGAGATTTTCGTAAATAATTTTTCCGCATTGAGATCAGCTGTTGACAGAATAGTTCTTGACAGGGCGCAGTCTTCTTTTGAAGAGGATGTGTTTATATTTCATTTGAGATGCGGCTTGACGGTCGAAGTTCAAGGAAAGGATTCTGTTGCTGAAAAACTTTCAAGGGCGGCAAGGGAGTTCTCGTCTCTTACGGGAGAGCAGAAATTAAGCGGAACTATATATTGCTACGTCAACGGAGAGGGCGATGTCAGGGCCACTTATAAGAGAAATAAATAAATGTTAAAAAGCGGGTTATATGTCCCGCTTTTTTTGTTTCATTTTGTTGACTTTGAAGAGACTTTATTATATAATTTACTATATAATAAAGAATGGAGCTTATATCGTGCGTTCAAATTGCGTTGCCGTTTTGGACATTCGCTCTTCCGATGTTTGTGCTATTGTCGGGGAAAGAGGCGTAAATAATACGTTTATTATCAAGAGCAAATATACGTGCTCGTACGACGGTTATGCCGAAGGCGAACTTCTCGACGAAAAAAGTTTTGTATCTGCGGTTAACGACGTTGTAAGAAGTACGATGTCGGCTACCGGCGGGGTGAAGAGTTTTTACGTCGGAATTCCCGGTGAATTTTTAAAACTCAAAAATGTTGATAAAGTTTTGAGTTTTCAGTCGGCTAAAAGGATTTCGGGTTCTGATTGCAGGTTGCTTATGGATATGAGCGTACCTAAGCCCGAAGGCGGTTGGACCAATATAAGGCATAGTTGTCTTTATTATGTTCTTTCCGATAAAAGAAAGGTTATAGAGCCCATAGGCGAAGTCAGCGACAGCTTGCAGGGTAAGAGCTGTTTTTATTATTGCAATAATGCCTTTTTGAATACGCTTGCAAAAGCCTTTTCGGCTTTCAAGGGTATTTCGATCAATTATATCCCGATCAATTATGCTGAAGCTATGTATCTTGTCGAGGCGGAAAAGCGCGATGAGTGCGCTGTACTGTTCGACCTCGGTTACATATCTTCGACTTACAGCGTTATCTGTGGTAACGGATTGCTTTACAGCGAATCATTTTCGGTTGGCGTAGGACATCTTGCATTTTTGCTGATGACGGAGCTGGACATACCGTTTGAAGTTGCACAGTCGTATCTTTCAACGGTCAATCTCAACGCAAAGGAAAAGCTTTCGTCTGTCGAAGAGTGCGTTTACGAAGGGAAGTTATATGCTTACTCGGCGGCTGAATTGAGGAATATAATACGCGAAGGTCTTGACGGTATATGTGAAACGATTGAAGAATGCCGACAGAATTTTACTGGCAGAAACATCGATAATAAACCGTTGCTCGTTACGGGAGAAGGAATAAAAGTTGTGCGAGGAACTGCGGAACACCTTGCGGGAAGACTTGTGCGTAACGTCGATCTTGTTGCGCCAAAGGTTCCGTATTACGACAAACCGCATTTTTCGTCGTCCTTAAGCCTTTTGGATATGGCGCTTAAAGACGCAAAATAATCGAATCACCATCAACGGAGGTCAAAATGTTTAACGATTTACAGGGACGCGGCTCTCAGGGAATTACCGGCCGCGCGAAAATAAAAGTTATAGGAGTAGGCGGCGCGGGCAATAACGCGGTTAACCGTATGCTTGGAGCAGGCATAAACAGCGCGGAATATTACGTTGTTAATACAGACAGTCAGGTTCTTATGCTTTCGCCTTGCGAAAATAAAATTCAGATAGGCAGCGCGCTTACAAAGGGACTCGGCGCAGGAGCCAATCCTGAAGTAGGAAAGGCTGCCGCAGAGGAAAGCAAGGATATGCTTACCGAAGCGATAAAAGGAACGGATCTTTTGTTTATTACTGCCGGAATGGGCGGCGGCACGGGTACGGGAGCAGCTCCTGTTATCGCTAAAATCGCAAGGGATATGAAAATCCTCACCATTGCGGTTGTAACCGAGCCGTTCAGTTTTGAAGGCAGAAACAGACTTGAAAATACGGCAATCGGACTTGAAAATCTTAAAAAATTCGTAGATACGCTGATTGTTATTCCCAATGATAAGATCAAAACGGTCGTTGCTAAAAATACTCCGTTGCCCGAAGCTCTCCGCGTTGCGGATGAAATTTTAAAACAGAGTATCAAGGGGCTTACAGAGTTGATTGTCAACCCTGCGCTTATAAATTTGGACTTTGCCGATGTAAAAACCATATTGAAAGACAGGGGTGTTGCGCATTTGGGCGTGGGCGTTGCAAAGGGAGACAACAGAATTATAGAGGCTGTCAGGCTTGCGGTAAATTGTCCTCTGCTTGAAACGACCATCGAAGGTGCAAGGGGAGTTATTCTGAACGTTGTCGGCGGTCAAGATCTTACGATCGACGAGGTAACGGACGCAGCGGAACTTGTAAAGAGCGTTGTCGACGCGTCGGCTAATATAATTTTCGGCGCACGCATTGATCCCAATGTTCAGGACGAAGTGGAAATAACGGTAATTGCAACAAGTTTCCCCGGTTACGGTTTTAAAGAGGAGGAACCGCCTCAAAAAGCTTATCAGCCGTCGCCCTATTATCCGCCGGAAAATTACCCGCGCAGAATGTCTGTAACCGAGCCCGTGTACAAGCCTGCTTCGACAATTCCTGCGGTAGAGAGAAATTACACTCCTCCCGTGCAGAAGCTGGTTCAATCCGAAAAACCTGTTGTTCATATTAACGACGACGAGTTTACTACGATCGAACGCCAATCTAACGGGAAAATCCCTAAGTTTGCGCAAATACTTAAAAATATAGGCAAACGCCGTGATCAATAAAAACAGAAAAGCACACGTAAAAAACGTGTGCTTTTCTGTTTACAAATTCAGCATTATTTAACTTAAAACATAAAATGACTTAATTCAGTTGGTCAAAGTAAGCCTTAAGGATTGCTTGTTTCAAAAGTTCGCGGGTCTCGGTGTTAAGCGGATGTGCAATGTCCTTATATTCGCCGTCACTTGTTTTTCTGCTCGGCATAGCAATAAACGCTCCCTCCGCAGAATCAATAATCTTGATGTCGTGTACAACAAAACACTCGTCAATAGTTATTGAGGCTACGGCTTTAAGTTTATTGTCGGCCTTGTTAACTAATCTGATTCGTACATCTGAGATTTTCATATTAATCACCTACCAGATAATACTTTCATTGGATTTATTGTACAATAAAAGATTTATAAATTCAATATTTTTTTACAAAAAAAATCAAAAATTGTGCTAAAAACCCAAAAAAAATAATAAAATTTATTATGCAATGCGTATTTTGGGATAATTTCGATAGTTTCTATTTTATAGGCATCGGCGGAACCAGCATGAGCGCTTTGGCAAAATTTCTGCTTTCGGCAGGGAAAACGGTTGCTGGTAGCGATGCTCAGGACGGCGTTTATGTGCGCGAACTAAGGGACTTAGGTGTTAAAATTTATATAGGCGAAGAAAGGAGAAGTGTAAAAGATTACGACGTAATTGTTTATACGGATGCTATAAAGCCCGATGACTTTCAACTTTTGGAAGCAGCAAAATCAAACAAAACAATTATTTCACGCGGTCAATTATTGTACGAAGTAAGCCGCGTTTTTAAACACGTGATAGCTGTTTCCGGCTGTCACGGGAAGACTACTTGCACTTCTATGCTGGCGCACGTTTTTTCACGCGCAGGGAAATCTTTCGGTGTGCATATCGGCGGAAGAGATAAAAAATTTTCAAATTTTCATCTTACAGGCAACGAGTATTTTATTACCGAAGCCTGCGAGTATAAGAAAAATTTTCTATTGCTCAAACCGGAAATTGCCGTAATTCTCAACAGCGAGCCCGATCATTTGGAATGTTATGGAAGTATGGAAAAATTGCTGGAAGCTTATGCGTCGTTTGCAAGTTTTGCGGATACTTCAATAACTCGTTACGGGGATAATTTCGGTGGAATTACATTTGGATATAATAAAAAGGCGACGCTCTATGCCAAAAATATTACCTGTGAAGACGGGTTATATCGCTTTTCCGTATGTGAAGGCAATGTTAATTTAGGTGAGATAAGATTAAACGTGTACGGGAAACACAATATTCTCAACGCTCTTGCGGTTGTGACCGTATGTTTAAACGTCGGTATGGGATTCGATGTAATCGCGCAAGGAATTGCGGATTTCGACGGTGTCGAGCGGAGATTTGAAAGGCTCGGAGAAGTTAACGGCGCAGTTTGTATTGCCGATTACGCCCATCATCCAAGCGAAATTCGCGCGACTTTACAAGCTGCGCGAAAGATAGCCAAAGGAAAACTCATAACGGTATTTCAGCCGCATACTTATTCGAGAACGAAAAACTTATTTAAAGATTTTGTAAAAGTTTTATCTCCTCTCAATAAATTACTTATTTACCGCACTTTTCCGGCAAGGGAATATTTTGATGATGCGGGGAGTGCATTGACGTTGTCGCAGGCGGTTAAACGTTCTGTTTACGGTGACAGTGCAGGCGATATTAAAAACTTTATCGACTGCGCGGAAGAGGGGGACGTCGTGCTTTTTCTCGGCGCGGGAAACATATACGATATTGCAAAACAAATAATAAATTCATAGCTTTTACATATGAGCATATAACTATGCAAATTGAAAATTTATTTAAAATGCGTTGCTTTGGCAACGCATTTTTTACCGTCAAAGAAATAACATTTTTTACTCTCATTTTGTTGTCATTTTTTTGATTTGATGATATAATATGGAATGACAGATTGTCAACTTTCGGAGATTTAACGTGAAAGATAAAAAAATTGCAAAACAAGGTAAAATTTCATACATATTTACAAGGGAAACATTCGGTATGTCGCTGATGCTTTTCAGCGTGATCGTATTGATAATGCTCCTTTCGCACGATACGGTTTTTGCGGGGATAGGTAAGGCTGTTTGTACTTTTATGTACGGCACGTTCGGTTACGGCTCCATATTGATTACCCTGATATTGGCTTATCTCGGAGAGTGGTTGACTTTTGAAAAGAGGTTAAGGATTTCGGCAAAAAAAGTTATAACGATTTCATTGACGTCGTTTATGGCTTTCTTGTTGTTTCATGCGGCAACTACTCATAATTATCAGTTGACAAGTTACGGAAATTACATTACGGAATGTTATGTGAATGCGCAAAACGGCTTTGCGGGCTACACGTTCGGAGGAGTTGTTTCGGCAATATTTGTGTATCCTGTTTCCACTCTGGGCGGTTTCGTTACTGCATACGTACTGTTTTCGGTATTGGTTCTTCTTTGCGGTTACCTTACTTTCCTTTCATTCAAGGGAACGTCGGCGTTTAAAATAGTTTCTAAAAAAACCGCTCATAGGGAAGAAAATACGGAGAATGGCGAAGAGCCCGTTTCCGAGCCTGTAAAGCAAACTTTATCGGAGCCTGACGATGAGTCGTCAAAGATTTTTCGTCCCCGATCGGAAGAGAAATTACAGGTTAAAGCAAATCGTGAAAATACCGTTGTAGTTTCCAGAACTCCTTTGCAACCTAAGGCAACGGAGGAGAGATATTCCGATAAAAGTCTTGGAAACAAGATAATTTTCCAAAAGGGCGAATTTGCCGCGGAAAGTTATAGGAGAAATATGATTTTTAACGATAATTCATATTTTGCAAGCCCTGCGGTTTCCAGTGAAGAGGACTATCTCAGCAGTTTTACTGCGGACAGGCCGTTAAAAGCTAAGGCCAAGAGCTATTCGGAAAGCTATAAGGAAGAAGTGTACAGCCAACCTTACGGTTCTATGCCTTCCAGCTATGTTTATGGAGAAAAGCCCGTAGAAAAGCTTAATCCCGAAGCCGTGCATGAAGATTATTACGAGCCTGTTAGAGACGAATACGTCGAACCGCGTATTGAGCCGCGTGAAGAAATTCGCCCCGAATATAATATTCAACCCGAGGTTAATCCATATACGGTTGAAGAACCAGAGTATAATTCTGTTTACAGCGAAGAGGCAGAACCGATTGCGGCTAAGGCGGAGTCTGAAGTTCGCAGTTTCGAAAGGGAAGAGGTTAAAGAGGAAATTATAAGAACAGAACGCCGGGTAGAGGAGCCTGTTGTTCCCGCAGTCGAGGATAACGGGTTTATTGGATTCGGAGAAAGGACTTCAAAATCAGAAATAAGCGAAGAGGAGACTAATAATTCCTCCGAAGATTACGTTGCGGATAAACCTCAGGTCGGTAGATATGATTTTGTCAATGCGTCGGGTAGAACTGACAGGTCGGCTTCGCGCTCGGAGCGTTCTAATTCGGAATTATTCGATAATGATGACGACGATGAAGAAGATACTTATCCGACCGAGAATGTATTTTTGCGCCCTCGTACGGAGAGAACGGCACCGATTGAGAATATGCGGCCGACAATGCGCCGTACCGAACCCGAAAAACCTATAATTCCGCCTGCTCCCGTAGAGGAACAGCCGAAAGAGAAGCCCAAGCATATTTGGAAAAAGTATGTAAGGCCATCTCTTGATCTTTTGGATAACTATCCCGAAAACGCCAATGTTAACACGGGTGAAATAGAGGACAACAAACGTACTATTGTCGAGACTTTGTCGCGTTTTAAAATTGCAAGTAACGTTGCAAATGTAACGATAGGCCCTGCCATAACGCGTTATGACGTAATTATCGAAGATAAGACGAATATAAAACGCGCGCTCGGTTATCGTGACGCCATCGCTATGGAATTGAGAAAGGATAACGTCAACGCGTATCTTAACTATTCCAAAGGCGCGTTATCTATAGAAGTACCTAATAACAAAAAATCGATTGTCGGCTTAAAAAATATGCTCGCAAGCTCCAAGTTTATAAACAGCAAAGCGGGTTCGCTTACGTTTGCGTTGGGCAAAAATATTGACGGCGAAGTAATTTGTCCCGATATCACTAGAATGCCTCACTTGCTTGTTGCGGGTACTACCGGTAGCGGTAAAAGTATTTGCCTTAGCGCGCTCCTTGTAAGTTTATTATATAAATACGGGCCGGAAGAGCTTAGGCTGATTCTCGTTGATCCCAAACAGGTTGAATTTATTTCTTACGATAAATTGCCTCATTTGATGATAAATGAGATAATTTACGATTGCGACAAGGCGATAAAGGCGCTCAACTGGGCTATTAAAGAAATGGAGAGAAGATACTCTCTTTTCAAAGATATGTCCGAGGCGGGGACTGCAACCAAGAGTCTTGACGAATATAACGCTCATCTTCCTGAAGGCGAGGAAAAGCTTGCAAAAATCGTAATAGTTCTCGACGAATTCGGCGATCTTATGTTGCAGGCTAAAAAGGATATAGAAAGCAAAATTATAAAGCTTGTACAAAAGGCGCGTGCCTGTGGCATCCACCTTATACTGGCAACACAGCGTCCTTCGGTCGACTGTATTACGGGCCTTATAAAATCGAACCTTCCCACCAGAATAGGCTTTAAAGTAAATTCGTTCGACGATTCTCGTACGATTTTCGATATCGGCGGCGCGGAAAAACTTTTGGGTAAGGGCGACTCGTATTTCCGTTCTGCCGAAAGTCCCGATCTTGCCCGTATTCAGTGTTGCTTTGTGGACACACACGAAGTACAAAAGGTTACGGATTTCGTAAAAGCGAATAATGAAACTTACTTCGATCAGGGCGTTTCAGACTTTATAAATACCGTAGAGCAAGAGGACGCCCCTGCAAATACATTGTCGTCCGGTTCGGGAGATAACGACGACGGCGAAGCCAAAATTGACGATACCTATATTCAGGCGTTAAAATATTGCGTTACAAGCAATCAAGCGTCGGTATCAATGATACAACGCCGTTTCCCCGTGGGCTATATCAAGGCTTGTAAAATTATTGACTGGATGGAAAATATGAACTATATTACTCCGTCGGAAGGTTCCAAGCCGAGAAAAGTGTTGTTGTCCAAGGATGAATTTATAAATATATACGGTGAAGTGGATGACTGATTTGCGCGGGAAAGTGTTCGGGCTTATTTCGCTTGGATGTGATAAAAATCGCGTAGATGCGGAAAAATTGTTGGCGGCTATTTCTTCGCGCGGTTTTAAAATCACCGATGACATTAATAAGGCGCAAGTTTTGATAATAAATACTTGTGCCTTTCTGAACGAAGCGCGCAAAGAAGCCATTGATACTATTTTGGAATATTCGTCTTATAAGAGTGAAAATCTTGAAAAAATAGTTGTTACTGGTTGTTTGCCTCAAAAATATATAAGTGAAATTTTTGACGAGCTTGTTGAGGCCGACGTGTTTTTGGGAACGGAAGACTACGACAGATTTTTCGAGGCTCTCGAAAAATCATATGAAGGCAAGCGTGTAAACTTTGTTGGTCTTGGCGAAAATAAAGATAGCACTTTAAGATTAATAACCACTCCCGCACACTATGCATATCTCAAAATTGCGGACGGTTGTAACAATAGGTGTACTTATTGCCTTATACCTAAAATTCGCGGACAGTACAAAAGTTTTCCTATGGAAACGCTTTTAAAAGAAGCGGAAGAGCTTGGAGACGTTGCGGAATTAATAATTGTGGCGCAGGACGTCACGCGCTACGGCATAGATTTATACGGGCAGAAAAAAATTTCAGAATTTTTACAAAACGTGACAACACTTGTCAACATTAATAGTGTAAGATTATTATACTGTTATCCGGATATGATAGACGACGAGTTGATTGCCGAAATACGAGATAATCCTAAAATAGTAAAATATATAGATATTCCCCTTCAACACAGCGAAGACGGCGTGCTCAAATTAATGAACAGGCCGCAAGGCAGGGAAAAGTATCTTGCGCTCATAAAAAAACTTAGGGATAATATTCCGGGTATCGCCATTCGCTCTACTTTTATTGCGGGATTTCCTACCGAAACTGTTGAGCAATTTGAAGGCTTAAAAAGTTTTTTGAAAGAGGCGCGTCTCGATAATTGCGGATTTTTTGCTTACTCGCGCGAGCCTGACACGGCGGCATATCGTTTAAAAGGTCAAATAAGTTCTTCTGTTAAAAGGGCAAGAGTTAAAACTCTGTATCAGGTTCAAAAACAAATTTCTGCCGAAAAGCTAAAATCGAATATCGGTAAAACGATAAAGGTGTTATGCGACGGCATAGATTACGATAAAAATTGTTTTATCGGCAGAGCTTATTTCCAAGCTCCCGATATAGACGGAAAAGTTTATTTCAATGCATATTCGGCCGTTCAGGGAGAATATTACGACGTTTTGATTGAAGAAAGCGATAGTTATGATCTTTACGGGCGAACAGAGGATTACGATATATGAATAATGAAATCGATAAGGAGAGCAAGGCGTACAAATTTGCCGCAGGCAAAGGTGTAATGAATCTTCCCAATAAGCTTACCATAAGCAGAATGGTGATGATCCCTTTTTTCATTTTGTTTTTTTATCTTCCATTTACGGCACATTATTTTGTGGCTTTGGCCGTTTTCGGTATTGCGTGTCTTACCGATCTTTTAGACGGCAAAATCGCAAGGAAATACGGACTTGTAACTAATTTAGGTAAATTTTTGGATCCCATAGCGGATAAAGTTCTTGTTCTTACGGCGCTTGTGATTTTTCTTACAAAGCCTGACGCTATGTTTGTAAATACGGGGGAGATCGGTTTGATCGTAATGGGTTGCGGTATCTCCGTAATATTGGCAAGAGAGATAATAATAGGCGGTTTCAGAATGGTTGCCGCAAGCGCGGGTACCGTAATTGCAGCGGATATTTTCGGTAAATATAAGACCGTTACCCAAGATATAAGTATTGTCGTGTTGATTATTGGCGCAGGCGTGGGCGAGTTGATCGATCATATTTCCGCATATGTAATCAGTTACGTTGGGCTTGGATTTTTTGTTTTATCTGTAATTCTCACCATTATTTCCGGTATAAATTATCTATACAAAAACAGAGAAGTATTGAAAAAATGAATTTAAGCGAAAGAAGTAATTCCGGCAAGAATTGTTTGCTGGTTTTCCGTAACAAAAAAGATAATAATTTGTTGGGCGTTCAAGCTATCTTGGATAATTGCGCCTCGCACGGGTACCATTTCGACAAGGTTTGGTTCATCGCGTATGACAGCTCGTTTGAAATAACTTTTGCCTTGAAAAATGCAATTAAATATTATGAAAACATAGTTCTGTACAGTCCATCGGTTATGTCGCAAACTTTGAAAGATTTTATAACTCACGGATTGGACGGTGAATTTAACGAATACGGACGTTTTACTTGCGATAAATTCGATTCGTTTATATTGTTGAGAGATAAAGAAAACAAATTGAGCGTTGAAGATATTTGCGCCGCCCTTGATAAAAAATACGGTTTGCATTATGAAAAGGCATATATAAAGACTGTCGGTGCACCGATTTCGGCTTTGAATAAGGCTATCGGAAAAATAAAAGAAGAGTGTCCCGCAATAGACGTAAACGTAAAGGACAATTACGGTGACTGTACGATAGAAATAGTTTACAATAATCGAACGCCGAAAGCGGCTTTTGATAAGGCAATGCGGGTTGCGCTCAGTTTACTGAACAGTTATGTTTATACGCTTGATAATTCAACTCTTGCGGAAAGATTAGTTGCTCTTCTGAAACTACGGAAAATAAAGTTGAGCGTAGCGGAATCTTTTACGGGCGGCGGGATAAGCAAAAGGCTTGTCGAAGTACCTGGTGTAAGCGAGGTGTATTTCGAGGGATTAAATACCTATGCCAACGAGGCTAAAATATCCCGGTTGGGCGTGAGTGAGCAAATTCTTTCAAAATATGGGGCGGTTTCAGAACAGGTTGCCGCGCAAATGGCGGAAGGGTTGCTTGCGACCGAAAATTGCACTCTCGCTATTTCCACCACAGGCATAGCAGGTCCTAAATCAGACGGAACGAAAAAACCTGTAGGGCTTGCATATATAGGCGTAGCTACTCCCGCAGAAACAGAGGTTTTTGAATTTAAGCTGAAGGGATCACGTGAATGTATTACGCAAACGGCAATAAATCTTGCTCTATTCGCCGCATTTAAAATGATAAAATAATTTGAGGTATATATAATGAACGAAGAAAAACTTAAAGCACTAAATTCAACTATTGCTATGATTGAAAAGCAATACGGCAAGGGCGCTATAATGAAACTCGGCGATGCAAACGTTAATGCCGAAATCGAAGTTATCCCTACGGGCTGTCTTTCGCTTGACCTTGCTTTGGGAATAGGCGGCGTTCCCCGCGGACGTATAATGGAAGTTTACGGCCCCGAGTCCTCCGGTAAAACGACCGTTGCTCTTCACATAATTGCCGAAGCGCAGAAGATGGGGGGAGTGGCCGCGTTTATCGATGCTGAGCACGCTCTCGACGCGCAATACGCCAATGCTTTGGGTGTAAACATAAACGAATTGTATCTTTCCCAGCCCGATACGGGCGAACAGGCCCTCGAAATTTGCGAATCGCTCGTTCGTTCCAGTGCGGTCGATATAATCGTAATCGACTCCGTTGCAGCATTGACGCCTAAGGCGGAAATAGAGGGCGATATGGGAGACTCGCACGTAGGTCTGCTTGCAAGATTGATGTCGCAGGCTCTTCGTAAACTGACGGCTATTACAAACCGTTCTAAAACTTGCGTAATATTTATCAATCAGCTCCGTGAAAAGGTGGGCGTTATGTTCGGAAATCCCGAAACCACTCCCGGCGGTAAAGCGCTTAAATATTTTGCTTCCTTGCGATTGGATATAAGAAAGGCCGACGCTTTAAAGACTGACGGCGATATTATCGGAAACAGGACCAAATGTAAGGTTGTTAAAAATAAATTGGCACCTCCTTTCAAAGTTGCGGAATTTGATATTATTTACGGTCACGGAATATCTCAGGAAGGTTGTCTAATCGATCTCGGCGTTGAGTTCGGTATTCTTACAAAGAGCGGTAGCTGGTTCAATTATAACGACGATAAATTGGCTCAGGGACGCGAAAAACTTCGCGAACATTTGAAAAATAATCCCGAGTTAAAGGCGGAAATTGAAGCCAAGATAAGAGAATGTTTTAAAGCGGCTATAAGTAAATAAATCATGAAATTCGGATACGTGAAAGTCTGTGCGGCCTCTCCTGAAATCAAAGTTGCCGATGTCGACTTCAATAAACGTAATATTATTTCCGCAATTCAGGAAAGTGCAAAAAGCGGCAGTCAGTTGACTGTTTTTCCCGAACTCGGCATTTGCGGCTATACTTGCGGAGACCTTTTTAATCAAAGGGCTCTGATTTCGGCTTGTGAAAACGCCGTAAAAGACATCTGCTTGGCGACAAAGGGACTTTCTACTCTTGTATTTATAGGCGTGCCCGTGGCCGTCGGCGGAAAGCTTTATAATTGCGCCGTAGCAATACACGACGGTACTATTCTCGGCATAGTTCCTAAGACATTTTTACCTAATTATGGAGAGTTCTATGAATTAAGGAATTTTTGCGGCGCAGGCGGCGATTGCGTTGAAATCAGATATGCCGGGGTTGATACAATCTTTGGAAGGAATTTGATTTTTGCAGCGGAAAATTGTCCTGATTTTACAGTTGCGGCGGAAATATGCGAAGATTTGTGGACTCCGTTGTCTCCGTCTGTCAAACATTCGCAAGCGGGCGCAAATATAATTGTCAACCTATCTTGCAGCAACGAGACGGCGGGAAAATCCGAATACAGGAGAGAGCTTGTAAAAGTTCAATCCGGAAAGTTGATTTGCGGGTATATCTATTGTGACGCGGGCGATGGTGAAAGCACTACGGATATGGCTTTTTCCGGTCACAATATTATAAGCGAAAACGGTCGTATTCTTTATGAAAGCAAATTGTTTGAAAACGGATTGCTTTACGGTGAAATAGACGTCGAATTGCTTGCCGCGGAGCGTAATAAAACTGCTGGCGTGTATTTTACGGGAACGGGGGAAGTCGATAACGACTACGTTATTATTCCTTTTACCACCGATAGCTCGGGCGATTGCAGTTTAAGAAAATATGATACAACGCCGTTTGTTCCTTCAAACGGTCTTTCCGAACGTGCAGAGCTTATTTTAACTATTCAGCAAAAGGGACTTGAAAAAAGGTTGAAGCATACAGGCGCAAAATCTGCCGTAATAGGAATATCCGGTGGTCTTGACAGTGCGCTTGCGTTGTTGGTAACAGTTCGAGCTTTTAAATCGTTAAATAAAGATTTAAAGGACATTATCGCGGTTACTATGCCGTGCTTCGGTACAACCGACAGAACGAAAAATAATTCGCTTGATCTTATGCGCGGTTTGGGCGTTACTGCAAAGACGATTTCCGTTGAAAATGTAGTAGTAAGTCATTTTAAAGACATATCTCATAATTTTGACAATAAAAACGTGACTTTTGAAAATGCGCAGGCGCGTATGCGTACTTTGGTTCTTATGGATTTAGCCAACGACAATGACGGGCTTGTTATAGGAACGGGTGATCTGAGCGAGCTTGCTCTCGGTTGGGCCACGTATAACGGCGATCATATGTCTATGTACGGTGTAAATTCGTCGGTACCGAAAACTCTTGTTAAGCACTTGATTTCATACGAGGCGGAAAAGTGTGGCGGAGAGATTGAAAAAATACTTAAAAGTATACTTGATACGGAAATATCTCCCGAGCTTCTTCCACCCGATAAAGACGGCGGTATAGCGCAGAAAACCGAGGATATAGTAGGGCCCTATATCTTACACGATTTTTTCCTTTATTATGTAGTCAGATATGGATTTGCCCCGGATAAAGTGCTTTACATTGCTGAAAAAGCTTTTAAGGGAGATTTCGATAAAGCAGTAATAAAAAAATGGCTAAAAAATTTTTATAAAAGGTTTTTCTCACAACAATTCAAACGCTCGTGTATGCCTGACGGAGTAAAAGTAGGTTCTGTTGCCTTGTCTCCGAGAGGAGACTGGCGTATGCCGTCCGACGCGGTTGTAAAATTATGGATGGATTTGATAGATTAAGCGGTTTTAAACCGCTTTTTTTATATATAGAAGCGTAATTTTTTATAATTAAATTGACTTTTATACACGTTTGATGTAAAATATTAAGTAGGATATAAACTACTTTTAAGGTTGTATATATTAACTACTTTTCATCAGGAGGCTATAATGGGCATTTTGGCATTTAGCAACCTGTTTCTTGCCAGCGACGGTATCGTAATAGGCCTTGGCGTAGGTTTAGGCGTAGTCGCCGTTGCTGCTATTGTTATGTTTTTTGTCGGGGGCATGCTCAGGCAAAAAAGCATTGATAAAAAATTGGGTACAGTTCAGGACAGAACAAAGAAGATGATCGACGACGCTGCCGCTGAATGTAAATCCATAAAAAAAGAGGCAATTTTAGAAGCAAAGGAACAGGAGCTGCAATTAAGAAACGAGTTTGAAAAAGAGTGCAGGGAAAAGAAATTCGAACTGCAAAAGCAGGAACAAAGATTGGTTCAGAGGGAAGAGATACTCGACAAAAAGGAAGATATCCTTTTGAAGCAAAATAATTCTTTGGAACAGCAAAAAAAGGAACTCGTAAACAAAGAAAACGAAGTAAAAAAGACTCAGGAAAAAATCAATCATCAGCACGAATTGATGATACAGGAGCTTGAAAAAGTCGCTCAACTGACTAAGGAAGAGGCAAAAAAACAACTTGCCGGCGAAATCCTCGATGATGCCCGTCACGACGTGGCTCTTCAGGTCAGAAACATTGAGCAGAACGCTAAAGAAGAAGCTACCAATACAGCAAAGAAAATAATATCGCTTGCGGTTCAGCGCTGTGCTGCGGATCACGCGTCGGAAATAACCGTATCCGTTGTGCCGTTGCCGAGCGATGATATGAAAGCGAGGTTGATCGGCCGCGAGGGAAGAAATATTCGCGCAATAGAAAACGCAACGGGTATAGAGTTGATTATCGACGATACTCCCGAAGTAGTAATTTTATCCGGATTTGATCCCGTAAGGCGCGAAGTTGCCCGCTTATCTTTGGAAAAACTTATTAACGACGGAAGAATTCATCCTGCAAGAATTGAAGAGACTGTTGAAAAGGTCAGAAAGGAGATGGAGCAGGAGATTAAAAAAGCGGGTGAAGACGCAATGTACACAGTGAATTTGTACGGCGGATTGCATCCCGAACTGGTTAAACTTTTAGGTCGTTTAAAATACAGGACAAGTTACGGACAGAACGTTTACAAGCACTCTATAGAAGTTTCTCAGCTTGCAGGACTTATGGCGCAGGAACTCGGACTGGACGTAAATCTTGCCAAACGTGCAGGTCTTTTGCACGATATAGGTAAGGCTGTAGATCAGGAGCAAGAGGGTACTCACATACAGCTCGGCGCCGATTTAGCTAAGAAATACCGTGAAAGCAACAATGTAATAAACGCTATAGCGGCTCATCACGGTGACGTGGAGCCCAAGACGATAGAAGCTGTGCTTGTAGCTGCGGCAGATGCAATATCGGGCGCAAGGCCTGGTGCAAGGCGCGAGACAGGCACTAACTACGTGAAGAGACTTGAAAGACTTGAATCCATTGCTTCAGGGTTCAAAGGCGTCGATAAGAGCTATGCCATACAGGCAGGCAGAGAAGTGCGCGTAATTGTTAAGCCCGAACAGATTGACGACGCGCAGACGATGTTTTTAGCAAAGGACATTGCCAAGAAAATCGAAAGTGAATTGGAATATCCCGGACAAATTAAAGTTAACGTCATAAGGGAATTCAGGGCATCTGAATTTGCTAAATAACGTAAAATAAAAATCCCCGACATATGTCGGGGATTTTTTAATTATATTACTTACTTAAAAGGAAGAATACTGTTGAGAATAGAGGAATATTCAGTGCGACAAGCGAAGGAATAATAAATTTAGCTGCTACGTCGCCGACGTTAGCAAAGTTAACGTTCATTAAAAGCGATACTACAAATATTATTAAAACCGCTATTATTGCCAAAACTACGGTAGTAGTTAAATATGAATGGCTGGCAGGTTTTCTCGTGCTTTTTCCAAAGTCCGTCGTAGTAAGTATTCCGAATATCAATATTTGCGCTACACCCAACGTAAGTATGACGATTGGATAAGCTATAGAAACGCCCAAGGTGTCTTTAAAAGCAAGACTTAAAGCAAATTCAACCAACATTACCACAGCGACCAAAAGCGAACTTTTGAAAAGAGCGACACCGCGGTTATATTTCTTTTTGCGTGAATTGGTTGCAACGTATTCGGAAGAATTTATAATCAATCCGTCTGAAGAAGCTTTTTCGTCCGCGTCTTCGTAAACCGAACTGCGTTTCTTTACGCGAACCTCTCTTATAGGAGATTGTGTTGCAACGTTTTGAGGCTGCTGTCTTACGGTTCTTACAAACAATCCGTCGATGATATTTTTATAATCGCGTTCGGTTTCAGGCTTCTTGTTATAGATAAGTTTTTCCGTGTCGATCTCTTCTGCATTCGGGTTAGTCGGTGTCTCTTCACGAGTTGCAACAACAGGTTCGGAAATAAGCCTCAAATAGTTTTCGTGCCTGATTCGTTCTTGTTCTAAACGTTCTCTCTCAGAGATTGGATCTTCCTGTCTTTGGGGTTGTAATTGTACCGTTTGCTCCTGCACGTGTTCAACTGGTATTTGGCGAACAGGTTCGGGATAGATTTCCCTTACAGGCTCAACAGGAACTGTCTGTACGGGAACTTCACGTATAATTATTCGCTCCGTTATCGGTGCAGGTCTTTCAGAAAACTCTTCGACTTTGATAATCTGCTCCGGCTTGCTTTCGTCTTCGTATTTTACTTCGCGCGGTTTCTCTTCGTCGTCCTTAACCGACGGAACGCGTGAAGTGGATGTCTTCAATATTTTGAAATCGACGGGAGTAGGCGCGGGCTTTGAAAAATCAAAGTTTCTGTCCGATATAAGACTGTCTATAACCGTTCTTGAATATTCCCATTCGCTTTGATTTTTTTCGGTGATTTCTCTGCCGCTGTCCGTGAGCGTGTAGTATTTCCTTCTGCCGCCGTTGGAAACTTCGTCGGTCTTCCAATATGCATTTATGTAACCTTGGCTTTCAAGACGCTTTAACGCCGAATAAAGGGTGGGTTGTTTTAAACTATATTGCCCGTGACTTTTACTTTCTATCTCTTCGATAATTTCATAACCGTATTTATCTCGGTCGTAAAGAGTGCGCAGTATTATAGTATTGATATGTCCCCTGATAAGGTCGGGACTTATACCGCTTTTAGTTTCCTCTTCGGAAGCAACGTTATCATCTTGTTTAAATTCTTCGTCCACGGTTTTAAACCTCCGTATTTTGTTTTATTTTATCACAATTTTAAATATAAGTCAACAGTTTTAAAAATTTAAGAAGTACTATGTCACACATATTTACCTAAAATTGCCAATTTGTTGGACAAATAACAAAATACTTGTTAAAATTAATGTAATCTGTTTTTAAGGTGAAAATTATATGTATCGTCACAAGAAAGTTTACGAAATAAAATATACGGATGCAGACGCTTACGACAATCTTAAATTATCTTCGCTGTTATCCTATATGGAGGAGAGCGCTTGTCTGTCCGCGGATGAACTGGGTTTCGGTTACGATGACATTGCTCCGCTTAATATAGGCTTTATGGTTGTAAATTGGTATACGGAGTTTACTCGGCCGATAAAGCTCGGGGACAAGCTAGAAATTCACACGTGGCCGTTAAAGGTAAATAAAATTATTATTTTTAGAGATTTTGAATTTTTTATCGGCGGAGAAAAGGTAGGTGTAGGTACGGCGCGTTGGTGTATGTTTGATACCGTTACTTTTTCGGTATTGCCCACGGGAGCGTTTTTCAAGGAGGGCGCGTGCGACGGCTATAATACGGAGCGAAGTATAGACTTTAAAAATTGGAAAATTCCGCACATCGGCGACAGCGGTTGCGTTTATTCAAAGGTTATAAAGTATTCCGACTACGACCATTATTTCCACGTAAATAATACGAAATACGCCGACTTTTCTATGGATGTTTTTTCTGTGGAAGAGCTTAAAGGAAAGTACGTTAAATCTATGCAGATAACGTATGTCAAGCAATGTAAATATGGTGAAAAACTTGATTTTTACAGAAATGATTGCGGAAGTTATACCATCATAGAAGGTAGAGTCGGTGATGAAATTCGAGTTCAAATGAAGGTTGAATTCGATGTTTTATGACGTAGTTTACGGTCGTCGTAAAAGCATTTCTATAAGCGTTTCGGATAGTAATGAAATAACGGTAAGGTGTCCTAACGGTACTCGAAAATTGGTAATCGAAGAGCTTGTTTTAAAAAAGGCAAATTGGATAAACGGAGTTATTTCTCAAAATGAAGAAAAGCTCGGACGGTGGAAAGATATCCGCAATTTTGAAAGTGTTTTGGTTTGGGGTGAAAGACGTCTGTTGGCTGTAGGCGCAGACTCGAATGAGATCGACGATACTTGCGTGAAGTTAAAAAATATTAAAAGCATTGGCAAGTTATTTATTAAAACATATGAAAACTATTTTCTCAATAAAGTTAAAGAGATTGCTTTAAGGTGCGGGTTTGAATTTGCAGGATTAGAGATCAGGGACTATAAGTCTCGCTGGGCTTGTTGTACGGGCGATAATAATCTTAAATTCAGTTATAAGCTTATGATGTTGCCGGAAAGGCTTGCTGAATATGTGATAATACACGAACTATGCCATACCATATACCACAACCATTCGCAAAGTTTTTGGCTGTTGGTTAAAAAGTTTGTGCCCGATTTAAAAAAATTAAAATCGGAATTAAACGAATATAATTTTATAACAAGATTGTATTAAATACTTGACTTGACGATAAGGCTGTTATATAATTTATAAGGTTACGGAAATATGAAAGCAATTTTATTTGTAAAAAGGGCGTCGGCCTTAAAAATCAAGTCTTTCAACGTCGGAAATTTTGCCGGCGAAAATGTCCGTTTTAATAATTTTGTTTCGATTGGCTGATTTATTTTAAATCAGTCTTTCTTTTAGTCAGAAAAAATTTTTAAAGGTGCATAAATGAAAAAAGCCTACATTACATTGCAAAACGGAAAAACTTTTCAGGGTATGCGGTTCGGCGCCGAAGGCGATACGGTCGGAGAACTTGTTTTTACTACGGGTATGACCGGGTATGTCGAGACGCTTACCGATCCCAGCTATTACGGACAAATAGTTGTACAGACTTTTCCTCTGATAGGAAATTACGGTATAATGAAAGCCGATCAGGAAAGTAAAAAACCGTGGGTTACGGCTTATATAGTCAGAGAAAAGTGCGACGAGCCTTCAAATTTCAGATCTGAGGGCGCGCTTGATGAATTTTTAAAGGCAAATAACGTAATTGGTATATACGGAATAGACACTCGTGAACTTACTAAAACGGTAAGAGAAGCGGGCGTAATGAACGCAGCCATTACGTCGAAGCCATTGAAAGATTTTGGCGAAATTAAAAAGTATGCCATACAGAATGCGGTTGCGGGCGTAACAAGCGATCAAATAGTTTACAGCGGTTCTCCCGACGGTCTGAGAATTGCCGTTTGGGATTTCGGTGCCAAAGAGAATATTACCCGCGAGCTTGTAAAAAGAGGCTGTTATTGTATCAAAGTGCCGGCATATTACACTGCCGAGCAGATACTCGCACTTAATCCCGATGGTTTAATGCTTACTAACGGTCCAGGGGATCCTGCGGAAAATATCGAAATAATAGAAAATCTTAAAAAAATTGCCGGCAAGGTTCCTATTTTCGGAATTTGTCTCGGACACCAACTTTTTGCCTTGGCAATGGGCGGAAAGACAAGGAAAATGAAGTACGGACACCGTGGCGCTAACCAGCCCGTCAAAGAGCTTGCAACCGGCAGAGTTTATATTACCAGTCAAAATCACGGATATGAGGTTGTTTCTTCGAGTTTAGCGGGTGCGGGCGATCTCAGTTTTGTAAACGTAAACGACAACACTTGCGAGGGTGTGGAATATCCTCATTTGAATGCTTATACGGTTCAGTTCCACCCGGAATCGTGCGGCGGCTCGCGCGACGCGGTATTCCTTTTTGACAGATTTATTAAAAACGTTAAGGAGAACAAGTTCAATGCCTAAGAGAGAAGATATAAAAAAGGTACTAGTTATCGGTTCAGGCCCGATTATAATTGGACAGGCAGCAGAATTTGACTATGCTGGAGCGCAGGCTTGCCGTGTAATGAAAGACGCAGGCGTAAATGTTGTTCTCTGCAATTCCAACCCCGCAACAATTATGACTGATAAAGCTCTTGCGGATGAAATTTATCTCGAACCCTTGACGGTAGATACTCTTAAAAGAATAATTATCAAGGAAAAGCCCGACAGCCTTTTGGCTTCACTCGGTGGGCAGACGGGGCTTACGTTGGGATGTCAGTTGGCAAAGAGTGGTTTTTTAAGCGAACACGGCGTAAAGCTTATAGGCGTAAATCTTGATTCTATCGATCGTGCGGAAGACCGAGAGCTGTTTAAAGAGACAATGCAGAAAATCAATCAGCCCGTCGTTCCTTCCGATATTGCTTATACCGTTGACGAATGCGTATCTATTGCGCAGAAGATTGGATACCCCGTAATTGTTCGCCCTGCATATACGCTTGGCGGCGCGGGCGGCGGCGTGGCAAATGACGAGTCGGAGTTAAGACTTATTTCCCACAACGGGCTTATGTTATCGCCTATTACGCAGGTTCTTATTGAAAAGTACATAGGCGGTTGGAAGGAAATCGAGTTTGAAGTTTTGCGCGACTGTGTGGGGAACGTACTGACAGTGTGTTCTATGGAAAACTTTGATCCCGTGGGTATTCATACCGGGGACTCTATCGTTATTGCGCCTGCCGTTACTTTATCGGATAAGGAATATCAGATGCTGCGTACCGCGGCTCTCGATATAATAACTGAATTGAAGATAGAGGGCGGGTGTAACTGTCAGTTTGCTCTGAATCCCGACTCTTTCGAGTATGCGGTTATCGAAGTAAATCCCCGTGTTTCAAGGTCATCCGCGCTTGCGTCCAAGGCAACGGGGTTCCCTATAGCAAAAGTTTCTTCTAAAATAGCTTTGGGCTATACTCTCGATGAAATTAAAAACGACGTTACGGGCACGACGTACGCCTGTTTCGAACCTACGATAGACTACGTGGTTGTCAAGCTTCCCAAATGGCCGTTTGATAAATTCCTGTATGCGCAGAGAATTTTGGGCACGCGTATGAAAGCTACCGGCGAAGTTATGTCGATGGGAACGAATTTCGAAACGGCGATTATGAAGGCTGTTCGCGGTGCAGAGATCTCTACGGATACGCTTAATTTGCCTAAACTCGCGGCGCTTAGCGACGAAGAGATTTATTCGAGACTTGGTGAAATGACCGACGAGAGACTGTTCGTAGTCTATCAGGCAATAAAACGCGGTGTAAGTGCAGACGATATATTCAATATAACCAAGATCGACAGGTGGTTTTTAAGTAAACTTAAAAAGCTTTCCGATTATGAGAGTGAAATTGAGGGGGGCGCTATTTCGCGCGATCAATATCTCAGAGGAAAGAAGTTGGGCTATTCCGATAGGGCGTTAGAAAAAATATCGGGGCATAAAGTTCCCATGCACAGGAACGCCGTATTTAAAATGGTAGATACCTGTGCTGCAGAATTTGCGGCTAAGACGCCCTATTTCTATTCGACGTATGACGAAAAGGAGCACGACGAGGCGAAGCCCTTTGTAGCCAACAGTACGAAAAAGAGAATAGTGGTAATAGGTTCTGGCCCAATTCGTATAGGACAGGGAATCGAGTTCGACTATTCTTCCGTTCACTGCGTATGGGCTTTAAAGCGTATGGGATATGAGGTAGTTATTATCAATAACAACCCTGAAACTGTTTCGACCGATTTCGATACTGCGGACAGGCTCTATTTCGAAGCTCTTACTCCGGAAGACGTGCAAAACGTTCTGGATATAGAAAAACCTTACGGGGTTGTTATTACGTTCGGCGGGCAGACTGCAATTAAGCTTTGTTCGTATCTCGACAAAAAGGGAGTGCGCATATTGGGTACTCCTGCTGACAGTGTTGATTTGGCGGAGGACAGAGAGCGTTTCGACGCATTATTGGAGCAGTTCGGAATTGCCCGTCCTAAGGGCCTCACCGTTATGAATAAAGAGGACGCCGTGGCTGCGGCGGAAAAGCTTGGTTATCCTGTACTTTTAAGACCTTCATACGTCATAGGCGGACAGAATATGACCATTGCGTTTACTCAAAATGATATTGAACGTTATATGGACGTAATATTGGCGCAGAAGATCGAAAATCCCGTGCTTTGCGATAAATATCTTATGGGAACAGAGCTTGAAGTTGACGCAATTTCGGATGGTGTGGACGTTCTGATCCCCGGAATAATGCAACATATCGAGCGCGCAGGCGTTCACAGCGGAGACTCAATAGCGGTTTATCCTCCGTATAATCTCAGCGACGCTATGCTTAAAAAGGTTGTAGATATTTCTACTAAACTTGCTATATCTCTTAAAACAAAGGGGCTTATAAACATTCAGTATCTGATTTATCAGAACGAGCTATACGTTATAGAAGTTAATCCCCGCGCGTCGAGAACAATACCCTATATTTCCAAAGTTACTGGCGTGCCTATGGTTGATCTTGCAACCAAAATACTTATGGGCGGTAAACTTAAAAAACTGGGTTACGGTACGGGACTTTATCCCAATTCGCCCTATGTTGCAGTAAAAGTTCCCGTATTTTCTTTCGAAAAATTGAACGACGTCAATTCTCAGCTTGGGCCTGAAATGAAATCTACGGGCGAAGTTCTCGGAATAGGTAAAACTATTGAAGAGGCGCTTTTTAAAGGACTTGTTTCTGCGGGATTTAATATGAAGCATCCAACGAAACAAAAGCCTGCCGGTATTTACTTTACCATAAACGATCAGGATAAGCCTGAAATAATCAATATTGTCAAGAAGTTTGCGGATTTGGGACTCAATCTGTACGCTACAAAAGGTACGGCAGACGTAATAAGAAGTCTCGGCCTTGAATGTACGGATGTTTCCAGACTTTCCTCAAACGAAGAAATTTTCAAACTTATGGACGAGGGTAAGGTCGATTATATTGTTTATACTGGTAAGACGGACGTTGAATCGATTTCAAACTACATCAGTTTGCACCATCACGCAATTTTGCTTGGAATTACCGTTTTGACTTCGCTTGATACAACAAATGCGCTTGCGGACGTAATTGCAGGAAGATATAACGAATTCAATACCGAACTTGTGGACATAAATAATTTAAGAAAAGAAAAATTGAAGCTTAATTTTTCAAAAATTCATTGCGGCGGTAACGATTATATCGTATTCAATAACTTTGGCGGTGAAATAACCTGTCCTGAAAGTTTGGCTATAAATTTCTCAGACAGGCACTATGCAATCGGCGCAGACGGCATTGTACTTATAGAAAAGTCCGAAGCTGCGGATGCGAAAGTAAGAATATTTAACTGTGACGGCAAGGAACTTCGCCTTGCTGCCAATCCCATAAGGTGCGTAGCCAAGTATTTGTTTGACAATAAGTTTGTCGGGGAAAGAATGAGTATAGAATGCGGTTGCGGAATCTATGAGTTGACCGTTAACTCTTTTAACGGTAAAGCCAGCTCGGTAAGTATGCTTTTGGGATCGCCTGTATGTGAGAAGAAAGATAACATTTCTTTGAACGGCCAAAATTACAGCGCTGTAAGCGTGAATATAGGAATTTCTCACCTTGTCGTTTATACCGATAAAGTGGAAGAAGCGGATATGGAAGCTTTGGGACAGGCTCTTATCGAAAACGGAAAATTTACCGAGGGCGCCTATCTCGAATGTGCCAGAGTCGTAAACGGCGTTACTGCCAAAATGCGTGTTTGGGATAAATACAACGGAGAGACTTTGTCTTGCGGTACGGCTGCCGCTGCTGTGGCGGTTGCATCGATGTTAAACGGCCAGTGTCTTTACGGTGAAATTATAACCGTTAAATTGAAAGGCGGAGATCTGTTCGTTAAATATAATAAGGAAGGAATTATAGAACTTGACGGGCCTGTTAAGCAGTCGTTCAACGGTTCTATAGAAATCTGATGATATATTTTGATAATGCGGCGACAACAAAACCTGATGAAGAGTGTCTGAAAGCTGCCGAAAAATATCTTTATAGTGAGTTTTACAATCCGTCCGCCCTGTATAAGGGCGGATATGGTTTACAGCGTGAAATTGTTCAGTCCAGAAACAATATTCTTTCTTTGATCGCCGATAGAGAAAATTTTGACTTGATTTTTACTTCCTGCGGATCAGAGGCAGATAATCAGGCTATTTTTTGCGGGGGCAGGAGAGGAAATATTGTTACTACAGCGGGGGAACATTCCGCTGTATATTCTGCCGTTAACGAGTTGAAGCAACGAGGAATGGAAGTACGTTTTGCAAAGATCGGTGTTGACGGTTCTGTTGACACCGAAGATTTGTTGCGCCTTATCGATGAGAGGACTTCGCTTGTATCGGTTATTCATGTAAACAATGAGACGGGCGCTATCAACGATATTGTAAAAATTGCAAAACTTGTCAAAGCGAAAAACAGATATTGTCTGTTTCATTCGGATGGCGTTCAGGCATTCGGTAAGATTGCTTTTAAATTGAGTAAGGAAATAGATTTATATTCCGTGAGCGCTCATAAGATCGGGGGAATAAAGGGAGTCGGTGCGCTGATAAAGCGCAAAGGCTTGATTTTGAAACCGTATATTTACGGCGGAGGACAGGAAAACGGGTTGAGAAGCGGAACGGAAAATGTGTTCGGAATTAAAAATTTCGAATACGCCGCTTTGAAAAAATTTAAAAAAATAAAAGAGAATTATTCGAAAGCACATTCTTTAAAAAGGCTTATAATCGATAATTTAGATCGATCACATTTTAAAATTATCTCAGGGGAATTTTCGTCGCCGTACATTCTTAGTATTAGTGCGGAAGGACTGCGAGGCGAGACTTTATTGCATGAAGCCGACGATACGGGGTTAATAATTGGCACGGGTTCGGCGTGTTCTTCAAATGAAAAAAAGCGATTTTCAAGGACTATTATTGCTTGCGGATTAGGAGAGAAAATCGCAGACGGAGTTTTAAGGCTGAGTTTTTCATCGGAAAATAGTGAAGATGAAGCTTTGAAAGCGGTAAAAATCTTGAACGAAATTACTAAAAACAGAAAGGCGGTAATGTCATTATAATGGGAAAAGTTATAATCGTCAGATATTCGGAGATACATCTTAAAGGTAAAAACAGAGGATATTTCGAACGCGTTTTAATTCTCAATATGGAAAAAGCCCTTAAAGGAATTAAACACGAAATTAAGAGAACGAGCGGAAGATATATTGTGGATGGATTTGACGAGTTTTCAGAGGATGAAATCTTGTCAAAATTGAAAAAGGTTTTCGGTATTCATTCTTTAAGCATTGCATTAAAAGTCGAAACAGATATGGATAAGATTTTTGCCGCAGCAAAGGAAGTATGTTTTACAGAGGGTACATTTAAAGTATCCGCACACCGTGCGGACAAATTGTTCAAATACGATTCTATGCAAATAAATGCCGAAATCGGTGGACGGTTATTGAGTACTTATAAAAATCTGAGAGTTGACGTTCATAATCCGTCGTTTATCGTAAATATAGACGTCAGGGAAGATGGAACGACTCTTATTTTTAACCATTTCCACAAGGGCGCGGGCGGAATGCCGGCAGGAACCTCCGGCAAAGGTATGCTTTTAATTTCAGGAGGCATAGACAGCCCAGTTGCTGGGCATATGATTGCCAAGCGCGGTATGCAGCTGGAGTGCATCCATTTTCACAGTTATCCATATACGAATATGCAGGCGCGCGATAAGGTGATAGAACTTGCGCAAGTTCTTGCTAAGTATACCGGCGGTATAAAAATGCATATTGTGTCCGTTACGCATATTCAGGAAGAAATTCATAAGAGTTGTAACGGTGAATATATGGTTACGCTTTTGAGACGTTTTATGATGCGAATTGCCGAGGAATTGGCAAAGAAAAACGGCGCTCAATGCTTGATTACAGGTGAAAGCTTGGGGCAGGTGGCTAGCCAAACCATTGAAGGAATGACTTCTTCCAATAGTGTTATCAAGGATTTACCTGTATTGAGGCCGCTTTGCGGATTTGATAAGGATGAAATAATCGAGCGTAGCAGACAAATTTCTGCCTACGATATTTCAATAAGACCATATGAAGATTGCTGTACGGTATTCCTTCCTAAACACCCTGTAATAAAGCCTTCATTGCAGAGCGTACTGGAAGAAGAGGGGAAGCTTGACGTGGAAAATCTTATAAATAAATCTCTATTATCGGTTGAAACGGTTATTCTATAAATTATACCAGTCCTTATCTGCAATATCGGGAATTTTGACCTGGGGAGAAGAACTGTCACAGTTGAAATTTACGTTCGGTAAAGTAATTTCTTTACCGATTTTTTTTATTTTTCCGTCGGTATAGTAAGGTGTTACAGTATAGGTGTACGAACCCGAATCAGGTTTATCCTGTATTGATTTTTGCCATTTTCCATCGTAAATTATATCAAAATGGTCGTTTTTATAGCGTTTTATAATATATGCATAGTACTTTGTCTGATATAATAATATACTAATGCCTTCATTATTAACTTTTATTTGCGGCATTTTGATTGACGGAGATGAAAAGGTCGTGCTCTTTTCTTTCGGCTCGCAGCCTTTTAAAATTTTTACGGAAAGCTTATTTAGTTTGGGTGCAACGTCGTCGGCTAGCATTATCTTGTTGTTTGAGTAGTACTCGTCGGCATCTATTTGTATGGGTGTAGTGCCCAAATCTGTCTCTAATTTTTTAGGCAAACTATCGGAATATAATTTTTCGAAAATTTCTTTTAAATATGACGTACAATTATTTCCGCCGGTAATGTCGGTCTTTTTGTTGTCTTTATCGCCGAGCCATACGCCTATACAGTGTTCGGAAGTGTATCCAATCGAATAAGCGTCGGTATTTCCATCTTCAGTACCGCAGGTTCCCGTCTTTGCCGCAACGCAAAATGGAAGGGATTTCAATTTTTTGGCGGTGCCTTGTTTTGCTGTATCTATTAGTATTTCATTCATGATCGAGCAGGTACCTACGGAAAACACGCGGCTTTCCGATTGTTCGTTCTTGTAAATCGTCACACCGTCCGCGGTAATAATTTCTTTTATAAAACGGGAAGGCGTATAGATTCCTGCATTGCCGAAGATAGAATAACAATCGCAGATCTCTTTCAGCGATAGACCGTATTTCATTCCGCCGAGTGCGAGAGATAAATTTTTGTCGTCCTCTTCAAGGCTAATATTCATTCTCGTCAGATACTTTTCTGCATTTTTAATGGTGAGGGAATTTAATGTTTTGACTGCCGGAATATTGTAGCTGTATTTAATACTATCCGCTACAGAGGTGTAGCCGTGGTATTTTTTGTCGAAGTTTTCGGGAGAATAACCGTTAAAATTTATTTTTTCATCAAGTATTCGGGTAAAAGAAGATAAAAGTTTTTCTTCGATGGCGGGAGCATAGACGAATATTGGCTTAACAGTGGATCCAGGCTGGCGTTTTGCGTTTGCGATTGTCGATTTATATGCGTTTACTTGACCTTTAATATTTGTAATAATTATTGCATTATCGGTTTCGTATTCGATATTTTCTATAAAATTCTGCATTTCGGGGCAAAGGTATGTCTTAACTTTGCAACCGTATGCTACGTTATACTGATTTAAGTCGAGGTTGCCTATTTCGTCAAAAATTGCGTTGATATAGTCGGAATATCTGCTGTTTTTTGCCTGTTCAACGGTGTTAATGGGTTGCGATGTTTCGGTTTTATAAGTATTTTCGTCTATAAAACCGCATTCGAGCATTGCTTTTAAAACAGTGTTGCGTTTTTGTATACTTTTTTCCGGGTTTTTAAACGGTGAATAATTGTTGGGTGATGAAAGTAGTCCTACAAGCGTTGCGCTTTCGTTCAATGATAAATTTTCAGCCTTTTTTCCAAAATAAAATTCAGCCGCGCTCTGTAACCCGTAACAGCTGTGACCGAAATAAATTGTATTCAAATACATTTCCAAAATTTCATCTTTGGAATATGCGCGTTCAAGTTGTTTGGTAAGGCGTATTTCATAGAGCTTTCGTTTGATTGTCTTATCGTGAGATAGGTGGGTATTTTTAATTAATTGTTGGCTTATGGTTGAGGCGCCCTCTTTAAAGGACCTTGCCGCTATATTCTTAAAAAACGCTTTGATCATTCTACCGTAATTCAGTCCGTTGTGGGAATAAAACTTTCTGTCTTCGGACGCAATAAACGCATTTATGCACGTTTCGTCAAGATCTTCGACTTTTACGTTTTTATGCTTATTTACTGTAGAAGTTCCGGCTATTTCGTTGCCTTCATCGTCGTAAATAATTATATTTTGTCCGGGCTTACTCAGTTTTTCGTGATCTAAGACGGCGTCTTTTGTGATTACAAGATAGGAGAAAAATAGAGTGCAAACCGCCGTGATTATGCTTAAAACTATTATCAACATTATTTTTAAAAACTTAGTCATCTCAAATAGTATTGATAAATTTTAATATTTGTTGCAAATTTTATTGAAAAATCTCACAAAAAATTATATAATAAAGTTGTATATGAACGGATATTATCACATTACAACATACGGTTGTCAGATGAACGTACACGAATCGGAAAAAATCGCGGGGATTTTATCGGATTTGGGGTACAAGGCGACCGAAAAAATAGAAGATGCGGACATAGCCGTATTCAACACGTGTTGCATAAGAGAAAATGCCGAAAATCATGCTTTCGGCAATATCGGTATGCTTAAAAAGCTTAAAACCGCAAAGAAAAATATGATAATTGCGGTTGGCGGTTGTTTTACCCAGCAAATGGGTAAGGCAGAAAATCTGCACGAAAAATTTCCGTATGTAGACATCATTTTCGGGACGCACAATCTTGGAAAGTTAAAGGATTATATTTTAAAAAAGCAAACGGTTAAAAAGGCGGTAATAGAAATTCTCGAAGACGACGGAAAAGTTTACGAGGAAATCAAACCTTTAAGGACAAGCTATCCGAACGCCTGGATAAATATTACATACGGTTGCAACAATTTTTGTACTTATTGCATAGTGCCTTACGTGCGCGGACGAGAGCGCAGCAGAAGGTCGGCGGATATAATTAACGAAGCTAAAGAATTGGTTGCGTTGGGATATAAGGAAATAACCTTGCTTGGACAGAACGTAAATTCATATTCCAACGGAACTGACGATCTTTCTTTCCCTCAGCTTTTGGAAGCAATAGCTGGGATAGAAGGAAAATTCAGATTGCGGTTTATGACTAGTCATCCCAAAGATTTTTCCGAAGAACTTGTAAAAGTAATTTCAAGAAATCCAAAAATCTGCAAATCTGTGCATTTGCCTGTGCAAAGCGGATCTGACGTGATTTTAAAGGCAATGAACAGAAGATATTCTTCCGCCGATTATCTAAACAAAGTTTCAATGTTGAAAAGGTATATTCCCGAATGTACGATTACAACCGATCTGATAGTCGGTTTCCCCGGAGAAACCGATGAAGATTTTATCGCAACTTTAAATCTTGTGAAGGAAGTTGGGTTCTCTTCCGCGTTTTCTTTTGTATATTCTAAACGTGACGGGACCGTTGCCGCGCGTATGGAAAATCAAGTAGATCCCGAAGTTTCCAAACGTCGTATTATGGAATTGATTGCGACTGTCAATGCTTTGACTCGTAGTCAATCTGAAAAATACGTCGGTACAACAGTTGAAATTTTATGTGAAGATTACGATAATAAAAAGAATATGTACTTAGGAAGGGACGAATTCGGCAGAATGGCTTATTTCAGGAGTGAAAAAGACGTTATCGGCGAATTTGTAAACGTTAAAATTAATAGTGCAAGCGGAATTTCGCTTACTGGAGAGATTATTTAACTATGGCTAAACCGTCGGGACTTTCGACAATGATGAGACATTGGTTCGGGGTAAAGCAGCAATATAAGGATTGTATTATACTTTACAGATTGGGCGATTTTTACGAGATGTTTTTTGAGGACGCAAAAGTCGGTGCCGAATTACTTGATCTTACGCTAACCGGGAGAGATTGCGGATTGGAAGAACGCGCGCCTATGTGCGGCGTTCCTTATCACGCAGTCGATTCCTACATAACTAAGCTTGCTTCCAGCGGCTATAAAGTCGCCATTTGCGAGCAGCTTGAAGAGGCTTCTCCCGATAAAAAAACGGTTGATCGCGGGGTAGTCAGAGTGGTTACTCCCGGAACAATAACTTCGGATTCTTTGAATGAAAAGGCGAATAATTTTATTTGTTGTGCGTACAAAGTTGACGATACGGTAGCACTCGCATGGGCGGATATAACCACGGGCGAGTTTTGTGCGGTAGAATTTCACGGGGAAGAAAGTTTAAAAAAATGCGTAGCGCAGATGACCATGCTCGACGTAAAGGAGATAATCTGCAATGACGATATGCTTTTGTCTTCCAAAGATCTTCCGGAAATTACGAGGGGTATAATTCCTAAATTTTCCAATTATCCTGCGTGGGCATTCGGATATTCGTCGGCGGAAAGAACTCTATTAAAACAATTTAACGCGCAGACTTTGGACGCATTTTCAATTTCGGGACATAAGTATGCCGTGGGCGCGGCGGGAGCTTTAGTTGAATATTTGCAAGAAACCCAAATGCACGCTCTTAAAAATATCGACGGTATAAAATTTATCTCCGACGGAAGATATATGACTTTGGATACCGTGGCTCTTAGAAATCTTGAAATCGTAAAAACTCTCGGCGGTGATTCCAGATACGGAAGTTTATTATGGCTTTTGGATAAAACGGGAACGCCGATGGGTGCGCGGTATCTTAATTCTGAAATTCTGAGACCTCTTTACGACGCTAACGCAATAAATAACAGGCTTGACGGCGTGCAGGAACTATTTGATTCTACCGTGGCTCGGCTTCAACTGATAGATTTACTTAAAGAGATAAAAGATATTGAACGAATTGCGGGTAAGATCAGCGGTAATACCGTAAATCCCAGGGATTGTCTGAATTTGTCGCGTTCACTTTCTGTATTGCCGAATATAAAATTCAGTTTAACGGGATTTAAGTCTAAGCTTATTAAAAAAATATGCGATGATTTGGGTGATTTTTCTGAAATTATAAGTCTGATTGATAGCGCTATCGATCCTAAGGCTCAGCCAAATATGAAGGACGGTAATTACATCAAGTGCGGATTTAATCCTCGTTTGGATGAATTGAGATCATTGGTTGAAAACGGTGGTAAGATTATTCTTGAAATGGAGGCAAGGGAGCGCGATTCGACTGGCATACGCAACCTTAAAATCAATTATAACAGGGTTTTCGGTTACTATATAGAGGTTACAAAGTCTTTTATAGATAAAGTGCCGCTTCATTACTTGCGCAGGCAGACACTTGCAAATGCGGAGAGATTTACTACCGAAGAACTCAAAAAATTAGAGGAAGAAATTCTATCCGGCGGAGATCAGGCTTTAAAACTGGAAGCGGAGATTTACCAGGCGATAAAGGAAAAGCTTACAGAATATATTGACAGATTTAAAGTGGCGGCAACTGCCATTGCAAGGCTGGATGTTTTGGTTTCGTTTGCGGAGGTTTCCAAGGAAAACAAATATGTCAGGCCGGCTATTACCGAAAGCGACAAACCGCTTATCATAAAAGACGGCAGGCACCCCGTTGTGGAAAAAATTTCAAAGGATAAATTTATTCCCAACGACGTATTGTTGGATAGTGGCGACAATCGGACTATGATAATAACTGGTCCGAATATGGCGGGTAAAAGTACGTATATGCGGCAAGTAGCTGTTATAACCATTATGGCGCATTTAGGTTGTTTTGTGCCTGCGAAAGAAGCGGCTATACCGTTAACCGACAGAGTGTTTACGCGAGTAGGAGCAAGCGATAATCTTATTTCCGATCAAAGTACTTTTATGGTAGAAATGATAGAGGTTGCTTCTATTTTGCAAAATGCGACGAAAAACAGTTTGCTTATTCTCGATGAGGTCGGCAGAGGTACGTCTACGTACGACGGGCTGAGCATTGCTTGGGCTGTAATAGAACATATTACCGAAAGAATCGGGGCACATACGCTGTTTGCAACGCACTACCACGAACTTACCGAGTTGGAACAAAAATTGTCGGGGATAAAAAATTATAAAATTTCCGTAAAAGAAATTAACGGCAGGGTGGTTTTTTTAAGGAAAATTATGCGTGGCGGTGCAAACAGGAGTTTCGGAATAGAGGTTGCTTCGTTGGCCGGAGTTCCCGACTCGGTTACCGACAGGGCAAAAGTCATTTTAAAACTAGTTGAAAAGGGCGATAGATCGCGTGTAGAAGAACCCGAAGAGGAAACCGTTCAAAGTCAAAGTGAAGTTGAAAAAATACTGCAAGAGGTTGACTTAAATAATCTCTCTCCTATGCAGGCGTTCATGCTTGTGAGTGATTTGGTTGAGAAGGTGAAAAGATGAAAAAAATAAATGTTCTATCCCAAAATATATATAACCGTATAGCGGCGGGCGAAGTAGTCGACAGACCTTATTCGGCAGTTAAGGAGCTTATTGAAAATAGTATTGACGCAGGTGCAACCGAAATAGAGATTTATATTGAGGACGGCGGAAAACAGCTTATAAAAGTTGTGGATAACGGTTCGGGTATAGAAAAGGACGATTTGTACGACGCTTTTATGCCTCACGCAACAAGTAAAATAAGTAGTGCTGACGATCTCGATTATATCAAGACTCTCGGGTTCAGGGGTGAGGCGCTTGCCAGTATTTCGGTTATTTCAAGAGTTGAAATCATCTCTGTTACGGCGGGAAATCAGGCGTGGAAAATTACTTGCGACGGCGGAAAAATAGGAGACATTGTTCCTGCTGCGCTTGAAAAGGGTACTGTTATTACCGTACACAATTTGTTTTACAATACGCCTGTAAGAGCTAAGTTTTTGAAGCCTGATAATAAAGAAGAGGCTGATATTACTAACTTTGTAACTCGTTACATACTGGGCAATCCGTACGTTTCAATAAAGTATTATGTAGATGGTAAATTGACTCTGCAATCTTACGGCGGTGGACTTGAAGAGGCGGTTGCGCAGGTTTACGGGGCAAAGGTTTTGTCGGAGTGCTTTAAAATCAACGCGGAGAAAGACGGGTTTTTATTGAGCGGATTTATCGGAAACCAAAACTTTTTTAAACCTAATAAGACTTATCAAAGTATATTCCTTAATGGCAGATATATAGTGAATAATACAGTTGCGACGGCTGTAAATAACGCCTATGCAAGCTATATGATGAAAAGGCAATTTCCGTTTTACGTGCTTAATTTGGATGTCCCGTATGACTTTGTGGACGTTAACGTGCATCCAAATAAAGCCGACGTTCGTTTTTTGGATAACAGACGTGTTTTCGGAATGGTTTATTCGGTAATTTCTCCAATTCTCGACGGTACGACAAAGGCTGCGGAATTTGTTATTAATGAAAAACGAATACCCGAAATAAAATCAACCTCGGACAATAACCAAAATAAAATGTATACCGAGCAGATTCGTGAGAATATCGGTGTGATTTTGCGCAATAGTTCTACTAAAAATGTACCTACAACGGCTGAAAAGCAGGTAAATACGGATAATTTGCGCATTGACAGACAAGAAAACTCTAATAAAAGTGCGGAGTTTGATCCTTATCGCGATCTGAGCATGCGTGAGTATATGCCTAAGCAAGAAATCACTTCTATGAAAGTTACCGACGATACGGCAATACCTGCAATTGAAGATTTGAAACTATATGAAAAGAAAAAAACTGAGCAGCAGAAAGTAGAAGTAAAAAGCTGTAAATATAAAGGAGATCTGTTTAATACCTATCTAATTTTTGAGTTGGGTGATACGGTATTTTTCATTGATCAGCATGCTGCGCATGAGCGGTTGATTTTTGAGGAACTTAATAAAAAGCTTAAAGATCGCGCGATAATCAAGCAGCCTATGCTTGTACCTTTTATATTCAATACCAATGCCGTAGAAACGCGGTTTATGGAAAAAAATATAAAGCTTTTACGGTCTATGGGATTTGGTATTTCACCGTTCGGAATGGGTTCATTCAGGGTTGACGAAGTTCCTGTGGATTTGCAGGAAATCGATATCAAGGGTTTTATAGATGAAATTTTAAGTCAGGTTGATAGTCTGAAAAATATAAATTTGGAAGATATATTAAAAGAGAAACTCGCTATGGCGGCTTGTAAGCACGCTATAAAGGGCGGAATGAAGTTGACCTCTCAGGAAATTGATGCTCTGTTTGGAATGTTGGAAGGGAATATGGGTTTAAAATGTCCGCACGGCAGACCTGTGTGTGTCGCCTTGACAAAACGCGACGTTGAGAAAATGTTTAAAAGGATAGTTTAACCTTGGAAAAACTTTTAGTTATCTGCGGGGCTACGGCGACAGGCAAGACGAAACTTGCCGTGGATTGTGCTTTAAAATTGAAATCCGAAGTAGTTTCCGCCGATTCTCAACTTGTATACAAAGATTTAAATATAGGGACGGCTAAGCCTAATGTCAATGAAATGCGCGGCGTAAAGCACCATATTATAGACGTAGCAGAACCTTATCATAATTTCAGCGTAAGCGATTACGAGACTTTAGCTGAAATTGCGTTGAGAACCATTGTAAGTGAAAATAAAGTGCCCGTCATATGCGGTGGTACGGGATTTTATATTAATTCGCTATTGTTCAATTTTGGATACGGCAATGCGGCGGCTAACGAAGCGGTACGTTTGAAATATCAAAAATATGTTGAAGAGTACGGCAAGGAAGCTCTGTATGAAAAACTTAAAGAAGTTGATTTTGCTACTGCGGAAAAATTATATTTTAACGACGTAAAGCGTGTGATAAGAGCTTTGGAGATTTATGAATCTACGGGAGTAAGAAAGTCGGAGCAGAATGACGAGCTTACGCCTAAGAGAAAATATTTTGCTTTCGCCGTAAATTACAAGCGTGAAGATCTATATGACAGAATAAATACTCGGGTTGACGAAATGTTTTCTTGCGGACTAGTTGAAGAAGTTGAAAGCCTAATAAGCCGCGGAATTGACGAGAAATATCAGTGCATGCAGGCTATTGGGTATAAAGAAGTGCTGTTTGGGCTAAAAAATGGTCATAATCGTAGTACTATGTGTGACATTATAAAGCAAAATACCCGTCGTTATGCCAAGAGACAGATTACTTTTTTTAAAAAATTGCCTGGCTTGATTTGGCTTGATCCTAAAGAGGCCACAGCTGAAACAGTTATGGAGATATTAAATGACTTTCATTGAAAAATGTGAATCAAAACTTCTGGAAAAATTTAAACGTATTGATGAAGTTGCCTATTTTAACCAAGTTAAAGTGCTTAATGCATTTAATAAATATAAAATTGCAACAAGACATTTTAACGGTACTACCGGCTATGGTTATGATGACGAGGGCAGGGATTGCCTTGGAAAATTATATGCTTCGGTTTTCGGGGCGGAAAGCGGTATAGTTTCTCCTCATATGCTTTCGGGAACGCATGCTTTAACCGTTGCACTTTTTGGTCTGTTGCGTCCCGGCGATCTTATGCTTTGTATTACGGGTATGCCGTATGATACGTTGCGCGGAGTAATTTATGGGGAGAATAACGGATCTCTTAAAGACTTCGGAATTGAATTCGACTATTGCAATTTAGCTGAGGGCGACTTTGATTTTACTGCCATAAGAGAGAAACTCAATAAAAAAGTAAAGATAGTTTATATTCAACGTTCTCGCGGATATGAATTGCGCGATGCTTTGTCCTGTAAGCAAATTGAAGACGCTTGCCGATTTGTTCGGGAGCTCGGTTTTACGGGCTGTATATTCGTCGATAACTGTTACGGCGAATTTGTAGAAAAAACCGAACCGAGCGAGTGTGGAGCGGATTTGATAGTTGGATCTCTTATAAAGAATGCCGGCGGCGGTCTTGCGCCGACAGGCGGATATATTTGCGGAAAAGAAGAATATATAGAACTTATAGGAAAGCGATTGACCGCTCCGTCTATCGGTCTTGAGGTCGGATCTTATGCAGGCAGTTACCAATACTTTTATCAAGGACTTTTTCTTGCTCCGCATACGGTTGCTCAGGCGCTTAAATCCAGTCTGTTGATAGGGCAGGCAATGAGTGAACTGGGTTATAAGAATTTCCCCTCTATTGAGAAGATGCCTTACGATATAACAAGAGCAATACAATTTGATAGTGCGGATAAAATGATTGACTTTATACGTGAAGTTCAGTATGCTTCGCCGATCGATAGCTATGTTACCTGTGAACCTTGGGCAATGCCTGGCTATGACGATAATATAATAATGTCCGCGGGGACGTTTGTAAGCGGTTCTTCCATAGAATTATCTGCCGACGGGCCTGTAAAGCCGCCTTATATTGTATATTTTCAGGGCGGGTTGACTTACGAGCACGGTAAATATGCGCTTGAAAGAATTTTAAATAAAATCAAATAATTTTTAAGTGGGGTAAATTATGAAGGAAAATTTGAAAGAGCAAGTCTTAAAAGCCTATAAGGATTTGGCGACATCAGAGTTGGATAATTTTTGCGGCGGTAATGTAAGCGTAATAGATAGGGAAAGCGAGAATATAGTTATTAAGGCTTCGGGCGTGTCGATAAAGGAAGTCAAGGCAGAGAATTTGCTTGTTGTGGATTTTTCCGGAAAAGTTTTAGAGGGCGAGGGTGAACCGCCTTCGGAGTTTTTGACTCATATTTCGTTATATAATGCGCATAAAGATATTTCATCTATCGTGCACGTTCATAGTATGTATGCTACGGCGTTTGCTCAAGCGGGACGCTTTATTCCTGCATACGGAGTAACTCATACAGAATTTTTCGGTGATAATATTCCCTGTGTTCGTGCATTAACCAAAGGCGAGTTATCGGATTTTGACGCAAGTACGGGCATTCTGATTAATAAAACATTCAAAAAACTTTCTTTTAAAGAAATACGTGCTTGTCTTTTGGAGCGGCATGGTATGTTTTCTTGGGGGGATACTCCCGACGAGGCTTTGAAAGTTGCCTTGGTTGCCGAAAGATTGGCAAAATTGGCCTATCTTACTGAAAATCTTAATCCGAAAACCGAATGCATACCGCAATATATGTATGGTAAAAAACAAATATTTAAAAAACGCAAGAAATTTTGGAAATAATTAAAACAGGCGGAAATTGTAAATTCCGCCTGTTTTTTATATTATATGAATTAGCGGGCCATAATAAATAGCGGGAGACAATTTTATGTGTACAGCATTGACTTTAAAAACTCGCAATTTTTATTTTGGCCGAACTTTGGATTTGGACAAATCATATTCGGAAGAAGTTGTTATCAATCCAAGAAAATTCTGTTTTTATTTAAGAAACGGCTATACGATCAAGACACATTACGCTATTATAGGCACGGCATACGTTAAAGATAATTTTCCGCTCTACTATGATGCTGTAAATGAAATGGGGCTATGTATAGCTGGTTTAAATTTTGTAAATTATGCTTATTATTCAAAAGAGCGCGAAAGTATGATTAATGTAGCCCAATTCGAATTTATTCCCTATTTATTGAGCAAATGTGCTTCGGTCAGGCAGGCCGAAGAAGAGTTGAAAAATATGAACGTCACAGATACTCCGTTCAGCGCTGATTTGCCTGTTGCTGATTTACATTGGATTATATCAGATAAAGAAAAATCTATTACCGTGGAATATACGCGCGAAGGCGTAAACATTTATGACAATCACATCGGTATTCTTACAAATAATCCGCCGTTTGATATGCAGCTATTTAACCTAAATAATTATATCAATCTTACGCCCGAACAGCCACATAATAGATTTTCTGAAAACATTAATCTCGATTTGTATAGCTTGGGAATGGGGGCAATAGGGTTGCCGGGAGATTGCTCATCCCAATCACGATTTGTGCGGGCAGCGTTTAATAAATTAAATTCGGTTACGGGTGAAGGTGAGACCGATGGTGTAAATCAATTTTTTCATATCTTGGGTGGCGTTCAATTTTCACGAGGCTGCTGTAAAGGCGTAAATGATTACGAAATAACAGTATATACTTCGTGCTGTGATGTAGAAAAAGGTATTTATTATTATACGACTTACGAAAATCATATGATCAATGCTGTAAAAATGCATAACGTCAATTTGGATGATGAAGAATTGTTCCGTTACCCGCATATAAAATCCGAGCAATTTAATTTTCAGAATTAAATTTCCATATGATAAAAAGTACATAAGGTATATTTATGTTAATAATTTTTTAATACATTAAGTTGTACTTTTTGCAGAAAATAATTGTATGCCAATTATGTTTATTGCAAAGTGGCGTAAAGAATTGAATAAATAAGGAGTTACTATGAAATATATATGTGAAATCTGTAATTGGGAATATGACGAAGAGCAGGGGTATCCCGAAGGTGGAATAGCTCCGGGAACAAAATGGGAAAATGTGCCGGAAGATTTTGAGTGTCCTTTGTGTTTTGTCGGAAAAGAACAATTTTCTAAAAAAATTGCAAACAAAACTGAATAGTTTTATTCGATTTTGTTTGGCGATATTACAATAAGCAAAATTTTTTTGTGCCGTTTACGTGATGGAACGGCATTTTTGTACAATTAAATATGCGTATAAATATAACTTTGAATTTTCAATAGATTTGACAAAGACAATATTTAGTAGTAAAATATAAAAGAAACCCACCATATATGGTGGGTTTCTTGGAGCTGCTAACCGGACTTGAACCGGTGACCTCGTCCTTACCAAGGACGTGCTCTACCTGCTGAGCCATAGCAGCATTTAACTTACTTGAATATTATATTTAAAAAAGAGTATATTGTCAATTTATTTTAAGCAAAATTATCTAAAAATCGGAGAAAACATTGCAAAAAACTAATTTAGAAAAAATAGTTTTAAAAACGTCTGTGGTGACGATTATTATAAATGCTTTGCTGTCTGTGTTCAAGTTGATTGCCGGAATATTGGGTTCTTCAATGGCGTTGATATCAGATGCGGTTCATTCAGCCTCTGACGTTTTTTCGACTTTCATAGTTTTAATCGGAGTTAAAATATCTTCAAAAAAAGCGGATAGAAGACATCCGTTCGGGCACGAAAGATTCGAATGCGTTGCGGCTATAATTCTTGCCGCGGTTTTATTTGCGACCGGTGCGGGTATTGGCTATTCAGGTGTGGAGAATATCGTCAGTGGAGCTTATAAAGAATTGGAAATACCTAAACTCATAGCTCTTATAGCTGCGGCCTTATCTATAGTTGTTAAAGAGGGAATGTTTTGGTATACGATTATTGCGGCTAAAAGGGTAAATTCGACTGCTTTAAAGGCTGACGCTTGGCATCATAGATCGGACGCATTATCTTCAATAGGCAGTTTAGTAGGCGTAGTGGGCGCAATGTGCGGCGTGCCTGTACTTGATTCAGTTGCTTGCCTCGTAATATGCGCAATGATTATTTTTGCGGCGGTAAAAATCTTTATCGATGCAGTAAAGAAAATGACGGACGAAGCTTGTGATGAAAGAACCGAAAATGAAATAAAAGAATTTATTTCATCGTGTGACGGAGTAAAGCGAATTGATTTGCTGATGACTAGGCTGTTCGGCAATAGAATATATGTAATTGTTGAGATTGCATGCGATGGATCATTATCTCTATATGAAGCTCACGAAATAGCGGAGACGCTTCATAAGGGGATAGAGGAAAATTTTCCTCTCGTAAAACATATTACAGTACACGTCAACCCGTATAGAGAGGAGATGGAAGACAGCGAAGTTAATTCAGTTGACGATGTTTAAAAGTTTCTTATTAAACCTACAACTTTACCCAATATTTTGACGTCGTCGTAAATAAAGTCATCCATAGTATCATTTTCCGGATGTAAAATAATTTTACCATCGCGCTTATAAAATCTTTTAACTGTAGCGCTATCTTCTACTAAGGCAACTACGATTTCTCCGTTGATTGCGACGTCTTGTCTGTTTACAATTACTTTATCGCCGTTTAATATACCGATTTTAATCATAGAATCGCCCTGAACGGTAAGCATAAACAGATCATTACCTGAAAAGAAATTATCAGGCAGCGAAAAATAATCCTCATAATTTTCAGTTGCGAAAATCGGCTGTCCGGCTGCTACGGTTCCAACCAAAGGAACGGAGAGGGATTTACTTTTAAGAGAGATTGCGCGGCGTTTAACGTCTGATTTTTCAAGCAGTCCGCGCTCCTTAAGTCTGTTAATTATGTTGAAAACAGTTGCGGTAGATTTAATTTTACAGGCTGCGCATACTTCACGTACGCAAGGCGCATAACCCTTTTCGGATATATATTTTTGTATGTATCCAAAAACAGCGTCTTCATTTTTAATCTTTGTTTCTTTTCTGTTTGCTCCCATAATTTTTACCTCGCAATTTTATTATAGCAAATAAAACAAGAAAAATCAAACAAAAGTTTTCTAAATTTAAAATAATTTAAAATTAATAATATTTCATATTATAGTGGAGGGATACCTGTGAAGAAGGAAAGTAAGGAATGCGTGTTATATGACAGAGCTTGTATTAATTGCGGAGAATGTGATATTTGCGATCTTGATCCTAATAAAATCTGTGATAATTGTGGTAGATGTCTTGATATAAAGGATGATGCGATAATTAAAATAGAAAAAATAATAACGAATTAAGTGTAAGTCATTTAGGCATGTAAAAAAGAGTGGAATAATCCGCTCTTTTTTAATCTTCAAAATCATCTTCTTCGCGTTTTAGTTTAACCTTGCCCACAACTCCGCGACGGTTATCGTCGCTTATCGCAGCATAGTGTTTGCGCGTCGTATTTACGTCTTTATGGCCTAATACATCGGCCACCAAATAAATATCTCCCGTAGCTCTGTAAAGTTGCGTTCCGTAGGTAGAACGAAGCTTATGGGGTGATATTTTTTTTAAAGGAGAGACAATTTTGGCATATTTATTGACTAGGTTTTCAACCGCACGTACGGTAAGTCTTGACTTATTATTAGAAATAAATAGCGCGGTAGGTTCTTTCAGATCGTCATAATTTTTTTCTTTATAATCGAGGTATCTTTGAAGCGCTTCTGCAACATCGTCATCAAAATATAATATAGATTTATTTCCGCCTTTTCTTGTAACAATGAATGAATTATCTTTAAAATTAATGTCTTCGTTATTCAGTCCTACAAGTTCGCTGATTCGAATACCTGTACCTAAAAAAAGCATTAAAATCGCTGTGTCTCTCGTTCTTGTTTTGTCATGGTAAATTTGCTGATGAGGGGAGAGTCCGTCGCCGTTTTCCGCAACTTCCAAAATATTAAAAACTTCATCTTTGTCAAGACGAATGATCGGCTTTTCGTGAAGCTTTGGTGTTAGAACCTTCGAAGCATTATCTACCGCAATCATATTTTTATTAAAAAAATATTTAAACATAGCCCGAACGGAAGAAAGCTTTCTTGCTTTTGCCCTTTCAGTGCATGTATGTTCCTTCCCGTAAAAAGAGTAGTGGGAAAGGAATCCAAGAAAATAATCTATATCATTGCTTGATACTTGCTCCAAATCAGTGAGTGTAATTTCATTTATCGATTTATGTTTTCTAAATTTCTTTTCTTGAAGGTAGTAAAAAAATATTCTTAAATCGTGAGCGTAGTTAAGTCTTGTCAAAGTCGAAGTCTGACTGTCGATAGCTAAAAAATAATCATAGCAAAAAGCCGGCAATTCGTCTAAAAGCCGTTCTATTGTTTCAAGATTTTTATTGTTCCGTTGAGTGTAGTAGTTTGACATTTTTTCCTTTTTTAAGTGTATAAACTTGTTTTAATAGGATAGCTCATATTAGTCCAACACTTCGTAAAAGACAGGTTGTTTGATTTGAAGTGCTAATAAAGTACCTTTAAATATTCAAATAAATTATACCATAAAAGAGAGCAAAAAGGCAATGAAAATAATCGAAAAGATTAAGGCTAAAATAAAGGGAGTTGCGCGAAAAATTGCGGGAAGTCCGGAAAATGTGGAGCCCAATTTTGCAACAATTTATATTGTCAAAAATAATCAAAATGTATACAAGATAGAAAGTACTTCATCTGATATAGTTAACGGCATATGCGAAATAATTTCGTATTTCCATAAATACAACGATTACAAAATTATTTACAACTATATCAGTAAAGAGATATACATACGTTTTACAGTTAAAAAGGGTAACGACGTTGAGTGCACCAACGACGAATAAAAAAATTAAGGAGGTTATATGGCAGAATTCATTAAAGGAATTACAGATATGCTTTCCGGTATATTTACAGCATTAATTAACGCGCTTGCTTCGACCGGTAATTTGATTTTCAATATCGGAGAAAACGGAACTATAAGCGGCGTAACGGGCTTTGGCTGGTTGCTGATCGCCGGAATATCAATTCCCCTTGCGACGTGGCTTTTTACCAAGATCTTTTCTTGGGTTAAAGGCTTTGCCCGTGGAGGTTCAAGATAATTCAAAATACGCCCGCCTGTGTGGCGGGCGTATTCTGCTATTAATGTATGAAGAAATTTAAAAAGATTTTAAAAAGAATATTAATAATTATCTTAATAATATTTATAGGTTTTCTTATACTTGGTTTTGTTGTATCAAAATTAAATTGCGGATCTAAACATACCGCTTATGCTGCCGAAGCTCATCAAGTAAATAATACGGCAATGTTTGCCGAAAAAGAAATAATATCTAACGCTTACGATTTTGAAGGGACTTTAAAATATAATTTATTAAGGTTATCAGGATCCAGTTATCCGAACGAAGGAAAAGCTCTTGGCGATCTCCGATTATTTAATTTACCTTCCACAATAATTACATTCGATTTTGAAAAAGTAACATTTGATTATAGCTGGAATTTTCATTATTTTTTCAGATCTATTGATACAAATCAAGTTGTTAAAGCCGATGTAATATCCGGGAATTATGTAACGTTAAATACCGCAGATTATAAAAATACATATTTGCAACTTGTTTTATATTATTACTCGGCGCAACCTGACGTTAATTATACATTTGATTTTAAAGTCTATGTTTATACGGGAGATTATAAACCGGGATACGGCGAAGGATACACAAACGGATATAATGACGGCAAATCCGATGGATTCGTTGAAGGATCCGACGTGGCTCAATACGGTATATTTCAACGTTCGCTAATCGATGCACAATTTACTTATGATGTAAACGGTAAAAATGTAGTAATAAATAAAAAGGGATTAAGACCGAATTATATATCAAATGGCATAAACACGGCGCAAATATACGATGACAACGACTACATCATAGAAAACGGTGAAGAATATTATCTTGAACGTGCAATTATAAAGATTAATTTTATAAATCCATTTACTTATTCAAATAATAGACCAATTTTATTAAATGGTGATGTAGCAACAATACCCAGTATAACGTTTATTGATGTCACAGATAAAAAGTATAATGTACCTTTATCACCTGTTGAAAATGGTAGATACGGAAATCTAAAAACAGTTGCGACTGACGAAGATTTAATCCGTATGCAAAATATAAGTAGTATTGAAATAATGTTCGGCAGAGCCTTAGATACTTTTGCTAATGTATCTATAATGCAAGATAACGGAAATTATAGCGGTGGATTTACTGCCGGATATAACGAAGGCCTTTCCGATGGGCAGTCCAAGGGCGAAGAAATAGGCTATGACAAGGGCTATAATCAAGGATTTAAGGAAGGCGAGTCAGAAGGATACGCAAATGCGGTATTAGAAGGCACAACGAATTTAGGGATTTTCAGTGCTGCTGTATCATTTATAAAGATATTTTTCCAACTTACTACGCAATTTTTAGGCACCAAAATTGCAGGCGATATAACATTAGGACTTTTAGTAATCGGTCTGCCTTGCGCGTTTATGATAGTAAACTTATCAATCGGACTGCTTAAAAAATGGCTCGGCGGTAGGGGTGCGAGTGAAGGTGATTAAATGGCTTCGATCTTTGAATTTTTCTTTAATCTGTTTATGACGGTTTGGGAAAACGTCGATACAATCGCTTCACCGCTTTTAGAGTTTATTTCAACCATAGCGGATACATCAATAAACTTTTTAGCCGACGTTCTGGAGTGGTTATTAGAAGCTATAAATACAATAATCGATATTTTTAATAAAATAGCTGCATTCTTCGGGTTTAGTACGGAAGTGCCGTTCCCGGGAACCGGCGGAGGAGGATCACGGCCGAGATGACAGTATACGAATATATTCTAAAATTCCTAACGGATTACTTTTTGCCGGTGGAAACAAGTTTTCCGGAATGGAGTAACATTTTAATAATTATAGCAACCGTAATAACGTTGGGAATATTCTGGGCTTGGATAATTCGTCCGTTCTGGTGGTTCTTTAAATATGGCCTGTGGGGCAATAGTAAGAAGAATAAATCTTTTAAAAAATGGGACGATTGAAAGTGATCACAAAGCTGCACCGCAAAGCGCTGTCAAAAATACCGCCTATTATGCTGGACGGCCGATAAATTCAAGGAGAATAAAAATGAAAGCAATTTTAAAATACCCCGGTGGGAAGTGGCGAATTGCAGATTGGATAATTAGTTATTTCCCGCAACATAAAGTTTATTGCGAACCGTATTTTGGGAGCGGCGGTGTGTTTTTCAATAAACAGCCTTCAGCGATAGAAACAATTAATGATATAGACGGAAATATCGTAAACTTATTCAAGGTCTGCCGCGAGCGTCCTGCAGAGCTTGCATCCGTGCTTATGTTTACTCCTTGGGCGCGGGAAGAATATAAAAACTGTTATAAAATTGAGGGCGATGAGTTGGAACGTGCCCGGCGTACATTAGTTAGATTTCATCAAAGTTTTGGTACGAGCAATTCAAGCTTGTCAAGCTGGCGAAACGTTCAGATTTCAACAGGGCCGAAATGTGTTTCGCAGTGGAGCGAGCTTCCGAGAATAGTAAATGATGTTTGCAAGCGACTGAAAGAAGCGCAAATCGAAAACATAAACGCGCTTACTCTGATAGAGAGATATAATAATCCTGAAACGCTATTATATGTAGATCCGCCGTACCTTCAGAGTATACGGAAAAGAAATCTCTATAAATATGAGATGACAGACATGCAGCATATCGAGCTGTTAGAGTTGTTAAAGACGAGCAAGTCGAAAGTTTGCTTATCGGCGTATAATAATCAGCTTTACAACGATATGCTTGAAGGTTGGTATTCAGTAGAAAAGCAAACAACGGCGCAAGGTGGGGTAAAGCGTACGGAAAAGCTATATATGAATTATGCTCCGAATTTACTTGTGACTTCTGAGCAGCAAATAGTCGTTAATGGTAGTCAAATCAAATAAACTATGCAAGGTAATTTTTTTTACATAAAGAGTAAATTAATAATTTACTCAAATAACAAAAAGAGTGCGCGAAACCAAAAAGGTTTCGCGCACTCTTTTATTTTAACCACATCATAAAGTGTTCAAAAAAAGTTTATATACAATATATTGTGGCACACAAACAAATGTTTACACAAAATATTGAATTATAAAAAAAATTTAATAAAAATGACCGTGCAGTAAGTCAAAAAACTACTGAGAGCTTGTGCGCTCTAACGCAAAAAAAACGCGCTCTCGCCGTGACTGGCGGCGAGGATAATATAAACAATCAAGTGGTGGTCTTCTGGCGCGTAAGCGCGGGATTTACTGCCGTATAGCTTGGGGCAGAGGACAAGCATATATGCGGCAGACGTACGAAAAAATGCGGTTCTCCTTTTAAAGGGGATACCATACGTAAAAACCTTTTAAAGATCCATATCCCAGCCCGTAACAGAGGGGGGGGAAGGGGGGAGAGTTTCTCCCCCCCTCAATTCCGATCCATAGTTTTGTATTAACTTGTTGATACGAAAATATGGATCTTCAAAAGGGTGTCGGGGAAATGTTTCCCCGACTTCGAAAAGCATTTAAGGAGAGGTTCGCAATTTTTTAGAATTTCACTTTATATAAATATATATATTTATATATTTTTTCAATCTAAATACCAAATGTAACCACAGTGTTTGCATATACATTTAGAATGAGTTTTCTTTTTTTGATCTTTTTTCCAACTATTATACCACTGTGCGCCCCCGCCAATAAAGCCAACAGTTAATATAAGTGAAACAATGCCCGCCACAAAAGTTACTTTAAAAAATCCCGCAGTTAATAAAATAAGCACTCCGGCAATAATCCCATAAATTATTTTATATTTTCGTGGTAAATCAATAGTTTTATCCCAGGCTTCATTTATTTGTATATTGGTGCAATTACAATTAGGACATTCCATTTGTATAAATTCCTTAATAAATTTCTTCTGATATGACCTTATTTATTATAATTAATCTTAAATATAATTTGAAAGTCCTAATAAATAGTCACTTGTAACATCAAGGGTTTTACAAATTAAATATAGTGTTTCTATACTTGGAACCGTAATACCGCGCTTATAATTTGTAATATTTTGTTTTGAAATATTGCAAGCCCTTGCTAAATCTACTTGTGAAATATTACTATTTTTTAATACTTCATTAAATCTTTTGGTAAAGTCCATATAAAAATTATATGTAATTTAGTAAATTAATACTTGACAGTAAATTAATAATGTACTATACTTTACTTAAAAACAGAGGCAGCAAAGGTGTAGCTATGTTGTATGTAGTAGGTTATCAAAAAGATATAAGCAGTAAAAGGCAAGTAAAGATCTGCTTAAAAGAGAGTAAGGCTCGTAAAATCTTTGACAAAAAGAAAGAATGTTGCCTTTACGTCGCTCTTCTTCAATACGGTAAGAGTGCCGAGGATTATAAAATTATTGCCACTTATCCCGACAATAATAAGCCTGCGGAATAATGGCGGGAAGGGTAGGCGCTCCGCCCGGGTATCGTGTATTTTGGCTTAATGATGAATTAGTGGGGGCATTTACAAAAGCTTACAAATTGATTCATTCACCAAAGACGCATAATTACCGATACGCACGTTATAAAAAAAGAACTCTTATTGATGAGTTCTTGATAGTCCGGACATCTAAAAAGTGTTACCGGGTAATATATTTCAATAACGATTTCAAATATTTTTATTATTTCAGTGCCCGCAATTACAAAGAATGCGCTTGCAGAATGAAGGGCATATATAATATTATCCGATATTTAGAACTTTATCAGAGTGAGGGAAATTTATGACAAACAGAGAGTATTTAAATAATTTATCAAACGATAAATTTACCGATTTAATTTTAGCGAAAATAGCAGAGTTTCAAGAAAAGAACTTTGACGCCGAACTTGATATTTTCGACATAGTAGACGGCACACGAATTGATTTTGAAATGTGGCTTGAAGAAAAAATATAACCTCAACACTTCGTAAAAGACAGGTTTTACGAAGTGTTGAGGTATTTTTTAAAGAATAACATAAAATTACAGGCTTGTCAAGAGAATTTGGCAAAATCTGCAGGGCTTAATTTAAAAAAGATTTTTAAAAAATTTTTATTGAAATAATTAATATTTCAGAACAAATCAAGTAAAAATGCTAATTATGTCAGACGTAGTACATAAAGCGGGACATTACGTCCCGCTTTTACAATAAAATTATTTATCTGATTTCAATACTAAGCTTTTTAAATTCCAAATGTTGTTTGCGTAATCGTTTATAGATCTATCAGCTGAAAAATATCCCGATGCAGCAATATTTCTCAAAGACATCTGATTCCATGCAAATCTGTCTTTTGAATACAACCTGGATATTTCGTGCTGAGTATTGCTATAAGCGGCGAAATCAGCCATACACATATAAGGATCCGCGACGGGCGAATCAGTCAAGAGATAATTAGCAATATCTGCAAAGGACTCGCCGTTAAAGCCGATTATGAGGGCTTCGATTATTCTACGCAATTTAGGCGATTCGTTATAATATTTGCTCGAACTGTAGCCGTTTCTCCAAATTTCGTCGACTTCGTTCGATTTATATCCGAAAATAAATATATTTTCGATTCCTACAGCTTGTGCCATTTCAACATTAGCTCCGTCAAGTGTGCCGATTGTAAGCGCTCCGTTAATCATAAATTTCATATTTCCGGTGCCGCTGGCCTCTTTGCCGGCAAGTGAAATTTGTTCGGACACTTCCGACGCGGGCATAAGCTTTTCCGACATTGTCACGTTATAGTCTTCCATATAGACAACGTTGAGTTTTTCGTTTATCCTTGGATTTTTCTTTATATCTTCGGCAAGGAAGTTTATGAGACGAATAATTTTTTTAGCCATCGCGTATCCAGGCGCGGCTTTGGCTCCGAAAATATAAGTCTTAGGAACTATATCGAGATCGGCATTTTCTTGTAAATCAAGATAAGTATCAATAATGTTCAATACGTTTAAAAGCTGACGCTTATATTCATGTAATCTTTTTGCTTGTACGTCGAATAAAGTTTTGGGATCGATGATTACGCCCTGCTTCCTCTTTGCAAATTCGGCAAACTGTTCTTTTTTCAAAGCCTTAATTTCTTCAAGTCTTTTAAGAACAGTTTTGTCTTCATCGAATTTTTTGAAATCGGCAAGCTTTGAACTGTCGGTTTCATACGCCGTACCAATGCAGTCGTTTAATAACTCGCACAACTCCGGATTAGATTGGTTTAACCACCTTCTGTGAGCTATTCCGTTTGTTACATTTGTAAATTTTTCGGGAGTAAAATCGTAGAAATCTTTGAATACAGATGTTTTAATTATTTCACTGTGTAGAGCCGATACTCCGTTTACACAGTGCCCGCCGTACACGGATAAATTGGCCATTTTTATTCTATCGTGTTCGATAATAGACATTCTTGAAATTTTTGCCCACTCGCCGGGAAATCTGTTCCAAAGCTGTTCGCACAGCCTTCTATTGATTTCCTTAATAAGCGAGTGAATTCTGGGAATAGTTCTTGCTATAAGATCTTCAGACCAGGTTTCAAGCGCTTCCGCAAGTACGGTATGGTTTGTATATGCGCACGTTGATGTTGTAATGTTCCAGGCTTTATCCCAGTCGTAGAAATATTCGTCCACGAGAATACGCATTAATTCAGGGATTGCAAGCGCAGGATGAGTATCATTGAGATGTATTGCCGCAAGCTTAGGCAAATCCATCAAATTTCCGTATCTATGCTTATGATCTTCGATGATATTCTGAATAGACGCCGAACACAGGAAATATTGTTGTTTAAGCCTGAGTGATTTACCTGCATTGTGGTTATCCGCAGGGTATAGAACTTTTGTCAGCAAGTCGGCGTCGTTATCTTCTGTCATCGCCTGATAGTAATCGCCCTGAGAAAACAGCTTCATATTGAAGTCCTGTACTGGTCTTGCCTTCCAAAGTCTGAGGACGGAAACCGCTTCACTGTCCTTACCCGAAACCATCATATCATAGGCAACGGCTTGTACTTCGTTACAGTTTACGTAATTAGTTTCAAGACCGTTTTCAGTCCACTTCTCTTCTATTTGTCCGTTAAATTTTACTATGAAGCATTTATCTGTTCTTTGAGTAAGCCAAGCTTCGCCGCCGGGTAACCAAACATCGGGTAATTCTATTTGCCAACCGTCCACTATTTTCTGTTTAAACAATCCGTACTCATAGCGTAAAGAATATCCCATTGCGGGGTAATTTCCGCTTGCTAAAGCGTCCATAAAGCAAGCGGCAAGCCTGCCCAATCCGCCGTTACCCAATCCTGCGTCAGGTTCCAATTCATACAAGTCGTCAAGCTTTAATCCGTACGATGATACGGCTTTATCGAAGATATTAGTAAATCCAAGATTATATAAACTGTTTTTTAAGGAACGCCCCATAAGGAATTCCATACATAAATAGTATACTTTTTTTGCCCGTTTAGCTTTAACTTTTTTATGAAATTGCTGTCTCTTTTCAAGTAAAATATCTCTGACTACCATAACGACAGCTTTATAAACCTGATCTTTGGACGCTTCTTGAGGGGAAACTCCGAAGTACCTCGATAATTTCCCTTTAATTAACTCTTTTGCGTCCTTTTCGGTAAGTGCGGTTGTGCTCATTTTGTTCTCCTTGATTATGTGAAATTATTTAAGCATATCCAAATAGAGCGATTCATAATCCAATGCCGAACGATTCCAGCTGAAATCCGATCTGGCAGTACGATACATTAATTTTGCCCACTCTTCTTTGTTTTTATAATCGGAAACCGCTTGACGGAGAACGTATAACATATCATGTGCATTATAGTTCGTAAAAGTATATCCGTTTTGTTGCGGTTTAATGCTATCGTATAATCCGCCCGTTTCCCGTACGACGGGTATGGTTCCGTAACGGCAAGCAATCATCTGAGAAAGCCCGCAGGGCTCGGATTTAGAAGGCATAAGAAAAATATCGGAACCGGAATAGATTTTTCTCGATAAATCGCCGTTAAAAACTATATTTGCGCTCAGTTTGTCGGGATAACGTCTTGCAAGATCGGTAAAAAATCCCTCATAGTGCGCGTCTCCTGTGCCGAGAATGACTACCTGAATGTCATCTTGTAAGAATTCTTCAATGACGGCTGTAACCAAGTCAAGTCCCTTATGCGATACCAACCTTGTTACCATTGAGATAATTGGCGTATCGGGCTTTTGCGGCAGCCCCAACTGTTGCTGCAAGTTCATTTTGCATACTGCTTTGTTAGAGAAATCTTCCGCGCTGTAATTAGCGTACAGATGAGTGTCTTTTATTGGATTGTAACCGTCTGCGTCAATGCCGTTCAGTATTCCGCAAAGTTTAAACTCATTTTTCTTGATTATAGGATCAAGCCCGTGTGCGTAATAGGGATTTTTAATCTCATCCGCATATTTAGGACTGACGGTAGAAAATTTTTCACAGCATTCAATGGCTCCTTTCATAAGGTTTATTGAATTTTTGTACTCGACAAGATGTTGATAAGTGCCGTATATATCAAATAAATCGCCCAACAGGTCAAGAGAATACCAGCCCTGATATTCTATATTATGAATTGTAAATAATGCCCTGATGAACTGATATTCGGGACGGAAGCAGTAATTTGTTTTTAAATAAATTGCTGCAAGAGCCGCTTGCCAATCGTGACAATGCATTACGTCGGGATAGAAATTCAAAAAAGGTAAGATTTCAAGAACGCTTCTTGAAAAGAAAGCAAATCTTTCACCGTCGTCGAAATATCCGTAGCAACCCGGACGTTTGAAATAGAATTCATTATCTATAAAATAAAACGTAACGCCGTCCTGTACGTATTCGAATATTCCACAATACTGATTACGCCAAGCTAAATGTACGTATAAATTTCCAAGATAGTTAAATTTATCTCTATATTCCTTTTTTATATCGGAATAAAGAGGAATCACTACTCTTACGTCAAATTTACCTGTTGCAGCCAAAGACTTTGAAAGTGAACCTATTACTTCTGCTAAGCCGCCCGTTGCAATAAATGGCGTTGATTCCGAAGCAACAAAAAGAATTTTCTTTTTATCCTGATTATGGTTAATTGCTTCAACAGCCTTTGTAGTCGCCGTTGATTTTTTTCTGGGCGCGGCAGGTTTAACCGACGTTTTTGTCGATTTTGTTGCCGTTGCCGCTTTTTTTGTTTTTGTTGATTTTGCTTCTGCCATACTGATCCCCCGTTTCAATTTTAAATTAGCGAGCCCTTGCTTATAAAGTAAGGCTGAATTTCGCATCCTGCCAACACGCGGCCGTCTCTGATAACCGAATCTTTATCACTTACCACGTATGCAAGATTACAGTTTTCTCCTATAATATTGTCTGTCATTATTATGCAGTTCTTTACTACAGTATCTCTTCCTATCTTTACTCCGCGGAATAAAATACAATTTTCCACCGTGCCTTCGATTATGCAACCGTCCGATACAAGTGAATTTTTGACTTTGGCCGTGTCAGCAAACTTTGCGGGAGCGCTGTCGTTAACTTTCGTATAGACGTCTCTCTGCCCGAATATTTCGCTACGCACATCTTTTTTGAGAAGATCGAAATTAATTTCAAAGTATTTTTCAAGAGAAGAAATACTGGAATAATATCCTTCCAATTTATATGCGTATAAATTGAATAGTCCGACGCTGGGACTTAGAATGTCTCTGCCGAAACTTTTGTAACCGTGCTGAATTGCGTCCTGAATTAATCTTAACATAAATGATGTTCGCGCAACCATTACGTTTATATAATTCTTTCTGACGCCGCCGGACGTGGGATTTATCTCAATATCGGTAATTCTTCCGTCGTCCGCCGTGTTAAAGGTCATAAAATAATGAGACCTTACTACCTCGTGTTCGTGATAAACCATAGTAATATCGGCATTTTTGGCAATATGCGCTTCAATTACTTTGCTGTAATCGAGTTTATAAACAGCGTCGCTATCCGTTATGACTACAAAGTCCTCTTTACACTTCTTTAAAAACGCGGTGGCGCCCTTCAAAGCTTCAAGGCGGTTACGGTACAACGTTTCAGACTCTCCGCTGTAAGGAGGCAATAAAATCAAACCTCCGTCCTTTCTGGAAAGATCCCAGTCCTTGCCTGCGCCGAGATGATCCATTAAGGACTGATAATTATTTTTTGTTATCATTCCGACAGTGGTTATTCCTGAGTTGACCATATTGGACAAAGCAAAATCGACAACGCGATACCTGCCGCCGATTGGTATCGATCCCATTGATCTTACTCTGGTAAGCTCAGGCACGTTTTCTTCGTTCATACTTGAAAATATTATTCCGACTGTAGATGCCATTTTAGTGTCCCCCTTATACATTCTTGTCCGCGATTACACCTGCAGGAACTTTTCCGTTCTTTCTTACGGTTATTCCCCTGCCCAAGACCGCTATTCCGGATGTGTTGCTTTCAACTTTCAAAGCTTCCGGGATAGGCGCTCCAACCATTGCGTTCTCATTTATAGTCACTTCTTCGTCTATAATCGAATAATTTATCTTAGCGCCCGATTTTACGGTTATATTGCCCATAAGTACACTGTCGATTACTTCCGCGCCTTCTTCAATTATGCAGTTTGTTCCGATGACTGAGTTAACTACTTTTCCCTCTATTTCTCCGCCCGTTGCGACAAGCGAATTGATAACTTCACCTTGAATATAAGCAGGCGGCGCCAAAGGACTTCTTGAATGAATTACCCGTTCTCTGTCGGCAAGTTCAAAATTAGGAACTACGCCGAGCAAGTCCATATTAGCTTCCCAAAGAGAACTTATAGTTCCTACGTCTTTCCAATATCCTTCAAAACGGTAAGTATACATTTTTTCTCCCGATTTAAGCATTGCGGGAAGTACGTTCTTACCGAAATCGTTTTCAGACTTCGGATCCTGATTATCAAGCTCCAAATATTTGAATAATTTCGAAGCGGTAAAAATATAAATTCCCATAGAGGCCAAATCGCTTTTGGGCTTTGCGGGCTTTTCTTCAAATTCATATATAGTGCCGTCACGGTTGGTATTTAAAATACCGAAACGGGACGCTTCCTTTAAAGGAACTTGCATACATGCAATCGTGCAATCGGCGTTTGCGGCTTTATGTGCCGCAAGCATTTTATCGTAATCCATTTTGTAAATGTGATCGCCCGAAAGTATTAAAACATAGTCGGGATCGTACATTTTCATAAAGCGGATATTTTGATAAATTGCGTTTGCCGTACCTTTGTACCAGGACGTATCCATTTTCGCCTCATAGGGCGAAAGGATATGTACGCCGCCAAAGGTTCTGTCAAGATCCCAAGGCTGGCCGTTTCCGACGTACTCGTTAAGAATTAGCGGTTGGTATTGTGTGAGTACACCTACGGTATCTATACCTGAATTGATGCAGTTTGACAACGGGAAGTCGATAATCCTGTACTTTGAACCGAATGAAACTGCAGGTTTTGCTATGTTGCTGGTCAGTGCATATAGTCTGCTGCCCTGTCCTCCGGCGAGCAACATTGCAACGCATTCTTTCTTTTTTAGCATGGCTAAATCCCCTTATTGATTTTCTTTTATAAAATACATACAGGACAGTTTCGGAATGTCTGCGATCTGCAAACTTTCGCTTCCGTCCGGTTGCTTTAACGTATTGAATATTTTTTTAGTTACTTCTCCGTTTCCACCGAAACGCGTGTCATCAGTGTTAAGTATCAGACGGTACTTACCTTCGGCAATCGACGGTATGCTATAATTTTTTAAATCTATTCCCGAAAAATTCATTATAGCAATTAAAGTCTCTCCGCTATCGGAAAACCTTGAAAATGCTAAAAGATTGTTGTATTTATCGTCTACTACGTTCCATTTGAATCCGTCCCATCCAAAGTCCCTTTCAAATAGCGCGCCGTAGCTCTTATAAAGAGTATTAAGACGTTTTATAAAAACTCTCATTTTTGCGTGCTGGTCAAATTGATCTGCAAGAAACAAGTCGATACCTGCGTTATAATCCCACTCCTTGAATTGAGCAAACTCGTAACCCATAAAATTGAGTTTTTTACCGGGATGAGCAAACATATAAGCCAAAAAAAGTCTTTCTCCGGCAAATTTGTCAAAGTATTCACCCGGCATTTTATTTACAACGGAGCCCTTAACATGAACGACTTCATCGTGAGAAATCGGTAAAATAAATCTTTCCGAAAAAGCGTATACAAGCGAAAACGTCAATTTGTTGTGATGATGGTTTCTGAAATACGGATCTTGCTTACAATAATACAAGACATCGTTCATCCATCCCATATTCCATTTATAATCAAAACCCAATCCGCCGTCTTCGATTTTTCCAGTAACTTTGCAAAATGCCGTGGATTCTTCCGCAATAGTAATTGCGCCTGCAAACTTTTTCTTTAAAGACTCATTAAGTTTTTTTATAAAATTTATACCTTCATAATTTTCATACCCGCCGGATTCGTTTGGGGTAAAATCATTATGATTTCTGTCATAGTTTAAATAAAGGATTGAAGCGACTGCGTCCACTCTGAGACCATCTATACGGAAATAATCAAATAAAAAGTGCGCGGCGGAGAGCAGAAAATTATCGATCTCACATCTGCCGAAATCAAAACGTCGAGTTCCCCAACCGAGGTGTTCCATTCTGTCCCATAGCGGACACTCATATAACGGTTGTCCGTCGAACTCGTATAGCCCGAAATCATCTTTAGGAAAATGCGCCGGCACCCAATCCAGTATTACCTTTATACCGTTCTTATGAAAACAGTCTATAAGTGTTTTAAAATCTTCTAACGAACCTAATCTTGAAGTTATCGAGAAATATCCTGTCACCTGATATCCCCAACTTCCGTCATAGGGATATTCTGTTACGGGCATAAATTCTACGTGCGTATATCCGAGATTTTTTACATAAGGTACAAGCTCTTTCGTTAGTTCGGCAAAGCTATAATATGAATTATCTTCGTGTCTCTTCCAGGAAGTCAAGTTGACTTCATAGATATTTATTGGCTCATTATAGCTATGAGGTAAAAATAATTCTCTATAGTCCGACGGTTTCGGCAAGTCGCACACTATGGAATAATGTGAATACGGTAAATCGGATTTGAACGCATAAGGATCGGATTTTAAAAGCTCCCTGCCATCTTCCGTTTTTATAAGAAAACAGTATTTATCGCCGGGATATGCCTCTATTTCCGTTTCAAAGCTTTCGTTATCACAAAGCCGCAACATAGATACGGTATGCTCTTTGCCGCAAAAATATCCGTGTAAACTAACGGATTTCGCGTGAGGAGCCCAAACTCTGAAAATACGGTTACCGTTTTTAAGCTTGTGGCAACCGAAAAATTCATAGGCTTTACAGTCGATTCCGCTATGAAATATTTTCAGCCGCTCTATTGAGCTTTTACAGTAACTCATACCTTATTTATTTTACCACATATGATTAAATTTTTCAAGGGTGATTTATAAAAAATCAATAAAAATTGCAATTAATTTTATACAAAAATTAAAAACCGCTCTCTATAAGAGAGCGGTCAATTTATCTTATATAGTCGTTCAGAAGCGAAAGGTTCAAATTCTGTAATTCCTCTGTTTCTTCTTGCGTAAGTTTTTTGAAAGAGGATAAAGCTAAAAGGTAAATATATCTTATTACAAAATTCTGTTTGGTTTCATTGAGTTCCTTAATTTTTGAGATAATCGGACACGAAATGTTTACAATCAGAGTTTTTGCAATATCTCCTTCACTCATTCCGTAATATTTTCCCATTTCGCTATAGCGGCGCATATACTCGTCCACAACCATAATTGCCGGGAGTTTATCGTTTTTAAGAGCCTGCGTTTTGATTGTAAGTTTGTCGTCGTTTAAAACGTTTTTTATTATTTCAGTTAGCGCGCTGTCGTCTGCCTCTTCTTTTTTCAGTACGTCTCCGATTTCCGAATCTATACGTGTAAATTTGATTTTATCGGGAGCTTTATATTCAACGAAACTTAGGAAATGCGGATCGATAAAATTATCACATAAGATTGCGTTTATCCCTTCGTCTTTAAATAACGATATATATCCTGCCTGTTGATCCTCATCGGTTACATAATAGATTGTTGAAGGTTTTTTATCATCGCCAGTCGATTCCGTCGCAAGATCGTTAAACCCTACGTATTTTCCGTTTAAATCCTTGTAGATTATTATATCTTTGACTTTTTCGTAAAAATCATTATCTTTGATGCATCCGAATTTAATAAAATTAGCTATATCGTTCCAACAGGATTCATATTTTTCCCTATCGTTTTTAAATAGAGAAGTCAATTTGTCCGCAACTTTTTTGGTTATATGTTTACTGATTTTTTGTACTTCCCTATCGTTTTGAAGAAAACTTCTGGAAACGTTGAGCGGAATATCGGGACAATCGATTACGCCGTTTAAAAGCATAAGAAATTCCGGGATTACTTCTTTGATGTTGTCGGCAATAAACACTTGATTGCAATATAATTTAACTTTTCCGCGTTCCAGTTCAAGTTTATTTTTTACCTTGGGAAAATAGAGAATACCTTTAAGTTTAAAAGGATAATCCATATTTAAATGCACCCAAAACATCGGCTCGTTAAAGTCCATAAATGTTTCGGTATAGAACTTTTTATATTCTTCATCAGTACAGTCTTTGGGCGCCTTACAGTAAAGCGGAACGGTAGAATTGAGAGGTTCGTCTTTTCCGTCGCCTTTATATGATACGTAGATATTATAAGGCATAAACGAACAATATTTATTGACCAGATTTTTAATATTGTTCTCATTGAGGAATTCTTTTTCTTTATCGGATATATGCAAAACTATTTTAGTACCGCGAGTGTCCTTATCGCAGTTTTCTATGCTGTAAACCGCATTTCCGTCGCTCTCCCAATGTATTGCGGGAGAATCTTTATATGACTTTGTAAATATTTCGACATTGTCGGACACCATATATACCGAGTAAAAACCAAGCCCGAAATGTCCGATAATTCCGTCACCGTCCGCTTTTTCGTATTTTTCCAAAAAGTCGGAAGCTCCTGAAAAAGCAATTTGAGTAATGTACTTTTCAACCTCTTCTGCGGTCATACCGAGTCCGTTATCTTCGACGGTGAGAGTTCTTTCCTTTTCGTCGACGGAAATTTTTATGCAGTACTCTTCCCCGTCGTCTGTTGCTTCTCCCATAGTCGCCAATTTTTTAAATTTGGTTATTGCATCGATACCGTTTGCAACAATTTCTCTTAAAAATATGTCCTTATCAGAATATAGCCATTTTTTAATTATAGGCATCATATTTTCGCTTGAAATTTTAATGTTGCCCTCTTTTTTCATAATGTGTCACCTCAATTATTAAAATTACATTTATTTTATAAACTTTAAAGTTTTTTGCTAAACAAAAAACTCCGCATATAGCGGAGTTTTTAATATTCAAATCTTATTTATTGTCTTTTGCGCTTGCAAGCAAATCTGCAATCGACGTACCGCCTATACTGCCCTCGCTCCAGGTAGAAAGTTCATCGTCATTGGAAGCGCTCTTTCTTGCTTGACGGCCTCTTCTGGGAGAAGTTTCCTCGCCTTCCTCATCGCCGCCGCGCTTTCTCTTTTCACCTTCGGGTAAAAGAGCTTTAATGGAAAGATTCATTTTCCTTGCTTCGATGTCTATTGCAATAATTTTTGCGTCAACTTCGTCGCCAACGTTGAGAACAGTTGCGGGAGTTTCGATTCTCTCGTGAGTAATCTGAGAAACGTGAACCAAACCGTCAACGCCTTTTTCAACTTCGACAAACGCGCCGAAAGGAACTATTCTAACAACTTTACCGTGAATAACGTCGCCTACGTTATATTTGCCGTCTACAAGATCCCAAGGCTGAGGCTGAAGCTGTTTGTAACCTATGGAAACTTTCTTTTTTTCGGCATCTATTTTAAGGATAAGGAATTCATAAGTATTTCCGATCTCAAGTATATCGGTAACTGCCGTAGCTCCCGTCCAGGAAAGATCGGATATATGAGCAAGGCAATCAAAACCGTTTACGGAAACAAACGCGCCGAAATTAGTAGCCCTTTCAACTTTTCCTTCTACAACGTCGCCAACCTGAATGCTGGAGAAAAATTCATTTTCTCTTTCAAGCTTAATTGCCTCTTTAGCCTCGCGCTCTTCCTGAAGAATAACGCGTTGGGAAGCGATAATTTCTTTTTTCGATCCGCTTCTCTTGATCTCAAGCGCGCGGAGTCTTAAATTTTTACCTTCGTATTTTGCAAGATCCTTAACAAATCCGGGACGGATTTCTTTTGCGGGAACGAAAACAGAATAAGTACCGAATTGTGCGGTAAGTCCGCCCTTATTTGAGCCTGTGCAGACTACGGTAAACTCTTTGCCGCCCTCTATTTCAGCGCCCAAAGCTTCCTCCTGCTGCAATACCTTAATCATCTTCTGGGACAATTTAAGGGGATTAAGCCCAACGACAAGCAATTCGATAGCTTCGCCCAATTTAGCAACGTAGTCTGCCGCGTTATATACTTCGCAGTCAAGCTCGTCTTTGCTTAAAGGAATTTCAGCCTTTGAGAAAGGCAAGAGAATCTGTAAACCGTCGTCCGTAGCCTGAGAAATGGTTGCGGTTACGGTCTGCCCTCTCTTGAACTTCGACTCGTTGTCGATTTTAGCAACAACCTCATCCATAGGGTTAGTTGCCTTAACTTCTGTGTTTTCTGCCATCTTTAAAAGAACCTCCCGGG